>NZ_JMQM01000001.1:640741-961112 GCF_000733725.1 Nitratireductor basaltis | reverse complement strand
AACGGTATCGATCTCGGCCACCGCATGGGCACGCCGCAGCTCTATGCAGTGACCTCGCCGCTGCTGACCACTGCTTCAGGCGCGAAGATGGGAAAGAGCGTGGACGGCGCCGTCTGGCTGAACCCCGACCTGCTGGGCGCTTACGAATTCTGGCAGTTCTGGCGTAACACGGAAGATGCCGATGTCGGCCGTTTCCTGAAGCTCTACACCACACTGCCAATGGACGAGATCGCCAAGCTCGCCGCACTTGAAGGGGCGGAGATCAACGAAGCGAAAAAGGTGCTGGCGACCGAGGTAACTGCAATGCTTCATGGCCGCGAAGCGGCAGAGAAAGCTGCAGAGACCGCACGCAAGACCTTCGAGGAAGGCGCGCACGCTGCAGAACTTCCCTCGATCCATGTTCCCCGCAAGGAACTGGATGAAGGGATCGGCGTGCTTGCGCTCTTTGTCAAAGCCGGACTTGCAGCGTCAAATGGTGAAGCCCGTCGCCATGTGAAAGGTGGCGCACTGAAGGTCAATGATATTCAGGTAAACGATGACCGCGCCACCGTGTCCGACAGCGCGTTGAACGCGGACGGGGTCATCAAGCTTTCCGTAGGCCGCAAGAAGCACGTCCTGGTCAAGCCGCGCTAGGCGGCTTCACCCGTCACCGATATTCGAATATCTGCCGGAAAATCCCCGGCGCGATGGCCGAGATCGGATTGATGAAGAGTTCGGGATCACTGGCTTTGCCACTGAGCTTGTAGGTGATCCCGATCAGGCCACGATCCCGCCCGTTGCCAAGGATCTGACCGATCACAGGCAACTCGCCGAATATGCGGTTGAGACCGTAAAACGGCATGAAGGTACCGGTGATCTCCACCATATCCGCCTTTTCGTTGTATGCGCCTTGAAAGGTGGAGCCGATCAGGCTTCCTCTGAGCACGCCGTCGGCGATATCCAGTCGACTGCCATTGATCGCCACGCGGGCAGCACCACGTTCGAAGCTCAAGCGAGAACTGTCGACATCTGCCTTTGCAGCGCCATCTGTGGCAGCGACGAGCGATTCCATCCGCGGCTCATTCACGATCCAGAAATTCTCGACATTCACCTGCCCTGCCAGCGCGTCGAGATTCTGCCCTGCCAGGGAAACCGCAAGCTGTCCGCCCTGCATGTTTCCGTAGAGATCGAGGAAACGGGCCAGCGCCCCTGCATTGCCTGAGGCAACACTGAGCTGATGCTGCTGTTGCTCAGCGGTCTTGGTAATGTGGAACGCGCCGCCACCGGAGTGGCTTGCCCGCACGGAACCGGTGGCAATCCCTGACGCCGATACCCTGTATTGCGCATCGAGCGAACTGACTGCTTCACCCTTGAACCCGTGAACGAGGTCCAGCTTCGCATCCACGGCAACGCGTTTGCCCTTGGAGCTTCCGCCGCCCTCGCCCGCCGCCTTCGACGGAGCGATAAGCTTCTTCACAAGAGCTCGCGCGTCCATCGCCTTGCCGCGCACCGTTACGCGATAGCCCGCACCTTCCTTTACCACCCGGGCGCGGAAATCGTCCTGCCGCGTCAGGCGAACCTGCGAGAAATCGGCGTCGACCAAGGAACCGTCGTCGATACTCACATTGCCGAATATGTTGAAACTTTCTCCCTTCAGCCGGAAATCGGAGAGCGTGATGCGTCCATCCTCGTCACGCATTCGAAATGTGGCCGTTGCCGGAATGCCCTTGCCCTTGGACCATCCGATCCAGGGTATCTGCAGACGAGAGGCTGATAGATCTACGACCAGATCGCGCACACCGGCTTCAGGTTCTTTCACGTCCAGTTCGATCGGGCCTGATACAAGATCATTGAGACCCGGAAGATGCTTTGCGCGCGCGGCGTCATCCA
This sequence comes from Nitratireductor basaltis, assembly GCF_000733725.1. NCBI lineage: Bacteria > Pseudomonadati > Pseudomonadota > Alphaproteobacteria > Hyphomicrobiales > Phyllobacteriaceae > Nitratireductor > Nitratireductor basaltis. The sequence continues at coordinate 959,243 of NZ_JMQM01000001.1, read as the reverse complement.
TCTTCAGCACTATGTCGCGTTTGCGGGCAAGATCACTCTCCTGCAATGGCTCGAGAATGCTGATGACCGCATGCATGCCGTTCAGCGCCGCCTCAGCCTCGACCTCCGCGCGATCAGGCTGAATGCGAAGGCTGCCTTTGGCATTCTTGATATCCTGCCCCTGAAAAGGTTCCGCAAAATCAAGATCATTGAAGGAGAACTCGACCTGCCAGGGGAGATCGTCGCGATCGATGCCATCCTGCAAGGGGATGCGCGCCTTCACATGGCCACGCACCAGGCCCGAAAGAGCCTCCGGATCGAGATCGTGAAATCGTGAAGCATCGATGGGTTTGTAGGAAGCAAGTTCCAGAACGGCGGCGGCCTCCCCGTCCACCTTGATATCCAGATCGCCGATTCGCGGCGTGAGATGTGCCGAGCGGATTGCCAGTGCACCCTCCGCCACCTGCACCGTGCGTCCACTGCCCGTGTATATGACACCGCTGGACAAGGCGACCTCGACGTCAGTTCCTGCAAAGGAAACGCTGCCAGTCCCGTTGCGCACCGGCGGAATTTCACCCGCAATGTCGAAGCGTGCACCTTCAAGTTCAAAATGTCCTGAGACTTCATCCGGACCAAGCGGCACACCATTGCCAAGCCGGCCCGGCGGCACCTCCAGCGAGATGCGTCCTGACTGCATCACGCCCCCGAAAACATTCTCCAGGGTCCAACGCCGCGCGCCTGGAGCAGAGAACCAGGGCCACAACTGCTTCACATGCGAAGTCGCCATGTTGGCAACGTCAAGCGAGAATGAAATTCCCGGCGAAGAACCGCGTTCGAAGTCGAGCGCAGAGCGCGCGACCAGTTCGCCATTGGTGGTCCGAATGTTGATGGAATCGGCCTGCAACACCGACTCCGCAACATCCAAGGTCCCGGCTATTCGTGCTCCGAAAGGCAAGGCCGCTTCCGGGGAATCGACCGGGGCAAGGCGCGATTCGCGGGAAACAAGCTCGAATGCATAGCGCGAACTGTCAGCGCCCTCGGGCCCGAAAGTCCCGAGCAGATTGACCTGCGAACGCCCCATGTCGAATTCGAGCGCACCGAGTGTGAACTTGTCCGCCGTGCCGGAGAAGCCGGTACGAACCCGCACCTGATCCACCTTGATGGCATCATCATCGAAACGCACGGCAATGTCATTGATCTGCGCATCAAGTAGAAGCTCCGCCCCGGTCCGGCCGCTGCCGTCTCCCGGACCCTCGCTGTTGCCGCTGAGGACGAAACTGTAGGAGCCCACGCTCTGCAGCCCGCCACCAGGTGCCGGCAGAGGATCTTCGGGAACGTCAGAAGTGACTTTCAGCTCCAGGTCTTCAATGGCCGTCGCGTTCTCACCTCGCAATGCGCTGCCTTCATAGGATGCAACGCGCTCGCGAAATTGCGCTTCGCCCGCGAAGGTGATCTCGTCCTCGCTCACGCGCAGAAGGTCAAGCTGGTTGATGGTCAGGTCCGACAGCTCCCCTTTATCTCGCAAGCGCAAGCCGACATTGCGCAGGACGAGCTGCCGCAGGCCGGAATTGTCAGTGATTGCAAAAGCACGTTGAACGGCACCGAAAACCGCGGCCTCCACCTCCTGAGGAGAAAGCGCCCCTTGCGGCGGTCCCATCCCCTCCTGACCAAGCTGGGGAAGGAAGAAGGGTGCAAGTTCTGCGTCGACGAGGGTAACTGCACCGAGTTCAAGCTGGCCGGAAAGCATGGGGACGGCCTTGAGGCCGATACGCAGATTGTCGGCTCGCGCCAATTGCTCGCCGGTCTGCGCCAGATTGATGCGCACATCGCTGATCTCGAGTGCAAAGAGGCTTCTCCGCCCGAGCCCCAGATGCAGACGCCCAAGCTCCACATCGACATCAACGCCTGCAAGCCGCGTCAGCGCCTGTTCAGCCTGTGCGCGAAGGCGCTCATTGCCGATCGCATCAACACCAACGAGCCAGATGCCGCCGAGTATGACAACGACCAGCGCCAGAAGTGCAAGCACAGGGACAACCAACCACCGGCGCACACGTATTGGACGTCGCAGGCAAGCCGGCGCACCGCCCCGTGCCGCTTCAACGGAGGGATACTGCTCGTAACGCGGCATCTCCTTGCGACTGAAGCGGATCTTCTCGTGATTACCCTGATCTGATGTCAACGACGCACTGGCAGCCTATGTTATTCAAGTTTGCCGCTCGCGATGGACGAATCCGGCGAAGCTATTATATCTGTGCAGCCTTGCGAGGGACCCACCGCATGGGGTTTTCCCTCGTTTTCATTTCGTGCAACAGCCCAAGAGGTAGAGACAATGGCCGGTCCAGACATTGGCAGCCCTGCTCCCGATTTTGAATTGACTGCAGATGGCGGCGATAATGTGAAACTGTCGGATTTTCGCGGCCAGCCGGTCGTGCTTTATTTCTATCCGAAAGACGACACCAGCGGGTGCACGGCAGAGGCCATCGCATTTACCGAACGGCTGAACGATTTCGAACAGCAGGGTGCCGTCGTTCTGGGCATGTCGCCCGACAGCCAACAGAAGCATGCAAAATTCAAGACCAAGCATGATCTGAAGATCACCCTCCTCTCCGATCCGGAGAAGGAAGTCCTCCAGGCATACGGCGTCTGGGTGGAGAAGAGCATGTATGGCCGCAAATATATGGGTGTTGAACGCTCCACCTTTCTGATCGACGCCGACGGGACGATCATTCAGGCCTGGCGGAAGGTCAAGGTGCCAGGCCACGTCGACGCCGTGCTCAAGCAGGTCGAAGAGTTGAACGCCTCGGCGTGATTTCTACCTGCCGCCAAATGCTTTGTTAACCCTAACAGGGTGTAATCGGGACCGTTGAACATTCTATGGTGATACGGTCTCGTGAACATTCAGCCGACAGTCTTTGGCAAACGCAAAGAGCCCCACACGGTGATCATCGCGCGGGGCGACCGGATCCGGCATTTCACCATCCGCCCATGGGTCGCGGCCCTGGCGGGTACGGCAATGGCTGTGATCGCTGGCGGATATCTGGTGGCAACTGCTTATCTGGTGGTCCGTGACGACCTTATGGGCGCTGCGATGGCGCGCCAGGCGCGCATGCAGCAGGCCTATGAAGACCGTATTTCCACACTTCGCGCCCAGGTCGACAGGATCACGAGCCGTCAGCTTCTCGACCAGCAATTGATGGAACGCAAGGTCTCCAAGCTGATCGAGCGTCAGGAGCAGCTGACAAAGCGTCACGGCAGGCTGGAGCCTATCCTCGAGCGCAGTCGGCCAGACAAGCATACTGCTGTTCCTCTCCCCTCGCCGCGCCCGCAGAAAGATGCATCACTGCAGCTGAGAGGCACCACGGTCGACACCACGATACTTACCGCCAGTGCCTATGCTCCGGCTCCCGCAGCTGCCGTGTCCGCGATGAGATGGCCGATTCGCGATCGTGCGCAGCCATCCGAGGCAGATCAGGCAGACCGTCTGTTCGTTGCCATAAACCGTTCGCTGCGCGACATCGAATCCGAACAGATTGCGCGTGTGGAGGTTCTCGCCGAGGAAGCCTATCAGACGGCGGAGGAGATTGCGCAGGCTCTCGCAGAAGCCGGTGTGCGTCCTGCGGATAACTTCGGTACGGAAGCTGTTGGCGGCCCCCTCCTTGCTGCCGGCCAGATCGGACCGTTCGACGAGAAGGTCCGTGAGCTCGACGAAGCGTTGAACACGCTGGAGCAGCTCAAGAAAACGGCGCGCCAGGTTCCCATTGCAAATCCTCTCCCGGGAGCCCGTGTAACAAGCATGTTCGGCACGCGGCGTGATCCGCTCCTTGGACGCCGCGCGCACCATTCAGGCATGGATTTCAGCGGCAAGACCGGCACTCCCATCAAGGCGGCCGGCGCCGGCAAGGTCATACGCGCCGGATGGAATGGGGGCTATGGCCGAATGGTGGAAATCGACCACGGCAATGGCCTGACCACGCGATACGCCCATATGAGCCGGATCGATGTCGGCGTTGGAGACAAGGTCTCGCCCGGCAGCGTCATCGGCAAGGTCGGCAGCAGCGGGCGTTCGACCGGACCGCATCTGCACTATGAAGTCCGCAAGTCGGGCAAGCCCATCAACCCGTTGCGCTTCATCAAGGCCGGTCGCAACATCCAGCGCCTGCTCTAGTGCTCAAGCCTCACCATTGAGGCGGCGGTTCCAGTCTTCCACCTCACGACGCTCCAGACGCCGACAGGCAAGCTTCCGCCAGCTTTCTGCAAGACTGGCGATTGCCGCCAGCTCTTCCAAAGCGTCGTAATTGAGCTGATCGACATAGAAAAGACGCGTCACCCGCGCCAGCGACCAGCTTCCATGTGGCCGTTCCACAAGCTCCAAGGCATCGCCGGCGGACACCGTTCCGGGCTCGATCACCCGGAAATACCAGCCCGTGCGTCCCGTATCCTGCACGGCTTTCGCTAGTCTCGGCTCCAGGAAGCGCGCATTGAGCTTCCAGCAGGGCTGTCGTCCTTGAGAAAATTCCACGACAGCGGTCCCGAGCCTGAACCGGTCGCCAAGGCATACATCACCTTCGTCCATGCACCCGACCGATATGTTCTCGCCGAATGAGCCTGGCTGCATCTGGGATTCGAGATGAGGGTATTCTGTCACCCATGAAGCGTAATGAACCGATGGATAGAGATGGATTGCTTTCTCGGGTCCGCCATGAACTCTGCGATCACCCTGATGGTCACCGGAAAGTCCCTCGGAACCTACAGCGACAGGTCCCTTCACAGGCTCTTTGAAAATGCCCGTCGGACTGGCCTTGGGGCCAAGCGTCTTCAGCGTGCCACGGAAAACGCCGTCAATCACCCGCTTCATCAGCACCCTCCACTATCCGCCGCTTTATCGGCCTGCTGGCACGGATCGATCGAGAACCAGATAAGGCTTGTTCCTGTGCCAAACGAAAAAGCCCCCGCAGCTTGGCTGCAGGGGCTTTCGACTATGCACCTGACGGAGGGCTTATTCGGCGTCGTCAGCCTTGGCAGCCTTCTTTTTCGGCGCGGCCTTCTTCTTGGCCTTGGCTTTAGGCTTCTCAGCCTCTGCCTCGTCCTCGTCGTCGGCCATCAACTCTTCACGAGACACCTTCTTGTCGGTCACGTCGGCCTTGGAAAGCAGCTCGTCAACGACCTTTTCCTCAAACAGCGGCGCGCGGATATTGGCGAGCGCCTGCGGGTTCTGACGGTAGAAGTCGTAGATTTCCTGCTGCTGGTGACGCGGGTAACGCTGGATCGATTCGATCAGCGAACGCTGCATCTCGTCTTCGGACACCTGCACGCCCTGCTCTTCACCAATCTGTGCGAGCACGAGGCCGAGACGCACGCGGCGTTCGGCAAGGCGCTGATACTCTTCGCGAGCCTCCTCCTCGGTCGTGTCTTCGTCCTCGAAGGTGCGGCCGGCATTCTCCAGATCGCGGGTCACCTGGTTCCAGATGTTCTGGAATTCGGCTTCCACCAGCTTCTCCGGCGCCTCGAACTTGTACTGGTCGTCGAGAGCATCGAGAAGCTGACGCTTCGCCTTCTGGCGGGTCATCTGGCCGAACTGGTTCTCCAGCTGGCCGCGAACGATTTCGCGCAGCTTGTCAGCCGATTCCAGACCCAGCTTCTTCGCCAGCTCGTCATCGATGACGAGTTCTTCCGCCGCTGCGACCTTCTTCACCTTGATGTCGAATTCGGCGTCCTTGCCGGCAAGATGAGCTGCTGCATATTCGTCGGGGAACTTGACCTTGATGGTCTTCTCGTCGCCCGCCTTCAGACCAACCAGCTGCTCTTCGAAGCCGGGGATGAACTGATTGTGGCCGATGACAACATCTGAATCTTCGGCAGCACCACCGTCGAACGCTTCGCCGTCGATCTTGCCAAGATAGTCGATGGTGACCTTGTCCCCATCTTCAGCCTTGCCGTCCTTGTCCTCGTAGGTGCGGACGGAGTCGGCAATACGCTTGACCTGGTCGTCAACTTCCTCGTCGGAAACGTCATAAACGGGGCGTTCGATCTTGATCCCGGAGAAGTCCTTGATCTCGATTGCCGGGATCACTTCGTAAGCCATTGAGAACTCGAAATCGGCCTGACCGTCGAGAACCTTTTCGGCTTCCTTCTCGTCTTCGGTCATGTTGATTTCGGGCTGCATGGCGGGCTTCTCGCCGCGCTCTTCAAGAATGGAGCGCGAGGAGTCGGACAGGATCTCGTTGACCACTTCTGCCATGAAGGACTTGCCGTACATGCGGCGCAGATGGCTGAGCGGAACCTTGCCCGGACGGAAGCCTTTCAGCCGCACCTTGTCCTTGGCGTCCTCGAGCCGCGCCACAAGACGCGATTCCAGGTCCTGGGCCGGCACGGTGACCTTGATCTCGCGCTTAAGACCTGAATTGAGAGTCTCGGTTACCTGCATTCATCAAACCTTTGCGTTTACTCACTGGCCGTGCCAACGGCGCCTTGCGGTCAGCCTGCCGAATTCCGTGTTTCGGGGATGGCTCTGTCTGGTGCGGGTGGAGGGACTTGAACCCCCACGGCTTGCGCCACCAGAACCTAAATCTGGCGTGTCTACCAGTTCCACCACACCCGCTGCCGACAGCCAACGCTCCCGAAAGCGCGCGCCTCTATATCACCTGACCATGTGTGTTCAAAGGGAAATTGGCCTGGTGCAAGGATTTTTGGGAGCTTTTTACATATCTTCAGCATTGAGACGCTTCCACGGCCGTCTAGAGCGTCATCGATTCTTCATCTTCATTTAACCTGTGTGACGCGTCTCAGGCCGCTTTGTGACACTTTGATGTTGCAATGCACAATCTGCATCGCTGCTATGCAACATTGGCACTTTTACGCATGGCTCAATGGGCTTATCTGTCCATCGCAACGGGTGATCAACACCCCACACGAATTCTGAAGCGAGCAAGACAGATGAACATCATTCGCAATTACCGCAACTGGCGCCGTTACCGTCAGACCGTCAACGAACTGAGCCGCCTTTCCAGCCGTGAGCTCAACGACCTCGGCATCGCCCGCGGCGACATTCCGTTCGTTGCACGCAAGTCCCTCTAAGGACTGACAAAGAGATTTCGTCAGGATTACCTCCTCCCAATTCTGACGAATACGGCCAGCTCTCTCCTCCTCCCGATAGCTGGTCGACAAAAACGACACCCGCCGGACCTCCTCCCCCGGCGGGTGTTGTTTTTTTATCGGACGTTTCATGCGGCACACATGTGAATTGCATTACCGTTCGCTTTTGCCTATCTCCCCCACATGACAAACAGCTCCCCATACAAGCCAGTTCACGTGATTGGCGGCGGCCTGGCCGGCTCCGAAGCTGCCTGGCAGATCGCGCAGGCCGGCGTACCGGTCATCCTCCACGAGATGCGCCCCGTTCGCGGCACCGACGCGCACAAGACAGACGGCCTCGCCGAGCTTGTCTGCTCCAATTCCTTCCGCTCCGATGATGCCACTGCGAATGCGGTCGGCGTTCTTCATGCGGAAATGCGCATGGCCGGCTCGATCATCATGGCAAGCGGTGATGCGAATCAGGTCCCTGCAGGCGGTGCACTGGCTGTCGACCGCGACGGCTTCTCGGATGCGGTGTCAAAAGCACTGCAGGAACATCCGTTGATCGAGCTCGTGCGCGAGGAAGTCACTGACCTTCCGCCTGAGGAATGGGACCAGGCGATCATCGCCACCGGCCCACTCACCGCTCCCTCACTGGCAGAGGCGATCGGCAGGCATACGGACGAGGAAGCTCTGGCCTTTTTCGATGCCATCGCGCCCATCGTGCATTACGATTCCATTGACATGGACACCTGCTGGTTCCAGTCGCGTTACGACAAGGTCGGCCCCGGTGGTACCGGCAAGGACTACATCAACTGCCCCATGAACAAGGAGCAGTATGAGCGGTTCATTCAGGCGCTTCTTGACGGCGAGAAGACCCAGTTCAAGGAATGGGAGGGTACCCCCTATTTCGACGGCTGCCTGCCGATTGAAGTGATGGCAGAGCGCGGGCCAGAAACCCTGCGTCACGGTCCAATGAAACCGATGGGCCTCACCAATACTCACAAGCCCGATGAAAAACCTTATGCCGTCGTGCAGTTGCGCCAGGACAATGCTCTGGGCACGCTCTACAACATGGTCGGTTTCCAGACGAAGCTGAAATATGGTGCACAGGTCGAGATCTTCCGGACAATTCCTGGCCTGCAGAACGCGGAATTCGCCCGCCTTGGCGGGCTTCACCGCAACACCTACATAAATTCGCCTGCTCTGCTCGACGGTACACTTCAGCTGAAGGGCCGCGATGGCCTACGATTCGCAGGTCAGATCACCGGCTGCGAAGGCTATGTGGAGAGCGCGGCAATGGGCCTGCTCGCAGGGCGCTTTGCCGCGGCGGCGCGAAAGGGTGAAACTCTCACCCCACCGCCTGCAACTACTGCTTTCGGCGCGTTGCTCAACCACATAACCGGCGGCCACATCATCTCTGATGACGAACCCGGGAAACGCTCCTTCCAGCCCATGAATGTAAATTTCGGGCTCTTCCCGCCCGTGGAAATCGTGAAGCCGGAAGGCAAACGTCTGCGCGGAAAGGAAAAAAGCCTCGCACGCAAACATGCGCTGAGTGCACGCGCCTTGGCTGATGCACGCAGCTGGCTCGGTTTGCCACAACCGGCTGCGGCTGCGGAATAGTCAATCCCAATCCTGCCCGCGCAGGAACACAAGCGTCTCGAAAGTTTGTAACCTTCCATCAGCCGATACGAACGCGAATGCAGGGATGACGAGCATTTCACGCTCCTCATCCTCGCCAATCAAGCGGAGCACCCGCGAATCGCGATCTTCAAGTGCGGCAACATCCTGTTCCGCAACATGAAATCGAGCTGAATTGTTCTCCGTTTCAAGCAGGATCGAGTCTTCCGCCAGCGAGACGCGTATGTTCTTCCCGCTCGGCAGCGCAACATCCACCGGATAATCCTGCCTCAGTGAAAGCTGAGGCAGGAAAATGTCGAAACCGTATCCCTCGCTTCCCAGATATTCGCCGAGATCTTCCGCCAAAAGCGTTTCGCTTCGGCGCAGGACAAGTCTTTCGCGTTCGGGATAGCGAAGTTCGGGATCAAGGCCGTAGGCCCGGGCGACCTGTTCGTAGCCATCCGGCAGCACTTCGCCTTCGGCAGCCACCGGAGTCACCCGTTGAAGCGCACCCTGACCAGACAGATATCGCAACGAGGCCAAGGCTTGAAGCTCTTGCTCTTGCGTAAGCTGCTCATTCGCAATCGCGTTTCGGAATCGATCCTCCTGGCTTGCGACGGAAACCGCGCGCGCGCCCTGTGGCCCGAAACTGGCAAGGAATAATGCCGCTACGGGCAATGCAAGGATCAGGCGTATGTCGCCACGCAGGGTTGGAACGAGTTGAAGAGCAACCACCGTTGCGCTCACTCCACCAAAAAGCATCACCATATAGCGGTCTGGCGTAAATCCGAACGCGGCTACACGGACCCAAAGAGCCAGCGCTAATAGAATGAGGGGCACCACGAGAAACGCAGGCCAGAAGCGAAGAACGAACCGCGTAGGCGCGCGCGCCAGATCCAGAAACGGGTTGATCACCAGCAAGGTGCCGAAGAGGCAGAAGCCGTAGGTGAGAACCAGCCAGCCGATCTGGCCTGCAGGCAATTCGCCCGTCAGCACGATCTTTGCGGCATAGAGATGCAGGATAGCCGCATAGAGTATCAGCAATGGCGCAGCCACGAAGTCACCGAGCGCCCGCATGCCGCGATCCATCGCACCGATCTGGCTCAGCCGCGGCTCGTGGTCGAAATTTCGAGGAAGTTGTCCCAGTCCGAAGACCGGTGCGGCCAGCAGGCCCGTGAAGGCCCATACATACTGATAGACGCCCTGATCAATATCGAACCCGAACAGGAAGCTTAGTGTCGCAAGCGTCGCCGAAGTCCCTCCGGCAAAAAGAAGCAAGGCCAGCACCATCAGCATAACCGAGAAGGCTACCCGCAGGCTAAACATCCAAAACTGGCTGCTGTTTCCCCGCAGAGTGAAAGGGGCAACCAGAATCAAGCCTGCAAGCGCAGCCACGAGAGACCACTCCTGCACCCAGAGATAGGCTGGATCGAGCAGGAGCGCTCCCAGAAGCAATCCAAACAGCAGGCCGCTCAGATAACCAAAGCTTCTTTTGATCTGATGAGCCTCAGTCACCAATGTGCACACCAGTGCAGCAGCGGCAGCGCCGAGGAAAGCGGCCATCAGTTCATTGGGTCCGCGCCAGGGAAGAGCGAAAGATGCGTCCGCGATCTCCATGAACGCGCTGATCGTCGCCATACTCAGGAAAGCTATGGGCACGGGAAACCGCGACAGAGCCTTGCCGATACCGTCCTGCATTTCGCGCAGCACCGATTTCCAGCCCGTGGAGGCGATTTCTTCAGCCCATATCGTCATTGAAATGACCCTGCCGACAATATTGCAGACAATATTGCCCATACTGCTAGCACAAGCGACAGGCGAAATTACGGCACTACCACCCGCCCAAAGCGTTCCGCAACAAATGGATGTGATGCGCCAAAACGGAGATGCGAACCGGTTCCTGAAATGCTTTCGCGCCCAACCGTTCGGCGCGCGAAAAGACAGCACCCGTGCTTGCAAGTGGCAGATAGGCTGCGCGCAGGCTTTGTGGCAGGGAAGCGCTGTCGCGGCGGAATGTCGAGAAATGCTGACGACCCAACGCGATCAGTGCAGCCAATACGCGTTCAGCCGCAGCTGCCTGTGCCGGGTCGTGCAGTGCGACCTCTCCCGCTCCAGCCGCAGCACGGATGTCCGCGGGGATAAAGCTCTGACCACGGCGGGACAGTAGCGGCAGTTTGCGGATGATCTCGCTCACGCCTTGTGCGCAGCCCGCATGGCCCGCCAGTTGGGCATGCTCCCCCGCAATTCGCGGATCCAGACACAAAGATGCAAGCTGGATAAGAGCGGAGCGCGTCTCGCCCAGATAACCTTCAAGATCGTTGCGAGAAGGAATGGCATCGTCATAGAGGTCGGTAACGCGCGCATCCAACATGTTCAGAAACGGCTGGCGAGGAAGTTCATGCCGCTTGATCGTTGCCAGCAATGCTTCGGCCAGGGGGTTACCGCCTGCCTGTGCTTCAGTGTCATCCGCGATGACATCGCGCCACCACTGCAGGCGGATCTCGCCTGGCATCGGTTCACTGACCTTGTCGCGCACAGACCCTATTTCGGTGTTGAAAGCATATAGCGCGTAAAGCGCAGGCCGCTTGTCTTCAGGCGCATAGAGTGTGCTCAGATAGCGTTCGGGGTCTGCTGCCCGCACCTGCTCCATGGCATGGAGAAAATGGGCTTCCATCTCAATCGACCGCGATCAGCGCAGCAGCGACCGCCCGTTCCTCGGCGAGCAAGACGTTGTATGTGCGCACCGCAGCACCAGTCGCCATTGTCTCCACCGCTATGCCCTTTTCGCGCAAGGCGTCACGCAAGCCTTGTGGCAGGTGCAAGAGATCGCGCCCTGTACCCACCAGCAGAATGTCAATCTCCTCAGCCTCGGCCAGGACCGACTGGAAATCGCCAAGGTCCAGCGATCTCGCATCCGTGGCCTTCCAGCCATGTATACCCGATGGCAGGCAGAGCAGCGAGCCGCGATGGCTCATATCGGCGAAGCGGAAGCCGCCATTGCCATAGGCTTCGATAGGCGCTTTCCCGGGGAAATGCGCCTCTCGCATTTCGATACCGCCACTCATCCCTTGACCGCGACCTCCTCACCATTCTCCTCCGCATCCTTTGCTGCTGCGCCCGTTGGACGCAGACGGAACAGGATGAGAAGAGGACCAGCGACGAAGATCGAGGAATAGGTGCCGATAAGCACACCGAAGATCATGGCAGCCGTGAAGGAGCGGATGACTTCGCCACCGAACGCATAGAGTGCGATCAGAGCCAGAAGTGTCGTGACCGAGGTCATGATCGTACGCGACAGCGTCTGGTTCATCGACAGATCGAGAAGTTGCGGCATCGGCATCTTCTTGAAGCGGCGCAGATTTTCACGAATGCGGTCGTAGACCACCACAGTATCGTTCAGCGAGTAACCGACAATGGTCAGGATCGCGGCGATACTCGACAGGTTGAACTCGATGCCGGTGATCACGAAGAAGCCGATCGTCATCACCACGTCGTGGGTGGTGGCAAGGATCGCACCCACCGCGAACTGCCACTCGAAACGCAGCCAGATATAGATCAGGATCGCAAAAAGCGAGACAAGAACCGCGATGGTGCCGGCCCGCGCGAGTTCACCCGAAACCGTCGGGCCAACCACTTCGACACGGCGGAAGTCGTAGTCGGCTTCCAGCGCATCGCGGACTTTGGTGATGACTGTCTGTTCAGCCTGCTCGCCACCGCCCTGTGCCTGGACGCGGATCAGAACGTCCTTCGGATTGCCGAATTCCTGAACTTGCACCTCTCCAAGATTGAGTTCGGACAGGCGTGAGCGGATGTCCGAAATATCGGCGACATCCTGCCTCGCCTGCACCTCGATGGCCGAACCGCCCTTGAAGTCGATGCCATAGTTCATGTTCAGCGTCATGAAGAGCGCGAGCGCTGCTATGGACGCAATGGCCGACAATGTGAAGGTCATGCGGCGCAGCCACATGAAACCGATGGAAGTCGCCCCGGGGAGCAGGTTGAGCGGTGCGCGCGGCAACTCCTTCGGACGCTGCCGCTTCACCCACTGAGCAACGAGCCAGCGCGTGAGCGTATAGGCCGTGAACACCGTCGTTGCGATACCGATTGCCAGCGTCACGGCGAAGCCGCGTACGGGACCGGTACCCAGATAGAAAAGGATGATAGCCGCGATAAGGGTGGTGACATTGGCGTCAACGATGGTGCCAAGCGCTTTGGAAAAGCCGGAATCGACCGCCTGGATCAGCGAGCGCCCATTAGCGCGTTCCTCCCTGATACGCTCGAACACAAGCACGTTGGAATCCACCGCCATGCCCATGGTGAGCACGATGCCGGCGATACCAGGCAGGGTAAGCGTAGCGCCAAGGCCCGAAAGCAGGGCGATGATCAAGGCGATATTGGCGCCAAGCGCGACCACGGCAAATACACCGAACGTACCATAGGCGATGATCATGAAGGCGACCACGAGGACAGCGCCGATCATTGCGGCAATCTTGCCGGCATTGATCGAGTCCTGGCCAAGGCCCGGCCCGACCGTACGTTCCTCGATGACGGTCAGGGTAGCGGGAAGCGCGCCTGCGCGCAGTAGAACCGCCAGGTCGTTTGCGCCCTGAACCGAGAAATTGCCCGAGATCTGACCGCTTCCGCCCAGGATAGGCTCTCGAATCTGTGGAGCGGAAATCACCTGCCCGTCTAGAATGATGGCAAAGAGGCGACCGACATTTTCCTGCGTCGCCTGACCGAAGCCCGTTGCCCCTCGTGTGTCGAAACGGAAGGAAACGACCGGCTCGTTCGTCCGTTGGTCGAAACTCGCCTGCGCATCGACGAGGTTTTCACCCGAAACGATGATGCGGTCTTCGATAACATAGGGAACGGGCGGATCATCCGTGGAATACATCACGCTCGTGCCGACCGGCGGACGACCTTCGATGGCCTCCTGCGCAGGCATGGACTGATCGACCATCTGGAATGTCAGCTTGGCCGTCTGGCCGAGAATCTCCTTCAGGCGCTCCGGATCCTGAAGACCGGGCACCTGAACCAGAATGCGGTCGTCACCTTGACGCTGAATGACGGGCTCGGTCGTACCAAGCTCGTTCACGCGGCGGCTGACCACTTCGATGGACTGGGACAGGGCCGAGTTCAGCCTGTACTCGATACCCTGCTCTGTAAGCGAGTAGCGCAGGATCCCCTGCTCCGGCTCGCTGAGCGAGAACTCGGCGACAGCACCAGAGCCAAAAACACCGCTGGAAACGGGCTGGGTGAGTTCGGAAAGTGCTTCCCGTGCAGCATCGAGCTGGGAGGCATCGCGCACCCGCACCTGAACCGCCTGGCCATTGATGGCAAGGCCGGTATAGCCGATGCGTTCTTCACGCAGCGAACGGCGAACATCATCACGTGCCGAAACAAGACGCTCTTCGGTCAATTCGTCGCGATCGAGCGCCAGCAGGATATGCGAACCGCCCTGCAGGTCCAGACCAAGCGTCATGGGCTGCTTCGGAGCCCAGGTCGGCATTGAGGAGAACCAGGTCTGAGGCAGAATATTGGGCGCGGCATAGGCTATGCCCAGCGCCACCGCCAGCCAGATAAGAACCGTTTGCCAGCGAGGGAAATATAACATGCTGCCTCTTCCTGATTGCCAAAAGCGGCGGTGCTGCACCGCCGCCATATCTCGTCCCGAAGCCTGAGGGCCTACTTGTTGGCGGCTTTCTCGGCCGGCTCGCCCTTCACACGCACATCCGCGATCATGGAGCGAAGAGCCGTCACTTTGTTGCCTCCGCCGAGATCGACTTCGAGCTCGGTGTCGTTGACCACCTTGGAAACCTTGCCAACCAGGCCGCCACCCGTCACCACGGTGTCACCGCGGCGGATATTGGCAAGCATCTCCTGGCGCTTCTTCATCTGCGTACGCTGCGGACGAATGATGAGGAAGTACATGATGACGAAAATAAGGACGAAGGGCAGAATGCTGACCAACATATCCGGTGCGCCTGCGCCAGTCTGGGCATAAGCCGGTGTAACGAACATCTTGAACTCCCGCAATTGATGAAGAAAAGGCCGCTTGTGCGCCCCCGTAAAGGTTGGGCGGAATATAGATGTTCAGTAACGCTTTGCAACTCCATGCGACAGCCGCACACAGGCTTTCCTGCGCAACTGCGTGGCTTGCAACCACTTCACATCCGTGGAAAACCGTACCGCACGGTACGAACCACTGACAGGTAACCATCAAATGGCGCAGGATGCTCTGACCACACTGAACGCAAAGCTGGATCGACTGCTGTCCATCATGGAACGGATGGCACCGCCCGAACAGGCTGTCCCCGACTTCGATCGGGCTGACTGTTTCGTCTGGCAACCGGAGCGCGCCGAACTGCAACCCGTTGAACACGTAAACCGCATTTCCATCAGCCTGATCAAGGGTGTAGACCGTGCGCGCGACCTGCTGCTGGAAAATACCCGCCGTTTCGCGAACGGTCTTCCTGCAAACAATGCACTGCTGTGGGGTGCGCGCGGCATGGGCAAGTCCTCACTCGTGAAGGCCGTTCATGCCGCGGTGAATGAAGACGACAAAGTCGCCTCGCGACTGAAGCTGATCGAGATCCACCGCGAGGATATCGACACACTCCCGCAGCTCATGCACCATCTGCGCCAGGCACGCTTCGCGTTCATCCTGTTCTGCGACGATCTGTCCTTCGACATTGACGACAGCTCGTACAAGTCCCTGAAGGCCGCGCTGGAGGGGGGCGTGGAAGGACGGCCGGAAAACGTGATCTTCTATGCGACCTCCAACCGTCGGCATTTGCTGCCGCGCGACATGATCGAGAACGAACGTTCAACCGCGATCAATCCGGCTGAAGCCGTCGAAGAGAAGGTCTCGCTATCAGATCGCTTTGGTCTCTGGCTTGGCTTCCACAAATGCTCCCAGGATGAATATCTGGCCATGCTCGAAGGCTACATAGCCTTCTATGAATTGCCGGTTGCACAGGGTGAGTGGCGGCACGACGCGCTCGAATGGGCGACCACGAGAGGCAGCCGCTCGGGCCGCGTGGCATGGCAATTCATACAGGAACTTGCCGGGCGTCTCGGGGTCAGACTCAATTCCTGAACAGAAAGGGCGCTGCGATCGCCCGCAACGCCCTCTCGCGAACTCTCCGGTTCACATGATTGCTAGATCAGCCCGGCAATCAGGATCACCGCGATGGCCACAGGCGCAACGAAGCGGATGACGAACTGCCATGCACCGACCAGCGTGCCGCTGGCTCCAAGTTCCTGCACCACCTGACGTCGCAGCACCCAACCAGCGAAGATCGCGATCAGCAGGCCGCCCAGTGGCATGGTGATGTTGTTGGTGAAGAAGTCCAGAGCATCAAGCAGCGGCTTGCCACCAATCGTATAGCCGGACCAGACACCCATGCTGAGCGAGGTCGGAATGGCTAGAACGAAGCTCGCAAGGCTGACCCACAGCGTCACCGGCTTGCGCCGCGCAGGATCTCCTGCCGAGAAGTATGAAACCACGACCTCAAACAGCGCGACCGCGCTGGTCAAGGCTGCGATGGCGAGCAGGAAAAAGAACAACGCGGAGAAGAATGCGCCGAAGGGCATCTGCGCGAAGATCGATGGCAATGTGATGAAGGTGAGACCGGGGCCGGCGGACGGCTCGGCACCAAAAGCGAAAACAGCCGGCAGCACGACGAAACCTGCGAGCACGGCCACGAGCGCATCGAGTGTCGCAACGGAAGCCGCAGATCCCACGATCGCATCGTCCCGGCGCATATATGAGCCATAGGTGATCATCGCGCCCATGCCCAGTGACAGGGAAAAGAAGGCCTGCCCAAGTGCGGCAAGAAACGTGTCCCAACCCACTTTCGAGAAATCCGGCTTCAGGAAGAAGGAAAGCCCCTCGCCCGCACCGTCCAGCGTTACGGAACGCGCGGCCAGAACCAGCAGAATGATGAACAGGATCGGTATCAGATAGCGAGCGGCGCGCTCGATACCGCTGGCAACGCCACCAAGAACAACGAAGACGGTCAGCGCCAGGAATATCGCCGTGTAGATCACCGGCTCGATCGGATCGGAGATAAAGCCGGTGAACACGGCCCCCACCTCTTCTGTCCCGCTCGCCAGGATCGTACCCGTCAGTGACTTCACCGTATAGGCAACGGTCCAGCCGGCGATGACGATGTAGAAGGACAGGATGAGAAATGCGGTGAGAATGCCCATATAGCCCACCAGTGGCCAGGCACCGCCTGCACTCTCCTTGAAGGCCCGCGCGGCATCACGCTGGGTTGAGCGGCCGATCAGAAGCTCGGCGACCAGCAGCGAAAGTCCGATCGTGAAAACGATGGCCAGGTAGATCAAGAGAAATGCGCCACCACCATTCTCGCCGGTGACATAGGGAAAACGCCAGATATTCCCAAGGCCGACAGCAGATCCTGCTGCGGCAAGGATGAACCCCATCTTCGAGGACCAGTGTTCACGTGCTTGAACCATCGCTCCAATCCATTCGCGTGGCGTGGTGTGACCAAATTCGGTCTCGCATTGCCGTTGGCCTGACGCCAATACAGCGAACCACAGTTTCAACTGCCGTCCTCGTAGCACTCGAAGTGCGCTTCAAGAGATCAGGCGGCTTAGCTTGAATAGTGAAAGATTGATGTCCCAGCGCAGTGGGAACGATTATATTTCGTTCCGAAAAGACCTGCCTTCAGCAACATCGACTTTCGCGGAGCGCGCTTAGCACCGTGATAACGCAGCGGCAACCGTGCTCCGCGCTGCAAAAGCCCGTTTTGCACCTGTTAAGAGGCGCATATTGCCGCAACCGGGCCGAAAACGCCATGAAGCGGGCGGCCGATTGGGTCAGAGGCAGCCCGCTTCAGGCACGGCCACTGCTGGAGGTCAGCAGGCCGCTAAACCGATAATGTCTGGGGAACGTCGGCTATTCGAGAAACTGCATCGGATCGACAGGATTCGTGCCCTTGCGAACCTCGAAATGCAGTTTCGGACGGTCTGCATCGCCACTCATGCCCGAAAGAGCAATCTCCTGGCCACGCTTGACCTTTTCACCACGCTTCACGCGGATATCCGATGTGTGACCATATACGGTCACAAGTTCGTTCTCGTGGCGCACGAGCACTGTATTGCCGAAGCCCTTCAGGCCGTCACCCGCATAGATGACAATTCCGTTCTCCGCGGCTCGAACCGACGTGCCCTGAGGCACGGCGATGTCCACGCCGTCGCTTGAACGTCCACCCGCACCAGCACCGTAGCTGGTGATGACACGGCCGCGCACTGGCCAGCGCAAACGGTCGACGCCGGTGGATTGCGGGGTGAGCGCTGCTGTCTGTGCGTCGCTCTCTGCCTTCTTGGCCACATCGTCGGTAATCTTGGGCGGCGTATAGGCAGCCACCTGAGCGGAGCTGTCGCTCTCCACTTCCTTCGGCTTCACCGTCGTTGCGGTCTTGACCGGGTCAACGCCCGCGTTGGCAGCAACGACGCTGCCGCTGCCATTTGGAATGTTCAGTGTCTGACCGATGCGGATGACGCCGTCGCCGAGGCCATTGGCCTGCTTGATTGCGTCTACACTGGCACCGGTTTTGCGAGCCACGCCATAGAGCGTATCGCCAGCAACCACCGTATAGCGACCCTGATCGGAAGATGCCGTCGCTTCAGCTGGCGCCTTGGCAACCGGCTCCGGCTTTGACGGCACGCTTGCAACCGCCTGGATCTGCGGGCGCTGCTCTGGTTCCGGCACGGGCTTTTTTGAAGCAACCGCAGCTGGTGCGGGAGCAGTCGCGGCACCGGCACCCGGGATCACTAACGTCTGGCCGATCATCAGCCCGCGCGGTTCGCTCATGCCATTGGCGCTCATCAGCGCGGAAACGGGAACATTGAAGCGACGCGCAAGACCGTAGAGCGTGTCACCTTCGGAGACAGTAATCCTGCGTGTTGCGGCACTGGCTACGGTGGTCGTTGCGGCAGTCGCGACCGAACCGGTCGAGCGACTGTCGATATTGGCAGGCGCTGCCTGTGCGGGCGCAGGCATTGTTGCCGATGCTGCCGAAGCAACCTGTTGCGGCGCGGGCTGCGCCTGCACAGATTGAGGTGCTGGAAGCGGCTGGCTGGTCACGGTGGAATTCCGGGCTGCTGCTGCCGTATAGACCGGCTGCTGCGCCGTGCTGGGACTTGGAAGATTCGCGACTGCCCTGTTCTGCAGGATACCACCACCTCCGACAGGAAGACTTGGCCGGACAATCTTCATGCCCGGACGACCGGCACTGCGCCGCGTGGTGTGCGCCACATCACCCGGATAGGGCTGGTTTGCCGGTGCATAACTGGTGGCCTGTGCGGTCGAATTCGTGACCAGACCATCGGTGAGGTTAGCCGCGCTGCCGCAACCGACAACGGTTCCGCCGACGACACACACGGCAACACCGCGTGCCAGCGTGCGGCTTAGATGACCTGTGATGCCCAGAAACATAGAACCTACCCGCGTACCCATTACCTCTAACTGGATGGGATTAAAGCGCGTTAATGTTACTGGTCGGTTAAATCTGCCGAAGAATGATCGGCATAAATTCAGATTGCCTCGGCCACACCGGCTGCAAGTGGCTGGAGCCTCGTGGTCTCAAGCTCCACCTTCTCGAAACGACTCCCCACCTTGGTCAGATGTGTCATGGTCTGCACATCCTCCCCCGGCCCGATCGGAGCGATCATGATGCCCCCACTGGTGAGCTGATCGACGAATTTTCGTGGCAGTTCCTCGAACGAAGCCCAGACGATGATGCGATCGAACGGACCTTCCGCCGCTCCTTCGCGCCCATCGGATTGCCTGGCGACGATGTTGGTCAGACCGAGATGCTCGTGGCGTAACTGGGCCTGCTGGATCAGCGTCTTGTAGCGATCGAGAGTAAGGACCTTGTCGCAAAGCCGCGCCATGACCGCTGACGTGTATCCCGACCCCGTTCCGATCTCGAGAAGCCGGTTGCCCGGCTGAAGATCAAGTGCGGCAATCATGGCGGCCTGGAAATCGCAGGCTTCCAGGGTCTCTCCACACGCGATCGGAACGGTGCGGTTCGACCAGACCGCATCACGGAATTCGGCGGGCACGAAACTCGCGCGTGGTGTGTTTTCAATTGCCTCGAAGAGTGCCTTCGATCCTATGCCCCGTGCGCGCATGCGCAGCATCAGGGCCGCAAACCCCTCCCTGTCGCTGCCGGTCTCGCTCATTTCAATACCTTGGCCAGTTCCTGACGAACCTCATGAGCGGTAAGATCGAGATGCAGCGGCGTAACGGATATGTAGCCGTCACGAACGGCAGCCTGATCGCTTCCCTCCCGCACTTCCGACTGCTTGCGGCCAAAGCGCAGCCAGTAATAGGGAAAGCCTCTACCGTCCTTTCGTTCATCGATCCACAGCCCGTGGATCAGTTTGCCCTGAGCCGTCACCTGCGTGCCTTTTGCATCCTCAGGACGACAATTGGGGAAGTTGACGTTCAAAAACACGCCTTCGGGAAGATCGGTCTTCACGAGCTTGCGCAGAAGATCAGGCGCCAGCGTTTCGGCAACATCCCACGGCACGAAGCGGCTTTCGTCGGTAAAGTCGTAGGCCTGGCTAAGCGCAATCGAACGGATGCCGAGAAGCGTTCCTTCCATGGCTCCGGCCACTGTACCCGAATAGGTGACATCATCGGCGATATTGGTGCCATTGTTGATGCCTGAAAGGATGAGATCGGGCGGGCTGTCCATAACCTTGGTGACAGCCATGATCACGCAATCGGTCGGGGTGCCGCGCAATGCAAAATGGCGATCATCGATCTTGCGCAT
This sequence comes from Nitratireductor basaltis, assembly GCF_000733725.1. NCBI lineage: Bacteria > Pseudomonadati > Pseudomonadota > Alphaproteobacteria > Hyphomicrobiales > Phyllobacteriaceae > Nitratireductor > Nitratireductor basaltis. The sequence goes on along the minus strand of NZ_JMQM01000001.1, from coordinate 938,757 downwards.
GCGAAGCGGCTCGGACAGCGAGAGCGAATGGGCGAAGCCGGACTGGTCGGTCTCGGGCGCCACCACCCAGACATCATCACTCAGAGTGCGGGCAACGCGCTCCAGAACCTGCAAACCTTCAGCATGGATGCCGTCGTCATTCGTCAACAGAATGCGCAATGTTCAGTCCCCTCGCCCATGATTCGCAATCGTGCAACAACGGCTGATGCTGCCCGCACCGAAGCCAAATGGAAAGACACGGGCTTGATGACAAGCGCCTATCCGCCGATCTTTTCCACCCCGCCCATATAGGGACGCAGCGCCGTCGGCACCGTGATCGAACCATCCGCGTTCTGATAGTTTTCCATGACCGCAATGAGCGCGCGGCCAAGAGCAGTGCCCGAACCGTTCAGCGTGTGCACGAACTGCGTCTGCTTCTCGCCGCTCGCGCGATGGCGCGCATTCATGCGACGCCCCTGGAAGTCACCGCAGACGGAGCAGGATGAAATTTCGCGATAGGCATTCTGGCCCGGCAGCCAAACCTCGATGTCATAGGTCTTTCGTGCACCAAACCCCATGTCCCCCGTGCAAAGGGTCATGGTGCGGAAAGGCAGTTCCAGCTTTTTCAGAACCGTCTCGGCGCATTCGGTCATCCGCTCATGCTCGGCGATTGCGCTGTCCGCATCCGTGATCGAGACCAGCTCGACCTTGTAGAACTGGTGCTGACGCAACATGCCACGCGTGTCGCGTCCCGCAGAACCGGCCTCGGAACGGAAGCACGGCGTGAGCGCGGTAAAGCGCAGCGGTAGCTTCTCTTTCTCCAGAATCTCTTCACGCACCAGATTGGTGAGCGGCACTTCGGCAGTCGGGATCAGCCAATGATGGTCACCGGCCTTGAAGAGATCCTCGGAAAATTTCGGCAACTGCCCGGTGCCGAAAAGCGCATCGTCACGCACCAGTAGCGGCGGCTGCACTTCCGTATATCCGTGCTCCTGCGTGTGCAGATCGAGCATGAATTGGCCGAGCGCACGCTCAAGACGCGCAAGTGGACCGGAAAGAACGGTAAAGCGCGCACCGGAAAGCCTCGCCGCACGCTCGAAATCCATCATGCCGAGCGCCTCGCCAAGCTCGTAATGCTCCTTTGCACCATCCATCTCTCTTGGCTCGCCAAAGCGGCGCAACTCGACATTGTCATTCTCGTCGGCACCAACCGGAACATCTTCCAGCGGCACATTGGGGATACCGGCCAAGATATTGAGAAGATTCGCATCCAGGTCCCGCTCGGCAGCCTCGCCTTCCTGTACGAAGCGCTTCAGTTCTCCGACCTCGGCCTTGAGTGCCTCGGCCTTCTCTTTGTCACCAGCGCCCATGGCCTGGCCGATTTCCTTGGAGATCGTCTTCTGACGCGACTGGGCTTCCTGCAATTTTGTGAGGTGGGAACGGCGCGCCTCGTCGGCCTCAAGCACGGATTGTACCAGGCTCGAGGCCTCGTCGGCCTGCGCTCCACGCTTGATGAGGGCCTGTTCAAGGCCTTGCGGGTTTTCGCGTATCCACTTGATGTCGAGCATGTTCTTTCCGGCGTGCGAGGCGTGAAATTGAGCCCGCACGGCGATAGCGCTCGATGAACGGATGCGGTCTACTCGCCTGTTTCGGCTGCCTTGTCAGAAGCCGTTTCAGCTGCTGCCGCTTCTTCCCGCTCAGCGCGTCTGCGCTCCACCATCCGGGCACTCCAGATCGCAACCTCGTAGAGAAGGATGGTCGGAATCGCAAGACCGATCTGGCTGACCGGATCCGGCGGCGTGAGGATGGCAGCGGCCACGAAAGCAGCTACGATTGCATATTTGCGCTTGTCGGCAAGCCCCTCGGAAGTCAGCAAACCGACGCGCGCCATGAGCGTCGTCACCACCGGAAGCTGGAACACCAGCCCGAAGGAGAGGATCAGCGTCATGATCAGTCCGAGATATTCGGACACTTTCGGCAGAAGTGAAATCTGCACTTCGGCATCGGGTCCAACCTGCTGCATCGACAGGAAGAACCACATCACCATGGGCGTGAAGAAGAAATAGACGAGTGCCGCACCGATCAGGAACAGGATCGGTGAAGCGATCAGGAATGGCAGGAATGCGTGGCGCTCGTTCCTGTAGAGCCCGGGAGCCACGAATTTGTATATCTGCGAAGCAATGACCGGAAAAGCCAGGACAAGACCGCCGAACATGGCGAGCTTGATCTGGGTGAAGAAGAATTCCTGCGGCGCCGTGTAGATCAAATCGACCTTGTCGGCATCAAGGCCGGCCCAGCTAGTCGCCCACTGAAAGGGGATGACGAGCAGATTGAATATCTGCTTTGCAAAGAAGAAGCAGACCAGAAACGCCACGAAGAAGCCGCCAATGGCCCAGATCAGCCGTTGGCGCAACTCGATCAGATGTTCCATCAGCGGGGCTGACGTCGCCTCGATATCGTCTTCGTCGTGAGAACTCACGCGCCGCTTCCTGTCTTCTTGGTTGTTGCCGGCCTGGCAGTGGCAGATTTTGTCCCACCTGCCCTCGCGCTCTTGGGCTTTGCAGCGGTTTTCGATGTGCTACGGGAGCCGGATGGAGCCTTCTTCGCAGCTGAAGCGGCACTCTTGGCCGTAGCTTTACCTGCCGCGGATGACTTTGCCGTTGCGCCTGTCTTCACCGGCGCCTTGGCCACGGCGTCGCTTGCCGCCGGCCGGTTGCCTTCATCAAGCTTCGGCTGCGAAGCCTTTGGCTTCATGGCCTGATCCAGCCCCGCACGAACATCCTTGCCCGCTTCTTCCAACGGACTCAGATGCTTCTTGATTTCCCTTCGCGGGTCCAGCTTGCGAGCGTCCTTGACCAGTGTCTGGACGTCCTCCAGTTCCGCCTCCCGAAGGGCTTCATCGAACTGCTTGCGGAAATCACCAGCCATACCGCGGATCTTCGACGTGGTGCGCCCAAAGCCGCGCAATACGCGCGGCAAGTCTTTGGGCCCGACAACCACGATCAGGACAATCGCGACGACGAGCAGTTCCGGCCAGCCAAGATCAAACATGTATCAAGCTTCCGTGCAGGCGTCACAAGTGACGCCGCGAATGTCAGGACTTGGTGGCTTTTTCCTTGGACGGCTTTACCGGCTCATCCGCCCGATGCTCAACGGTGCGGGTGTCTTCCGCATCCTCATCGTCCGCCATGCCCTTCTTGAAGCTCTTGATGCCCTTGGCCATGTCACCCATCAGCTCGGGGATCTTGCCGCGACCAAAAAGCAGAAGCACGACGACCAGAACGATAAGCCAGTGCCAGATGGAGAAGGAACCCATGATAATTCTCTTTTGCCTGTTTCCTGAAGATTGATTTATGCGGTTTCGTTCTGTCTTTCAAACACTAGAACGTCCGAAGGGCGAACATTAATACGAATGTCTCGTATACCGGGTGACAGAATGCCAGCTCGCACGCGCGCATGCACATGCTCGTCGAGACCGGAAACCGCCAGTTCCAGAAGCTCCACGACGCCCAGGAACCGCCGCGCGACGATGCGTGCAGCGAGCCCCTCGCCGTCCTCCGAGACATCGAAGCCTGCAAGCCGGATCGCCACGGTCAGGGGCTGGCCGTCCGCCATCCCGGCTGCCGGAAATGAACCGAACGGTGTCTGAGCCTGCTGATTCTGCGCGCGACACTCGATGCGGTTGATCTCGGAAAAGAAGCCCGCAACGAAAGGATCAACCGGCTGAAGATACAGCTCCTGAGCCGTACCCACCTGCACAAGCTTGCCATCGCGAAGCAGCGCGATACGGTCGCCCATCCGCATGGCCTCTTCAGCATCATGCGTCACTACTATGGCCGTAGCGCGGCTTTGGCGAAGAATCGCGAGCGTTTCCGCACGCACCGAATCCTTGAGACGCGAATCCAGGCCCGAAAAGGGTTCATCCATCAGCAAGACCGCCGGTCGCGGCGCGAGAGCGCGCGCGAGCGCAACACGCTGCTGCTGCCCCCCGGACAGGACATGCGGATAGGCCTCTGCCACACCCTCAAGCCCCACGCGTTCCAGGGCGATCATTGCCTCCCGCCTCGCTTCTTCGCTTGAAAGCGCGGTCAGGCCGAAGCGGACATTTTCAAGTATGGTGAGGTGGGGAAACAGAGCGAAATCCTGGAAGACAAGCCCGATCGACCGTTCCTCTGGCGGCAGGAAAACATTGGGGCCGGCAATCTCACGATCATTGAGAACAACCTGACCTTCGGATTGCGCCTCGATACCCGCCGCAATACGCAAAAGTGTCGTCTTGCCCGAGCCCGACGGCCCAAGCAGGCACAAAACCTGACCAGGCTCGGCCTCAAGCGTCACATCGCAAAGCGTATCCTTGCCCGGCGCAAACCGGTGGCTGATATTCTTGAAGGCAAGCCGCGCGGCAAAGGTAACACCGGCGGTAACCCGGGCCGGCTTTTCCCTCATGTCGTTCATGGCTGGAGCGTCTCGCGCGGTTGATCCGTAACCGGGTCAATCATCCTCGACGCGCGGTGTCAACAGACCGAGCTCCTCGAAGTCGATATCCGTCAGCGGATCTTCGTCCTCAGTCAATGCATCCGCGTCCACAGGCGGCTGGGGAACCGCAAAGCCGGAGGGCATCCGCCCCGATAGAAGCCCGGCCCCACGCAGCTCGTCCATGCCTGGAAGATCGCGGAGTTCCTCAAGCCCGAAATGATCGAGAAAATCGGTGGTCGTGCCATAAGTGACGGGGCGGCCCGGTGTCCTGCGACGCCCGCGCATCCGCACCCAGCCGGTTTCCAGCAGAATGTCCAGGGTCCCCTTGGAGGTCTCGACACCACGGATCTCTTCGATCTCGGCGCGTGTAACCGGCTGGTGATAGGCGATGACCGCGAGCATCTCCAGCGCGGCGCGCGAAAGCTTCTTCTGCTGAACCGCATTGCGGCTCATCAGGAATGCGAGATCACCTGCCGTGCGGAACGCCCAGTTGTCCTCGACACGAACAAGGTTCACGCCCCGTGTCGCATAATCGCGAACAAGCGCTTCCATCACCTTGCTGATATTGACGCCCTCCGGCAGCCGTTCCTCAAGCATGCGGCGCGAGACAGGTTCGGCACTGGCGAACACGATGGCTTCCGCCATGCGCTTGGCATCACTGAGCGCTACTCCGCCTCCGACGCTGCCGTCATCCCCTTCAGACGAGCCGAAAATCGGTATGACATTGGCACGATCACTCATCCCGCTTCCCTCTTCGGACGCGTAAGGTCCGTGGTGTTGCGCATATAGATGGGCGCGAACGCCTCCTGTTGCCGGATCTCAAGTGCACCCTCACGGACAAGTTCAAGACTTGCCGCGAAGGAACTTGCAAGCGCTGTCGCCCGGTCGCGCGGGTCATCGATATATTGGAGTAGGAAGCGGTCCAATGCCGTCCAGTCCTTCAATTCTCCAACGAGCCGCGTGAGGATGTCGCGCGCCTGTTTCAGCGACCAGACGCCACGCTTGGCTATGCGCACATTGGTGATCGCGCGTCTCTGGCGCTGGGCTGCATAGGCGGTAAGCAGGTCATAGAGCGAGGCCTCGAAAGTACTGCGCTTGTCGACAACCAGTTGCTCCGGCATGCCGCGCCCGAAAACCTCACGCCCCAGTCGATTGCGATTGACCAACCGCGCTGCGGCATCACGCATGGCCTCCAGGCGCTTCAGCCTGAATTGAAGGACCGCAGCCATCTCTTCACCAGAAGGCTCCTCATCATCCGCTTTCTTGGGGATCAGCAACCGCGACTTCAGATAGGCAAGCCAGGCGGCCATGACGAGATAATCGGCGGCCAGTTCAAGCCGCATGGAGCGCACCTGCTCCACGAATACGAGATACTGCTCGGCAAGAGCGAGGACTGAGATCTTGGACAGGTCAACCTTCTGATTGCGTGCCAGATGAAGCAGGAGATCAAGCGGTCCCTCAAAACCGTCAACATCTACGGTCAGAGCCGGCTCGCTGACGCCACGGTCTGAATTTGCTTCCGCGTCCGACCACAGAGGATCCATGGGGGTTGGTTTCAGCCCCCCTTTCTGCCCATCCTGTTTCGTCGCTTCTGCCAAGCTGCAATCCGTTCTGTTCAGGCAGCCCTCACCAGACTGTCAAACTCCGCGCGCGCCACGGCTTCTTCCGTTCCATCACCCGCACCAAGCGCGGCAAGCGCTGTTTGTGCACGCTGTGAAGATCTACCGCTTAATTCAGGCGTGCTTTTGGCCACCTCGATCATGTCGCCCATCGTGCCGTCACAGTGAAGGACAAGATCACACCCGCCCGCAAGAACTGCTTCCGCGCGGCTGCGATAATCCCCAGAAAGTGCGTTCATGGAGAGGTCATCGCTCATGAGCAGACCGTCAAAGCCGATTTCCTGTCGGATGATCTCGTTGATCACCTTCGTCGAAGTGGTGGCCGGTCGCTCGGGGTCGATCGCTTCATAGACCACATGCGCCGTCATCGCCATGGGCAGATCGTTCAGCGCCTTGAACGGCACGAAATCATGCGCACGCAGTTCATCCATCGTCGCCGAAACGCGCGGCAGTGCCTTGTGGCTGTCGGCGCCCGCGCGCCCATGACCCGGCACATGTTTCATCACGGGCAGGACGCCCCCAGCCATCAGACCCTCAGCTGCCGCACGACCAAGCGCGATCACGGTCTGCGGGTCCTTGGCAAAGGCGCGATTGCCGATCACGTCATGGGCACCCTCAACAGGCACATCAAGAACCGGCAGGCAATCGGCGGTGATACCAAGCTTTCGAAGGTCGAATCCATGCAACCGCGCCATAAGCCAGGCCGCGCGCAGTCCTGCCTCCCGGTCCCGACGATAAACCTCGCCAAGCTTGGCAGCCTCCGGATAGTTGTCAGCGAGCGGTGGCCGCAGACGCTGCACACGCCCGCCCTCCTGATCGATAAAGACAGGCGCATCGGAGCGTCCGATGCTCTCGCGCATGCTGGCGACCAGGTCGATCACCTGTTCACGCTCAGCGATGTTGCGGGCAAAGAGGATGAAGCCCCATGGCCGCTCGGCTGCATAGAAGGCTTTTTCATCGGCGGTCAGGCTCAGGCCCTTTGCGCCGAGGATCATGGCTTTTGATTCGGTCATGAAGAAAGGTTATGCGCCCACATACCCGGCGCACAAAGAAAAAAGCGCCGCCCGTCAGGGCAGCGCTTTCACCAACACATGTAGTGGCAGGACTACTTGGATACGAAGCAGCTGCCGCCGGCGGATTTCAACTGCGAGCAAAGCTGGATCGCATCATCCTTGGAGGATGACGGGATACGAACCCGGTAATAGGTTCCCTTGCCCGCAATATCCGCCTTCACGATATTCACGCCACGGCCCTGCAGGAGATTTCCATAACGCTGGGCCATCTGCTGATAGGATTGCTGCGCACCGGCGGCCGAAGGCTGAGAAGCGATCTGAACCGACCATCCCGAACTTGCGGCAGGAGCTTGGGGCGCTGCAGGCTGCGCGGCGGCTGGCTGCGGAGCGGCCGGTGCACGTGCAGCGGCAACCTGCTGCTGAGCGGGAGCCTGAGGCTGAACTGGAGCCGCCTGTGCGGCAGCCGGACGTGATGGCCGCTGCGTCGGAACTGCAGATGGCGTTGCTGGCAGCGAGACCTGCTGCACCGCAGTCTGTTCTTCGGCAGCTGTATTGCCAGTTTGCGTATCGGCCGGCGCCGCTCCTTCAGCCGTCTGTGGCTGCGGTTTTGGCAATTCACGCGGAGCCATGGTGCCATCGGGACGAACAACCAGGGAGCGCACCATCCGTGGCGCCAGCGTCACCGTGTCGGAGCCGGCGGAACCATCCTGATCACCCGCTGTCTCAAGACGTTCCTCGCTCTTTGCCGTATCGGCCGACGCAACTGGCGACGGCTGTGAAGGAGCGGCTGGGACACGCGCAGCGACATCGATCGGCTCCTCGGTGGTGGAGACCAGTTCGGTCTGCTCTGCCTTTGGCTCGTTGCTGGCGCCGGAGACCTTCTTGTAGACCGGATTGTCCTGGTTGGGGATCTGGACCCCGCCCGGATTCTCCGGCCTTACCTTGATCGGCCCCTCGTCGGCGCGAACGATCACCGGACCGGAAGAGGCCTCGTCACCGGAACTGAACGCGTAATAGCCAACGCCACCCAGGATGAAGATGCCCAGAGCGGCCGCAGCACCAGCCATCACGTTGCGCGACTGATACCATGGCGCGGCCGTGTGATAGGGAGGCTCAGCACCGGGCGCAGGTGCCAGACGCGCTTCAGTCTCGTCGAAATCGCCCCAGCTGGGGTCGACAGGCGCTCCGAAATGCGGTGCGGCCTGAGCGGATGCACCAAAGGCAGCAGCGCCCTGTGCGCCGGGCTGATAAACGGAGTCGAAATAGTCGTCGTCATAGTCCGTCTGCGCGGACGCTGTTGTAGCAGCAACTGCGGCAGCAGGTGCAGCAACGGCAGTTGCAGCCGCGGCTTCAGCCCATTGCGGCTCCGGCTCTTCCGCTCCCACTCCGCTGCCTTCACCGAACGCGCCCGAAAGCAGTTCCTCGAGGTCGTCGAACTCGCCCTGCACAGGTTTGTCGCCGTGATAGTCGACTTCTGGAAGATCAAGCTGGTCGGTTTGAGGCACGGCCTCATCTGGAACATCAACCGTATCGATCTCGGGCTGGCTGTAGCGAGACGTTTCGGCGCCCGTCGGCTCGACCGGCGCAGATGCGGCGTATGCAGCTTCCTCACGGGTTTCGGTATCAGTACCGAGTTCCACTCCGAGTGAAGCCTGCATGCTCTGCGAAAATTCCTGGAACAAGGCTTCGCTCGACCAATCATCGGATTCCGCCTGCGCTTCTGGCTGGGGATCGACGGCTTGCGGCTGGGCAACCGGCTGGTAGTGGTTGTCCCCCGCCACCACGCGGTCGGCAGAGAAATCCGGGCGCGAAGCAGCCGCCCGTGCGAAGTCGAAGGCTGGCTCTGGCTCCGCCGCATCTTCGCTGGAAGCCTCCTCAGCCGGGGAGAAATCGTCCGCCACTGCTGCGAATTCTTCTTCCATCGCGAAATCGTTGTCGAAAGCCGCGAGATCATCTTCGCTCAGTTCGAAACCGAGATCATTCTCGACAGGCTGCGGCGCAGGCGCCGGTGCCGGCGCGGCTTCAACGCTCTGCGGCTCGGGCTGCTCCTGAAAGTCTTCGAAGGCTGCCGTGAATGAAGCATCGAAATCCGCGTCACTCAGGAGATCGCCAAGATCTTCCTGCGCATCGGCCTGAACCGCTGGTTCCTGTTGGGCTAGAGGCTCCGCCCGCTCGCCGCCACGGAACGGAAGCACCTCCGCCTGGGGCTCTCCATGAAAGTTTTCTCGAGCCAGGTCACCCAGAAGCTCACTCTCAAGATCAAGCGCAAGGTCATCCTGCGCCTGGCTGGAAGCTGGAGCTTCGCTGGAAGATGATCTCGGATCATGACCCATGATCCGGGTCAGCTCGGCGAAAGGATCATCTTCCGCGACAAGATTTGGCTCTACGCGATTGGCGAAATTACTGTCGGCCATGCCTTTTCCCACGCTTGGTCGGACGCCGGCGACGTCACACTTACTCTAGGGCACTACCAGCGCAATGTGGGCAAAAGGTGACAGGTTTTCCCCTGAAAATCAGCGCATTTCCGCGGGTGCACCGGCCCCCACGAGCGCCAATCCGGACGTCAGAACGTCCAGGACCGCCTGCACCAGACCCAGCCTGGCGTAAGACAAGTCTGGCTGGTTAACCTTAATAAAGCGTAAGTCGTCATTGTCACTGCCTTTGTTCCACTGTGCGTGGAACTGGCTGGCCAGATCATAGAGGTAGAACGCAACCCGGTGCGGCTCGAGTGCTTGCGCTGTACTTTCGACCAAGCGCGGATACTCCGCCAGCTTGCGTATGAGCGCCAGTTCGCCCTCATCCGTCAGCAGGTGGAGATTGTTCTTGAGCACATCCCTGTCGATCTTCTCGACACCCAAATGCTCGCGCGCCTGCCGGAAGACGGAGTGGCAGCGTGCCGAGGCATACTGGACATAGAACACCGGATTGTCCTTCGACTGCTCGGTGACCTTCGCGAAGTCGAAATCGAGCGGCGCATCGCTCTTGCGATAGAGCATCATGAAACGTACGGCGTCGGGCCCGACCTCGTCGATCACCTCGCGCAGGGTCACGAAATCCCCTGCCCGTTTGGACATCCGAACCGGCTCGCCATTGCGGTAGAGCTTCACGAGCTGGCACAGAAGGGCGGTCAGCTCCAGCTCGCCATCGGACAATGCGCGCGCAAGCGCCTCGAGGCGTTTCACATAGCCTCCATGATCGGCGCCGAGCACGTAGATCAGATGCTCGAAGCCACGCGCATATTTGTCCTTCATATAGGCCACGTCTGCAGCGAAATAGGTGAAGGCACCATCCGACTTGATCAGCGGACGATCGATATCGTCACCCACCTCGGTCGAGCGGAAAAGCGTCTGCTCCCGATCTTCCCAGTCTTCGGGAACCTGACCTTTCGGAGGCGGCAATGTACCCTTGTAGACATGCCCCTTCATGGTCAGATCAGCGATGGCAGCACGGATTGGACCGCCATTGTCCACGTGAAGTGACCGCTCCGAGAAAAAGACATCGTGGTGCACGTTCAACGCGGCCAGATCCTCGCGGATCATGTCCATCATGGCGGATATCGCGCGGTCCTTCACGATAACGAGCGCTTCCGTCTCAGGCTTTTCGAGAAGCTTGGTGCCGAACTCATCCGCCAGCGTCTTGCCCAGCGGCACGAGATAGTCGCCCGGATAGAGCCCCTGCGGTATCTCGTCGATCTTCTCGCCCAGTGCCTCGCGGTAGCGCAGCATGACCGAGCGCGCGAGCACATCGATCTGAGCACCGGCATCGTTGATGTAGTATTCCTTCACCACATCATATCCGACGAAGGTCAGAACATTCGCCAGCGCGTCACCGACCACCGCACCCCGGCAATGACCCACATGCATCGGACCGGTGGGATTGGCTGAAACATATTCGACATTGACCTTGTGGCCCCGCCCCATCTCCGAGCGGCCATAATCGCTTCCCAGCCCAAGCATATCCTTCAGCCGCAAATGCCAGAACTTGTCCGATAGCCGCAGATTGACGAAACCGGGCCCGGCTATCGTGGCTTCCGCCACATCCGGATCATCTGCGAAGGAGGCTGCAATCTGCTCGCCAAGCTGCCGCGGGTTGGCACCAACCGCCTTTGCCAGAACCATGGCCGCATTGGTCGCCAGATCGCCGTGCGAAGGGTCGCGCGGCGGCTCGACCGTGACCCGGCTGGTATCCAGCTCGCCCCCATCGCGCGGCTTCAGCCCAAGCTCACCAATCGCAGCAAGGACCCGATCAGAGAAATCGGCAAATATGTTCATGGGGACATTCCAGATTGTTGCACTCGAGCGGCTTGGAACCGCAATCGTGAAGTCAGGGAAATTTCGATTGCCTGCGCCTATCGCAAAACGGCGAATCGGTCAAACAGGCCGCTGCCGAAGATGCGCTCATGTTCCTTGATGGCGTAGGTGTCTGTCATCCCGGCAAGGAAGTCGGCGACATCGCGCGCTCTTATCCGCTCATCGGCTCGATCAAGACCCTCGCGCCATCCTTCCGGCATCTCCCTCGGGTCCGCGAAATAGGCGTCGAACAACTCGCGCACCACGCGATCGGCGGCTTTGCGCACTTCCACCACTTCGGGATGCCGATAGAGATTGGCGTACAGAAACGACTTCAGTGTTTTCTCGTCAAGCGCCATTGTCTGCGAGAATGTCACCATGGTGTAACCCGCATCGCGAACATCGTCCGGCGAAGCCGGTTTCGCGGCAAGCAACTTTTCCTGGGCGCTGTTGATGACGTCCTCCACCATGACGGTGATCTGCCGACGCATCAATTCGTGCCCTGCCCGGACAGGATCCAGGCGCGGATAGCGTTCGTCCACCTTTTCAAGGATGCGACCGGGCAACGCGACTTCGCGCATCATCTCCAATGTCAGAAGACCGGAGCGCAGACCGTCATCGATGTCATGAGCATTGTAGGCGATGTCATCGGCAATTGCGGCACACTGGGCCTCCAGGCTCGCGTGACGCGACAATTCCATGTCGTGCAGCGCGGAATAGTCTAGAATGGCCTTGGGCACGGGGCCGTCGATACCTTCGCCTCCCCGCGTCTCGAGCGGTCCATTGTGCTTGACCAGCCCTTCAAGGGTCTCCCAGCTCAGATTAAGCCCGTCAAATTCCGCGTAGCGCCGTTCAAGCCGCGTAACCACCCTAAGCGACTGGGCATTGTGGTCAAAACCGCCCCACGGCTTCATCTTGTCATCGAGCGCATCCTCGCCCGTATGGCCGAAGGGCGTGTGGCCGAAATCATGAACCAGCGCGATCGCCTCGGCGAGATCTTCGTCGCAGCGCAGCGCGCGAGCCAGAGCCCTTGCAATCTGTGCCACCTCGATGGAATGGGTCAGACGCGTGCGGTAGTGATCGCCCTCATGGGCGATGAAGACCTGCGTCTTGTGCTTCAAACGCCTGAACGCAGTGGAGTGAATGATGCGGTCGCGGTCGCGTTGATAAGGCGTTCTGGTCGGGCTCTCAGGCTCCGGATAGAACCGCCCACGCGACTTTGCAGGATCGCATGCATAAGCTGCACGCGGCCTGTAACCAAATCCTATATCTTCAAAAACCGGAGGGGCAGACATTTTGGCCCTTGTTGACTCGCCGCAACCGCGTTCATACCTAGTGTAGACATGCGAAAGCAAGGTGACCGTTATGGGCGTTGATGCAAAGACAGATATGAAGGGCGTGGAACTGACCGAAGCTGCGGCCCGTCGGATTTCGAAGATTCTGTCTGACAAACCTGACAAGACGGCCCTGCGTGTTTCCGTCGAAGGTGGCGGTTGCTCCGGCTTTTCCTACAAGTTCGACCTGGTGAGCGAAAAGAATCCGGACGATGTGATCATCGAACGCGATGGTGCAAGCGTCTATATCGACGATCTGTCACTCGTCTATATGGGCGGCTCGGTGATCGATTTCGTCGATGATCTCATGGGTCAGTCCTTCCAGATCCGTAATCCCAATGCGGTCGCATCCTGTGGCTGCGGTACCAGCTTTTCGATCTGAAGTTACTCGGCAACTGCGATGTGGCGTTGACGCCCTGTATACAACTTGTCCCTAATACGGTCTGACGAGGGGACGGTTGCCGATGATTCCGGGCATTACGCTCAAGCGCTTCATGCGTCACACACTGATACGGACGGGCCTGGAAGCCATCGCGCTTTCCGGCCTTTCGCGCAAACGCTTGTCTGGCGGCGCGATCATATTCACGCTCCATCACGTCCGTCCCGAGCATAAGGGGCTGTCGAAGCCAAACCGTCTGCTCAGCGTCACCCCCGCTTTCCTCGACGAGACGATCCGCACCTGCCGCGATCTCGGCTTTCTGCCGATCTCCCTGGAAGACCTGCCGTCCCGACTTTGTGATCCCACCGATCACAACCGCTATTTTGTCTTCACGCTTGATGACGGCTACCGCAACAATGCCGAATTTGCCGCGCCCGTGTTTCGCCGGCACGATGTGCCCTACACGATCTTCGTGACCTCCGGTTTTGCCGCACGCACCCACAGCATATGGTGGGAAACCGTCGAGGCCTTGCTTTCCCGCCATGACGAGCTCGAATTCGATTTCGGTTCCGGCCCCTGCACAATTGCCACCCGCACGCCCCTGCAAAAGACGGTCGCCATCGACCGGTTCTCCCGATTCGTGCAGACCAGCGATGAAGACGCGGCCGTTCAGCAGATTGACAGGCTCGCCGCAGGACTAGGGCTCGACCCGCTTGATCTAGTCTCCCGCCTGACGATGAATGAGAAGGAACTTGCCGTACTTGCCACCGATCCGCTGGCAAGCCTTGGCGCACATACGGTCTCGCATGTGAACCTTACTCGCGTTGGCGAGGATCGTCTTCGCAAGGAAATCCTGGAATCCACAAAGGCGGTAGAGGCGATAGGCGGCAAGCGGCCCGCAAGCTTTGCCTATCCCTATGGCTTTGCCGAAGCCGTGGGTGATCGCGAGTTTGAAGCCGCCCGTGATGCCGGCTACTCCATTGCTGTGACCAACCGGCCCGGCCTCGTGTCTCGCGAATGCACGAATGCGCCCACAAGCTTCAACAGGGTTTCCCTGAATGGCGATTACCAGAAGGCGCGCTACGTACGCGCGCTGCTTTCGGGCGTTCCTTTCAAACTTGCATCCACGGCGTCAGCGCGTCCCGCCTGACCAGCCGCCATGGCTCATTGACGACGGAGCCTCAATGGCTACTGTGCGCGCCACCTAGCTGCGGATGGAATAGTCGATGAAGATTGCCACCTGGAACATCAATGGCGTGAAGGCGCGCATCGAAAACCTGCTTCACTGGCTTGAAGAAGCCGATGTGGACATTGTCTGCCTGCAGGAGATCAAGTCCGTTGACGAAGGTTTCCCGCGCGATCGCATCGAAGCGCTGGGCTATCATGTGGAGACACACGGCCAAAAGGGCTTTAATGGTGTGGCCATCCTTTCCAAGCTGCGTTTCGATGAGGTCCATCGCCGCCTGCCGGGGGATGAGGAAGATGAACAGGCGCGCTTCGTCGAAGGCGTTTTCTCCACGAACAAGGGTGTCCTGCGCGTGGTTTCACTCTATCTGCCGAACGGGAATCCGGTAGACAGTCCGAAATACCCTTACAAACTTTCATGGATGGAGCGCCTGCATCAATGGACGCAAGAGCGTCTGGCGCTGGAAGAACCGCTGGTTCTCGCTGGTGACTACAATGTCATTCCCCAGCCGCAAGACGCGAAGAATCCGCAGGCCTGGGTCGGTGATGCCCTGTTCCTGCCCCAAACGCGCGAGGCATACAGACGACTCGTGAATCTCGGGCTCACCGACGCCCTGCGTGCGACCACGCAGGAAGCAGACACCTACACGTTCTGGGATTATCAGGCCGGCGCGTGGCAGAAGAACAACGGCATCCGCATCGATCACCTGCTTCTGTCACCGGAAGCTGCAGATCAACTGCGCGCGGTCGAGATTGCGAAACATACGCGTGGCTGGGAGAAGCCGTCCGACCATGTGCCGGTCATTGCAGAGCTGGATTGCATGCCCGCCTGAACGAAAAAGCCGGCGCAAGGCCGGCTTCTTCCTGTTCTCGTTTTCTGGCGGTCAATCGATCCCGTTGACCAGATAGTGCTCGGCGCGGGCCATCGCCGTACGCCGGTCGGATTCGCCGGCAAGCGCGAAGGCTTCTTCCTGCCTGGCACGGATCCAGGGAATGTCTGATGGCGCCGCACCTTCGAGTGCGGTCGTCATGAGCGCCAGGCCTTCCACCGTCTGCCCGCGCTGGAAAAGCAGGTGACCAAGCGTGGCCTGTGCAGGCGCATGGTTCTTCTCGGCTGCCAGCTGCAGCCAACGGGCGGCCTGCTGAACATTCTGCGTTCCCGTATCACCCTCAAGGAACATGAGCCCAAGCTCGTACTGCGCATTGGCGTTGCGGTAGACGGCTGCAGCGCGCATGAAGAATTCCTGCGCGGCATGAGGATTGGGCCGGATCGGCGAGTTCTCGATTCCCTTGCGCAAATAGCGCCCAAGCGCGACGAGCGCATCGGAAATGTAGCTCTCGTCCTGGCTGCCCGGCTCTATATTCTGCTGGGCCACCGAGGAAAAGAACTTGAAGGCTTCATAGTCGTTGCGCGGAACGCCGTCACCTTCGGCATACATTCGTGCAAGTTTCCAGCGCGCACCCACCTGCCCTTTTTCAGCAGCGTAACGGTAGGCCTCGACAGCCTCCTGCTTCTTGCCGCTCTTGTAGGCGGAGAAGCCGAAGCGGAACATCGCCCACGGACTGCGATCCTTCTGGATCACAGTCTCCGGGTCAAGCGCGAGCGCAGGCGTGCCGGCCGTGAAGCCCAGCAGCAATGCGGTAGCGACGATCCGCTTCATGACATCAGACATCTGCATAGCAGTGTGTTTCCTTGGCTCCACCAGGATGGGTGACAGCACCCTTCACTGCGGGACCGACGGTCTGGGCATATTTCCAGATTGCGCCGGCCTGGTAATCGGTTTCACGCGGCTTCCACTCCGCCCGCCGCGCAGCAAGCTCTTCCTCCGAAAGATCAACATCGATCGTGCCTTCAACGGCATCGATGGATATCATGTCTCCGTCACGCAGCAGGCCAATCGGCCCGCCCACCGCTGCTTCAGGGCCCACATGGCCGATGCAGAAGCCACGCGTTGCGCCGGAGAAGCGTCCGTCGGTGATGAGCGCAACCTTGTCGCCCATGCCCTGGCCATAGAGCGCCGCGGTCGTGGCAAGCATCTCGCGCATGCCCGGACCGCCTTTCGGCCCCTCGTAACGGATGACGAGTACTTCGCCTTCCTTGTATTTGCGCTCGTTGACCGCGGCGAATGCCTCTTCTTCCGAATCGAAGCACCGTGCGGGACCGGTGAATTTCAGTTCCTTCATGCCAGCCACCTTAACGATGGCGCCTTCCGGTGCGAGGCTGCCCCGCAGACCGACAACACCACCTGTCTTGGTGATCGCGTTCTCGACCTTGCGAATGACGTCCTGCTGGTCATTCCAGGGAACATGCTCCATGTTTTCGGCGATTGTGCGGCCAGTTACCGTCATGCAGTCGCCATGCAGGTAGCCAGCTTCAAGCAGAGCCTTCATGAGAAGCGGTATGCCGCCAGCCTCGAACATGTCCTTGGCAACATATTTGCCGCCCGGCTTCAGATCGGCGATGTAAGGCGTTCTCTTGAAGATCTCGGCCACATCGAACAGGTCGAACTCGATGCCCGCCTCATGCGCGATTGCTGGCAGATGCAGGGCCGCATTGGTAGAGCCACCGGACGCGGCAACGACGGCAGCCGCATTTTCAAGCGCCTTGCGCGTCACGATATCGCGCGGGCGGATCTGTTTCGCGACAAGTTCCATCACCTTCTCGCCGGCCGCATAATTGAACCGGTCGCGCATCTCGTAAGGTGCAGGGGCGCCGCAGGAATATGGCAGGGCGAGGCCGATTGCCTCGGCGACGGTCGCCATGGTGTTGGCAGTGAACTGTGCGCCACATGAACCGGCTGACGGACATGCGGCCTGCTCGATCTCCAGAAGATCCTCATCCGAAATGGAGCCGACGGAATGCTGGCCAACAGCCTCGAAGACGTCCTGAACCGTGATCTGACGACCGCGATAGGAGCCGGGAAGAATGGAGCCGCCATAGATGAAGACGGCCGGTACATTGAGGCGCACCATGGCCATCATCATGCCCGGCAGCGACTTGTCGCAGCCTGCAAGGCCGACAATCGCGTCATAGCAGTGGCCGCGCATCGTCAGTTCGACCGAATCGGCGATCACATCGCGTGAAACCAGCGAGGCCTTCATGCCCTGATGGCCCATGGCGATACCGTCGGTCACGGTGATCGTGGTGAATTCGCGTGGCGTGCCGTTCGCCGAGGCCACGCCCTTCTTCACCACCTGCGCCTGACGCTGCAGCGAAATGTTGCACGGTGCGGCCTCGTTCCAGCAGGTGGCCACACCGACGAGCGGCTGAGCAATCTCTTCCTGGGAAAGCCCCATCGCATATAGGTAGGAGCGGTGCGGCGCACGGGCCGGCCCCTCTGTTACATGACGGCTTGGAAGGTTCTTCTTCGAGATTGCTCGAGAGTCCATGATCACCCTAGCCGCTTGGCACGGCTTCCTTTGACACGCGTAACACTTGTGACGTTACCGGGTTTATCCGGTGCGCCTGTTTTATGGCGGGAAGTTGGCAGTCCTGCCCCCGCCACCTTGTAGCGCATCGTGTCATAATAATGTGTTGCCGAACCGCAACATTCGGCAACACATGCAGGGTGTCAGTCGCGTTCCTCGACAGGTTCCACCGGTCCGTGGATGAGCGACGCTATCACCGAACCAACGATGATGAGTGCCGTCACGCCCAAAGCGAAAACGGAAGGAATATCAATGTAGTGCGACAACAGCATCTTGAACCCGATGAAGACGAGCACGAGTGAGAGCCCGAATTTCAGGTAGCGGAAGCTGCGCATCATGCCCGAAAGCACGAAAAAGAGCGCACGCAGACCGAGGATCGCGAACACATTCGATGAGAAGACGATAAACGGATCCTTAGAGATCGCGAGCACGGCCGGAATGGAATCGATCGCGAAAACAAGGTCCGTAAGTTCCACCGTGACCAGCACGACAAAAAGCGGCGTCATGAAGAGGACGCCGTTACGCCGCGTCAGAAACTGCGAGCCTTCATATTCGCTCGTGACCCGCCCCGTGCGCATGAGGAACTTCACAACACGACTTTCGCCCGGATCGATCATTTCGTCGCCCGACGTCATCATCTTGAAGCCGGAGAAGACCAGCAATGCGCCCAGCGCCATTGCGATGAAGTGGAACTGGTCGACAAGCTTCACGCCCGGGACAATGAGCGACAGGCGCATCACCACTGCGCCCACGATGCCGTAGAAGAGAACGCGATACTGCGCCTCCGGCGGCACCTTGAAGTAGCTGAAGATCAGCGCGATCACGAAGATATTGTCGAGAGACAGCGCCTGCTCGACGAGATAGCCGGTCAGGAATTCGGCACCGCGGTCGGCACCGCCGAAATAGAACACGCCGCCGGCAAAGATCATGGCGAGCGTCACATAGCCGCCAACGGTAAGGAGCGCCTCTCGCGTTCCGATGACATGGTCGCGCCGGTGCAGCACGAACAGATCAACGAAAAGGATCAGCGCAACAAAGGCCAGAAAGCTGGGCCACAGCCAGTCATGTAAGGTCATGGGTTTGGATCAGAAAAACAATGCGCTGCGTTGGCGCGTTGTCGATCGGTCCGACATCACAGGCAACGCCTTGCCTGCCAGAGGGGCCCGGCCCGGGTGACATGCAGATATTTGCTGCACATGAACATGCCTTTCAAGGGCACGAGCCATGTTACACGCAAATAAGTACGCAAACGCCCTCACCTGCCCCTGAAACGAAAAAGACCCGGCCGAAGCCGGGTCCAGAAACAGATCGGAAGATCTGCCGCGGTATTACCAGTTGACCTTGTAGGCAGCAGACAGAATGCCAGCCCAACCGGAGTCGACGGCCCAGCCGGTGTCGTCTCCAGCGAGCGGGCTGCCTTCAGTAACTTCACCGGAGGCAAGGTACGCAGCTGCAGCACCGAGGCGCAATTCACCGCCAAGATCATCCTTCAAGCTGATGCCTGCACCAAGGACCCATTTGTCCGTACGCAGGTCGTAGCCTGTGCTTACCCCGCGATCCCACTGAAGGCTGACAGCACCCGACATGCGGTCATTGAACACGTGGCCGACGCCACCGGTGACCGTCCAGCCATCGCGCCAGTAGTATTTGTTTTCACTGGTCGTGCCGCCTGCTGAGATCTGCAGCGTTTCATTTACAGACCAGTCAGTCCAGAGAACCGAACCGAATGCAAGCCAGCCAGGAGCGATACCACTCTGGACGCGCAGCTCAACTGTCTGAGGCAGTTCGCCGACGCCCATAGCTGGGCCACTGGCTAACGCACCGCTAGCCACACTAAACGTGCCATCCGGTGTATGAGAGGTGCCAGACTTGTAAAGTAGCTGAGCGCGCAGGGCGATATCTGGAATCTCGTAGCCGAGACCTGCCCGCCATCCGTAGGCATTGCCTTCAAGCTGCACGTTGTAAGGGACCATGCCGCTGCCAATTGACACGGGATAGGCATCAAGATTGTAGTCAAAGCGTTCAACGAACGCGCCGCCAAGAATTGCGAGGCGGCCCGGGCCGACAGGGACGAAATAGGCGCAGGTTCCGCCAAATTCGTTCACAACGAATTCTTCCGTGACGATTCCCTTGGCACCCTTCTTCAACCCACCAAAATCAGAATCAGCACCAAAGCTATCGGTATAGGTAACTGCACAGGATAGGCTATCGGTAATTCCGTACTTTATTCCTACGGATGGGATGGCATAGGTGCCAAGATAGTCTTGACCGACAAGGTCATCGCCAGCGCCGACACCCGTGACGGTGGGGTTCTTGCTCGTCTTCTGGCTCGGCGCAACGATCGTCACACCCGCACGCATGTTGAAGTTGCCGGGCTCGTACAGAATGTCCGTGTCAGCCGTGCCGCGCGAAAAACCGTTTGCCTGAGCGGCTCCGGCCATAAGGACCAGGCTCAGCGCCGTATACCCCATTCCCCTGAAACGCATGCGAGGACCTCCCTGAAAAAGCGTTTGTTGAGCGTGAGGATATCCAAGCTTTTTCAGGTTGCAATTGCTGTAAACGCACCGCCAAGCATGGCATTGCGCTTACCCTAACGTAAGGATCAGATTTGGCGGCCTGTTTCTTGACTGCGCGCATTGCCGCAATACGAAAAACGGCCAAAACAGGCCGTTTTGCTCACATTTTTGTCACCCAACGGTCACGATTTGAGCAATGTTGCAGCTATGCCACACACCGAGAAAAGATAATGCCGCGCCTTGAACAGACGCGGCATGACCACCTGAATGCGGATCAGCGGGCGCTTAAGGCACGCTCAGTCGATGATTTCGCACGAATCAGGACGTTTGATCATCCGGCAGCACGCACCTGCTCCAATGCCTTCTCGATCCGCGCCATCTGCTCCTGAAACTCCGCGAGCTTCTCACGCTCGGCTGCCACGATTTCCTCTGGAGCATTCGCCACGAATTTGTCGTTGCCCAGTTTCTTGTCGAGACGCGTTACTTCGCCCTTCAGCTTGGCAACTTCTTTCTCGAGACGCTTGGTCTCGGCCTCGATGTCGATCAGGTTGCCAAGCGGCAGGCAGAAGGTCGCGGATCCAAGCACCAGCTGTGCCGCGCCGCGCGGCACCGAGTTGGCCAGCGTCACGCTTTCAAGCCGCGCAAGGCGCTGCAGTGCTGCATCGTGGCGGGCAAGCCGGTCACGCACCGCCTCATCCGCATTGACAACAACCAGCGGCGCCTTGGCACCTGCCGGAACGTTCATCTCCGCACGCAGCGAGCGAATACCGGTGACAAGGTCGATCAGCCAGTTGAGATCGTCTGCCGCACTGTCATCCTCGAAATCGGGATTCGGCCACTTGGCCAGCGCCAGTACGTCCTCACGCGGGGTTTCGCCTGCAGTTTCGGCCCAAAGCTCCTCGGTCAGGAACGGCATCATGGGATGCAGGAGCTTGTAGGTCTCATCAAGCACATAGGCTGCACATGCGCGGCTTTCAGCCTTCGCAGCCTCGTCCTCACCGTTGAAGACAGGCTTCAAAAGCTCCAGATACCAGTCGCAGAACTGGCTCCAGACAAAGCGGTAAGCTGCCTGCGCCGCATCGTTGAAACGATAGGCCTCAATGGATGCGGTAACCGTGCGCGAAGCACGCGTCAGTTCGGTCAGGATCCAGCGATTGAGCGCAAGCTTTGCATCCTCCGGCGCAAAGTCCGGATCACGCGCGACACCATTCATCTGCGCGAACCGCGTTGCATTCCAAAGCTTGGTACCGAAATTGCGGTAGCCGGCAATGCGCGCGGGATCGAGTTTAACGTCGCGCCCCTGTGCCGCCATGATGGCGAGCGTGAAGCGCAGCGCGTCAGCACCATATTCATCGATCAGCTCCAGCGGATCGATGACATTGCCCTTCGACTTCGACATCTTCGCGCCGGTCTTGTCGCGAACCAGAGCGTGAACATAGACGGTGTGGAACGGCTCCTCCTTCATGAAGTGCAGGCCCATCATCATCATCCGGGCAACCCAGAAGAAGATGATGTCGAAGCCCGTCACGAGCACGGAAGTCGGGTAGTAGCGCTGCAGTTCCGGCGTTTTTTCAGGCCAGCCCAGCGTGGAAAACGGCCAGAGCGCGGAAGAGAACCAGGTGTCGAGGACATCCTCGTCCCGCGTCAGGATTTCACCCGGCTTGTAGTTCTCCAGCTTCTCTTCCACCCAGGCCTTCCAGGGGCCTTCATGGGAGATGTAGTGCTGAATGGCTGCCTCCAGCGCGGTTTCCTCGTCCTTCTCGACGAAGACCTGCCCGTCCGGGCCATACCAGGCGGGAATGCGATGACCCCACCATAGCTGACGCGAAATGCACCAGGGCTGGATGTTTTCCATCCACTCGAAATAGGTCTTTTCCCAGTTCTTGGGCACGAAATTGGTGCGCCCTTCCCTCACGCTCGCAATGGCGGGCTTGGCGAGCGTCTTGGCATCCACATACCACTGATCGGTCAGGAACGGCTCGATCGGCACACCGCCACGGTCGCCATGCGGCACCATATGCTTGTGCGGCTCGATCTTGTCGAGAAGGCCAGCTTCTTCCATCATCGACACGATGATCTTGCGCGCCTCGAAACGGTCCTTGCCTTCAACGGCTCCAATCGTGGCTTCAAGCTGCGGCGTACGCTCAAGCCCCTCGAGGAAATCCTCATTGTCGGCCAGAGTGACGGCGGCTTCGGTCGTCAGAATGTTGATCTGTTTCAGATCATGGCGCTTGCCGACATCGAAGTCGTTGAAATCATGCGCAGGTGTCATCTTCACCGCGCCCGTGCCGGCTTCCGGATCCGGGTATTCATCGCCCACAATTGGAATGCTGCGCCCCACGAGCGGAAGCACCACATGCTTGCCGATCAGGTCCTTGTAGCGCGGGTCATCGGGATGCACGGCGACGCCGCTGTCACCCAACATGGTCTCCGGTCGCGTCGTCGCGACTACCAGATAGTCGCGCGTTTCGTAACCGGCCGGTTCGCCATCAGAAGGCTTCCAGGCGGTGCGGTTGCCCTCTTCATCCAGATTATACGGATGCTCGTAGGTCACACCCGGCTCGAGCGGATAGCGGAAATGCCAAAGGTTCCCCTGCATCTCCACCTGCTCGACCTCGAGGTCGGAGATCGCAGTGAGCAGCTTCGGATCCCAATTGACCAGGCGTTTGTCCTTGTAGATCAGTTCCTGCTTGTAGAGGGTGACAAAGACTTCGCGGACCGCCTCGGAAAGCCCTTCATCCATGGTGAAGCGCTCACGTGACCAGTCGCAGGATGCGCCAAGACGTTTCAGCTGATTCATGATGGCGCCGCCGGACTCTGCCTTCCAGTCCCACACGCGCTCCACGAACTTCTCGCGTCCCAGGTCGCGGCGATGCTCGCCCTTGGCCGCAAGCTGGCGCTCGACAACCATCTGGGTGGCGATGCCCGCATGGTCCATACCCGGCTGCCACAGCACATCCTTGCCGCGCATGCGCTCGAAGCGGACCATGATGTCCTGAAGGGTATTGTTGAGCGCGTGCCCCATATGGAGCGAGCCCGTCACATTCGGTGGCGGAATGACAATGGTGAAGCTTTCAGCGCCCTTCCCGGCCCCTGCTCCTGCCTTGAAGGCCTTGGCCTCTTCCCAGCGCTCATTGATACGGGGCTCGACGCTGGCCGCGTCAAAGGTCTTTTCAAGCATGTGAAATTCCGCGCTTCTCGGGGCATTTGTGAATGCGAGTGGTAAAGCCCATGGGTATGGTCAAGTCAACTGGTGGCGAAGCACACCGTGCCATGCTCGGATGCGCGACGGTTCCGGAATGAAAAAAGCCCCGGCATCCACCGGGGCTTCCACAAGCAATCTTCGGCTTCGATCCTATCCGCCGCGCGCCACACGTTCGATCTCTTCGCGCACCAAGCGCTCCACGATCGCCGGCAGATTGTCATCGAGCCATTCCTGAAGCATCGGCCGCAGCATTTCTTCCGCGACTTCATCGAGCCCCTTGCGCCGCGATGCCTGGAAAGCCTCATTCAGCTCACTGAATGCAGCCGCCACCTTGCGCCCCGACTGTTCGGAAAGAATGGGCTTGCGCTCGGTCGCCAATTCCCTGCCGGTCGATTCCGAAAGGCTCTGCCGCACGACCTGTTCCACGTTCTGCCCGACAGAGGCGGTATTTCCCATCTCGGGCGCCGTATTCGCAGTCGCCTCAGCCATTTCCTCCGCCGGCTCTGCCTGTGAAGGTGAAGCCTGCAGCTCCGGCCGCGCTGCATCGTCATAACGCGTATCGGCCTGCCCCACTGGAGGCCAGGCACGCTCTTCGCGCTCTTCTGACTTTTCAGCACTTGCAGGCGCCGCGGCACTTGAAGGTGCCGAGCCGGTGGATTGCATCCAATCGAAGGGCTTTGCCTGCGCCTCGTCACGCTTCACGTTCAATGCGTGGACCTTATCCTCGCTGATAGAAGCAGGCTTGTTTGCAGGCTCATCCTGGCGATCCGCGAAGGATGGACGAAGCTCAGCGCGAAATTCCTCGACATCAGCTGAATGCGCAGCAGGTGCGTCATCGGCCGGATCTGCTGCACTTGCCGCCGCGCTAGCCGCGACGCCTTGTCCGCTGCCCGCTTCGTTGTCTTCGATGATCCGCCTGATGGAAGCCAGAATCTCTTCCATCGAGGGTTCACGCTGTACACTGCTCGCCTGGGCCATAATATGGATCCGCCGCTGATCAACATTTGTACGGAAAGCCGTTTGCAGGGAATCAACCCTCTTTCCGAATCACTCAGAGAGTATCGGAGACTTCGGCAAGTGAGAATCCCTGCCCACCCATGCTGGCAAGCTACACACAAGATTTAGCGGATCGCGGACTTCGCTCCACTTCACCTATGTAGACGTAGGCCTGAATGCTAGACTTTCCTGCGCCGCAATTTCTTGAGGAGGGAGCGATGACGAAAGCAGCAGGCGGATGTTTGTGCGGCGCGTTGCGCTTCGAAGCCGAAGGCTCGCCCAAGCGGGTTGGCCTGTGCCATTGCATGGACTGCCGCAAACACCACGGCGCCCTGTTTCATGCCTCCGCGATCTACTCCGAAAAGGCGGTAGAGATCACCGGCGCATCAGCGCAATACGAAAACAGACACTTCTGCCCGCGCTGCGGTTCATCGGTTTACTCAAGATCCGGAGAGGAACTGGAGCTTCATCTTGGAAGCTTCGACAGCCCTAACTTGTTCACGCCAAGCTACGAATTGTGGGTGATCAGGCGCGAGGAATGGCTCCCGCCGTTTCCCGCGACCACACAATATGAACGGAATCGTCCTTGATCCGCGCCTTCAGGCCTCTGCCGACTTAAGGTTCAACGCCCATCCGGCGTACGCAGACCATACCACTTGTCCTTCACGGCATTGTAATGCTCTTCGGGACGGTAGGTGGCGACCTGTAGACCAAGCCGGGTTGCCGAAAGGCGCCCCATCGCACCGACGATGGCATAGCTTGCAGCCACCACGTCACGCTCGGCACTGACTTGCCCGATCCGTGCAGCGATAACATCCGACTGCGCATTCAGGACATCAAGAGTGGTGCGCTGGCCGACAGAACGTTCTTCGATCACACCGTTGAGCGCCAACTGGGCGGCGCTGACCAGCTCGCGGTTTGCCGCAACGCTCTCGCGCGCAGCCTGATAGCCTGTCCAAGCTCTGGTAACCGCCTGACGAACCTCGTCCGTGGTCACATCCACAAGAATGCGCGCCTGACCAAGTTGCTCCTTGGACTTGCGAACACGTGCTGAACTCTCACCGCCCTGATAGATCGGCACCGAGAGGTTGAGGCCCAGCGACGCGGAATTTGTGGTTCCGTCACTTGCACTCGGGCTTGTGTCCAGAAATTCCGACTTTACCTGCGCCTGTGCGGACAGCTGCGGCAGGAATGCGCCCTCGGCGACCTTCACACCGAACGACGCCGCATCGACGCCGTGCTTGCGTGCCGCAATCGCAGGATGCTCGCTCAGCGCGATCGCAATAGCCTGGTTGAGGCCGGAGGGAAGCAGTTTGCTGATGGCTGAAGGCTGCTGAAGAGAGCCTGGCGCTTCTCCGACAACCTGCCGGTAGACCGCCTCACTTGCAGCCACCTGCGCACGGGCAGCGGTCAATTGTGCCAGCGCTTCCTGGCGCCGCGCCTCGGCCTGCGCAAGATCGGTCCGCGTGCCTTCACCCACATCCAGTCGCGAGCGAGCCGAGCGAACCTGCTCCTGCAAGAACTCCAGGCTCTGCGC
This sequence comes from Nitratireductor basaltis, assembly GCF_000733725.1. NCBI lineage: Bacteria > Pseudomonadati > Pseudomonadota > Alphaproteobacteria > Hyphomicrobiales > Phyllobacteriaceae > Nitratireductor > Nitratireductor basaltis. Next base: position 912,800 of record NZ_JMQM01000001.1, on the reverse strand, counting down.
GCGCAGTGCTGCAATCTGGCGATCACGAATGACGTCGAGATAGGCATTGACGGCGTTGAGAAGCGTCGTGATTTCCTGATTGGCCAGAGCGGCATTTGCTGCGCGCACGGACGATTCCGCCGAAGCAACATTGTTGCGCGTCTGGAACCCGTCAAAAATCGGCTGGTTCAGCGAAATGCTCACATCGAGGCTGCGCGATTCCACACCGCCGCGACTTGCCAGTCCGGCATTGGCCGCACCGTTGATCCGCGGACGCATGCCCGATTTGGCGATCGCAACATCTTCATCGGTCACGCGCACTCCGGCGCGCTCCGAATTCAGGGTCGAATTGTTCTGATATGCCTTGGCCAAGGCACCTGCGAGCGTCTCCGCTCCAGCCGGCATCGCCATGACCATCGAAACTGAAACCGCCAGGGCAGCTATCATTCTGCGTCTAAAGAACGTCACGCTCAACCTCGCGTTCCTGCGGCCAGCCAATTCATCCAGCCTTTGCACCTGTCATTGCCGGGTTCGAACCCGGCAGCAATATGAGGAACCTCGTCTCCTACAATCCAGCTTCCCCATACTGCACTGCGTAGCTTACTAAAACACGAAACCGACTTCCCGCTGAAAACCGGGAAGCGCCTCAACCGCGGAATTGAAAACTGCCCGCGAGGAGACAATACCGTCTTCCTTCAGGTAAAGATGCGCCCGCGCTGCATTGCCGTGACCAACAACAGCAACAAGCCGTCCGCCTTCGCCCAATTGGTCAAGCAGCGCCTGCGGAACCTCTTCAACAGCACCACCAACGAAGATGACATCGTAAGGCGCTTCCTTGGCATGCCCCTTTTCAAGAGCACCCGTCACCACCGTGACATTGACGCAATCAAGCTCGGCGAGTGTTGAAGCTGCACCTTCGGCAAGTGCCTCGTCACACTCCACCGCCACCACGAAGCTGGCGATCTTCGAAAGCACGGCTGTCGAATATCCGGTGGCGCAACCCACATCGAGCACGAAATCCGAGGATTTCACATCGGCGAGTTGCACCAGCTTGCCGAACTGCGCCGGCTGCATGAGAAAACGAGCCGGCTGACCACCGCTGGCCGCTGCAACTTCCAGATCCTCATCGATGTAGGAAAGCGCCTTGCGGCGGCCCGGTACGAATTCCTCACGCGGGATCGCGCGCACCGCATCGATCAGCCGGACATTCGTCACGTCCTGGGTGCGAAGCTGGCCCTCGATCATGTTTTCGCGCTGCTTTGAGAAATCCACCGACATTCAAACTGTTCCCGTCACCAGGGGCGCGTAATGCGCCGAGGCACTTGGCACCAACCCAACCTACCAGAGCCACTCCAACCCGGCCAGCACTCTGGAGAATCCTTGGATTTGCTATAGCGCGCATCCCCTGCTGTCAATCAAGCTGACCGCCGCCTCATGACCTTCCTGACAGCCTGTTGCCCGAAATCCACCACACAGCCCCCAAAAGCCAGTGTTTGAGGCGGCAAAGCCAATGCTTGCGGATCCAAACTCAGTTGGAATTGCGCTGCGACAGGCCTCGTGGATGCCCGATCGATGCGCGTGGATGGAGATTGATTCTTGGAAATGGAGGCCTCGCCCGGAATCGAACCGGGGTGCAAGGATTTGCAGTCCTCTGCGTAACCACTCCGCCACGAGGCCTCATGCGCAATCATGCGTCGGGGCGTTCAATATGGCGCGCGGCGCTCAGCGTCAAGCGGGTAAGGCGACCATAATCGGATCATTTGTGAGAACTTTGCCCCCTCACCTTTTTCCCTGTCTTCTGACGCTTGCGATTCCACCAGACTTCGCTCCTGCGCCGCATCCGGCGTACCGATGCGAAATCATAGGACAGGACAAGCAGCCCCAGAGGAATCATCCAGAAGCCAAGAACGGGCAGGAACCCGAACATGCCCAAAACCACCAGTGCACTCCCCACGCCCATGCGTGCCAATCGGGTCTGCGGCAGCGGCAGGCTACGCCCGAACATCGCCACATGGGGACGGCTTGCATGGTTTGGAGATTCGTTCTTCCGGTCCGTCTTCATGTCCTGCAAACAATCTCAAAGGGCTTGCGCCCGAATAATGTGCGATACTTATGCGGTCCCAATGCCCGCAAATCGAGGGGAACCACAAATTAGGTGCAAAAAAGTGTCATTGACGCTTTGCAAAATGAAAATCACTTTGCTATAGGCACGCTCACTCGCAAGAGCACAGGCCTTCCCCGGTAGCTCAGCGGTAGAGCAACCGGCTGTTAACCGGTTGGTCGCTGGTTCGAATCCGGCCCGGGGAGCCACTCTTTTCATAACTTTCTGCTGGCATGCCTGTCGCTCCTTCTGGTGCGGCAATCGACGCGCATCTTCTGCTTCTGGAACCTGCTCCTCATTGAGGCGTTCACCGCTCAATGAAGCAATTCTGTCGCAGGAGAATCACATGATTAAGGGCCTTATCCTCTGGCTGCTGGGCGTGCCGCTGATCGTCATCATTCTGCTTTTCGTCTTTGTTTTCTGATTCCAGCCGTCAGGCAGAGTTTTGAACATTTCGAATCCGATGATCTACAGAGCTGATGCATGAAGAATGATCCTCATGAACCGGCTCTGATTCTTTTCCGGCACGATCTGCGTCTTTCCGACAATCTCGCCCTTTGTGCAGCGGCCCGCAGTGGGCTGCCGCTCGTTGCTGTATATATCGAGGATCTGACCGAAGGCGTGCGACCATTGGGTGCGGCGGCAAGGTGGTGGCGGGCAAGATCGCTGAGGAAGCTTCAGAATGCGCTCTCCGGCAGCGGTTTGCGGCTGATTTGCCGTAAAGGACCGCTATGCGACGTAGTCGGCAGCCACATCGCGCAAATTGGTGCTGGCGCAGTCTTCATGAACCGACGTTTCGAACCCGCTGCAGATGCCGCGGATGTGCGTCTGATCGAACAGCTCGCACGGACAAACGTCGTTGCAGAACGTCACGAGGGGCAGCTTCTGCATGACCCGCATCAGCTGAGAACGACCAGCGGCGGTTTCTACAATGTGTTCACGCCCTTCTGGCGCGCCCTCGCCTCCCAGGGTGACTTTGCCGATCCGGCCGATGCGCCGGACCATGTGCAAGCCCACGAGCATGACCTTGAAACCGATCCGGATGGTTTGCTGGACTACGCTCCCGCCTGGGCGACGGCATTTGGTGAAATCTGGGAACCTGGTGAATCCGGTGCGCAGGTCAGGTTGAATGAGTTTCTTGAAGGTCGCGGCAACGGCTACACCAACGGACGCGACAGGATGGCAGAGGAAGCAACCTCGCGTCTTTCCCCTCACCTCGCCCATGGCGAGATCACGCCACGCCAGATCATGGCAGCCCTCGGCGACGCTGCGATACCGGCCAATGATCTGGAGACATTTCGCCGGGAGATTGGCTGGCGCGAATTCTGCTGGCATCTTCTGGCAAACAACAAGGATCTGGCGCAGGCCAACTTCAACAAGAGTTTCAACGGTTTTCCCTGGCGCGATGACGCGATGGCGCTGAAAAACTGGCAAGAAGGCCGCACCGGCTACCCTCTGGTCGATGCAGCGATGCGCCATCTATGGGAAACCGGATGGATGCACAACCGCGCGCGAATGGTCGTCGCATCTTTTCTGGTGAAACATCTTGGTCTTCATTGGCGTGAAGGAGAACGGTGGTTCTGGGATACGCTGGTTGATGCAGACGCAGCGAACAACCCCGCCAACTGGCAATGGGTTGCGGGCACGGGCGCTGATGCAGCTCCGTTTTTCAGGGTGTTCAACCCGACACTTCAGAGCCGGAAATTCGATCAGAACGGCGATTATATCCGCAGCTATGTCCCGGAACTGTCTGATATCTCCGGCAAGCAGATACATGATCCCTCCGCCGAATTGCGTGGGAAAACAGGTTATCCGCGCCCGATCGTGGAGCACACTCAGGCACGTGACAGCGCCCTGGCAGCGTACCGTTCAATCCGCTGATGCGCTGCCCGGCAAGGGCCGTGGTGCTATCGAATCGAAGTCGGCTGCAACGCGCATTTCACGCAATGGGCGCACGAGACGGATGCATTCCTCATAGATCGGGTGCTGCTTGTAGGCTTCAAGCTTCTCTTCGTTCTCGAATTCACCGTAGACAATGACATCCACGTCACTGCCAAGCCGGTCGACCTTGCGGTTTATGCCGACTTCGAAGAACTGGCTGTGGGGTATCTGCCCAAGCATCGCGAGGTCACTCGCGATTTTCTCGACATCCTGCGGATCCTTGGCGCTGAAGAAAACAATGTGGCGAATCATGCACCGGCTCCTGCTGTTCTGATCGCCGGCAGGAGCCGGATAATAGCTCACTCTGTCAAGACGGGCAGAACAGTTACAGTCCGATGCGATAGATCGCGAAACCTTCGTCGCCCTCGCCTGCCGGCGTGATGGAAACACCTGCCACATCGCCAGCGAACCGCTCGCCCTTCGGCCCGGTCTGGAAGGTCACGCTGGTGCCCTCGAGCGGCTTGAAGGTCCAGTTCGCATCCGCCGAGGGATTGATGGTACCCTGCTCCACGATATAGCGCACGATGACATCGCGGTTTGTGTCTGGTGCCTGGAAGATGACCTTGTCCGGCGTGATGCCCGGGAAGTTTCCCCCACCGCCCGCGCGATAATTGTTTGTCGCAACCACAAATTCCGCATCCGGGTCGATTGGCTCACCGTTGAACTGCAGCTCGACAATGCGGCTGGCTTCTGGGTTTAGGAGTTCACCCTTCGGGTCATATTTCGTCGGTTGGCTGAGATCGATCTTGTAGGTGACGCCATCGATCACGTCGAAATTGTAGGAGGGAAAGCTGTCATTGATGAGTGGCTGATCCGCTTCTCCCGGCGTCACCTGGTTGAAGATGCCTGCCGACATTTCCAGCCATTCCTTCACATCCGCTCCCGTCACCTTCACGGCCTGAACGGTGTTTGGATAAAGATAGAGATCCGCCACATGCTTGATGGCAACATCACCAGCCGGCACGTCAGTGTAGTAGTCCGGGCCACCGCGCCCACCTGCCTTGAATGGTGCAGCGGCTGAAAGGACAGGAAGATCCATGTAGGCCGTGTCCTTTATCATCTGGCTGATATACCAGGTCTGTGCCTGGGCCACGATCTGCACCGATGGATCATCGGCAACCAGTGCGAAATAGGAGTGCAGCGGTGCCGATGTCTTGCCCACTGCCGTGCGCACATATTCCAGTGTCGCCTCGTGGTCGGCGCGAACGGCCTCTTCGACCTCTGCCTTGCTTTCCACGAGCGGCTTGGTCTCGCGCTCGACGCGTTCGAAGATGGGCCTCGCTTCGCTTGAGGAATCTATCACACGCCAGCTTTTGCCGTCGCGCTCGAGCATCAGGTCGATCAGGCCGAGATGCGAACCCCAGAAACCGCCCATCACTGCTGGCTTGCCGTTGAGGAGACCCTTGTCATTGTCCACCCCTTCGATGCCGGCAAATTTGGGCCCGGGAAAATCAAGATGGCTGTGGCCGGTGACGATTGCGTCCACGCCATCGATCCCGGCGACGAGAAGCGAAGCATTCTCGAGATTTTCTTCATATTGCGCGGGTCCTACACCGGAGTGAGACAGCGCCACGACAATGTCTGCACCCTCCTCGCGCATCTGCGGCACCCAGGCTTTGGCCGCCTTGACGATATCGCGCGCCATGGCCTTGCCTTCCAGATGCTTGGAATCCCAGTTCATGATCTGTGGCGGGACGAAACCGATGAGGCCGACCTTTACCACATGCTCATTGCCCTCACCGTCCATCACTTTCCGGTCCACGATGACGTAGGGCTTCAGGAAAAGATCATCCTGCCGCGGATTGGAAGCAAGAGTGCCCTTGGTGAGATTTGCGCAGACAAAGGGGAAATTCGCGCCATCCAGAACCTTGAACATGAAGTCGAGCCCATAGTTGAACTCGTGATTGCCAAGTGTCGAACAGTCATAGCCAAGGGTGTTCATGGCCTTGATGACAGGATGGACGTCACCTTCCTTCATGCCACGCTCATAGGCAATGTAGTCGCCCATGGGATTGCCCTGCAGGAAGTCTCCGTTGTCGACCAGAATTGCATTTGTCGCCTCGGCACGGATGGAATCGATGATGGAGGCAGTGCGGGCAAGCCCCATCGTGTCATTCGGTTTGTCGGCGTAGTAGTCGTAGGGAAAAACGTGAACATGCAGATCGGTCGTCTCCATGATACGAAGATGCGCCTGATTGGCAGAAGCACGTGCTGAGAAGGGGTGCAGCGCCACGAGGGCTCCCGCCGCTGCCGCACCGCGGATGAACTGGCGTCTGCTGAAAGCTGCACGAATTGTCATGAAGATCTCCTGATATCTGCAGTTGCGCAGGCAGAGTTTGCGCTGCTACCGGCGCGCAAACAAGCAGGATTTCATGACAGCCGGGTGAAGCCCTTTTGCCGGCGTCAGGCCAGTTCGGGCCGTAGCCCGATAGCCGTGCGGTCGATCACTTCTCTCAAGGCGAAAGCCGAGTTGATCTTGATCACATGTGGCATGCCCGTAAGCCACTCCTTGTGAATACGCTCGTAATCTTCCAGGTCACGCGCGGCGATCCGCAGAATATAATCGTAGTCGCCCGACATCAGATGGCAGGACAACACATTGGGACAGCGCTTCACTGCGGCCTCGAACTCGCTAAGCGTTTTTTCGAACTGCCCGCTTAGGGAAATATGGACAATCACGGTCATGCGATGACCAAGCGCGGCATTGGAGAGTTGCGCATGGTAACCCTTGATGACGCCGGTTTTCTCCAGATTGTCGAGCCGGCGGGAGCAGGCCGATTGAGACAGCCCCACCTTTTCCGCCAATGCCGCATTGGAAATGCGCCCGTCCTGCTGAAGCGCATCCAAAATCGCAACATCAATTCGATCCATCGCCGAAGATCGCATATATTCCTCCCGAACCCTCTTTTTGCTGCAAGGATATGCGAAAAAGCAAAGTCTGCACAACGATCTTCGCAAGGACATTTCCCGGATTTTCGTGCTTCCATCAGAAATCGCTCACTTTTCAACGGCCAAAGGAACGGTCATGCGTGTCGGTTGTCCAAAGGAAATAAAGAACCACGAATATCGCGTCGGCCTGACGCCGGGCGCAGTTCGTGAATATGTCGCTCACGGTCATGAGGTCCTGGTTGAGACAGGCGCCGGCGCTGGTATCGGCGCAGACGACAATGCCTATCGCTCGGCCGGTGCGGCCATCGCACGCACCGCAGCAGAAGTGTTTGAAAAGTCGGACATGATCGTGAAGGTCAAGGAGCCTCAACCTTCCGAATGGGTGCAGCTCCGCGAAGGCCAGATCCTCTATACCTATCTCCATCTTGCACCCGATCCCGACCAGACAAAGGGGCTGGTGGATTCCGGCGTGACCGCCGTCGCCTATGAGACGGTCACCGACGATCGCGGCGGCCTGCCCCTTCTCGCGCCAATGTCGGAAGTGGCCGGCAGGCTGGCCATCCAGGCAGGAGCAACAGCGCTGCAGAAAGCCAATGGCGGGCGCGGTGTGCTGCTCGGCGGTGTACCGGGCGTGCTTCCCGGCAAGGTCACGGTGATTGGCGGCGGTGTCGTCGGCCTCAACGCTGCGAAGATGGCAGTGGGCCTCGGCGCGGATGTTACCATCCTCGACCGTTCCATCCCGCGCCTCCGCCAGCTCGACGACATCTTCAATGGCCGCGTCCATACGCGCTATTCCACCGTCGAAGCGCTTGAAGAAGAGTGCTTCTCCTCAGATGTTATCGTCGGAGCTGTCCTCATACCCGGCGCCGCCGCACCGAAGCTGGTCACCCGCGAGATGCTTTCGGGCATGAAACAGGGCGCGGTTCTTGTCGATGTGGCCATCGATCAGGGCGGTTGCTTCGAAACATCCCGGGCGACCACCCATTCCGAACCGACCTATGAGGTCGACGGGGTAATCCACTATTGCGTGGCGAACATGCCGGGAGCGGTACCTGTGACCTCCGCGCATGCCCTGAACAATGCAACGCTTCACTACGGCCTGCAACTTGCCGACAAGGGCCTGAAGGCACTCGCGGACGACAGGAACTTGCGCAACGGCCTCAATGTACATCGTGGCCGCATCACCAATTCTGCAGTCGCCGAGGCTCTCGGCTACGAGATGGCCGAGCCGGCTTCCGTCATCGCTGCCTGATATTTACTTCAGCACAAGATCGATGCCCGCCAGCATGTCTGGCGGGCATTTTTATTGGCCCGGCAGAGGTGTACGTGATGTGCTAGTGGCCATTCGACTTTATCGAGGACGCAGTGTCTCTGGTCGGGCTGCCCTCCACCACCGTGTTGATGCAGGCGATCAGCGATTCCGCGCTGAACGGTTTCGACAACAATGGCGCGTGCCTGAATTCTTCCGGCAGACCGTCGCTGCCATAGCCCGAGACGAAAGCGAATCCGATGCCGGATTTGGTTAGGGCGGCAGCAACTTCATCGACGCCTTTGCCTTGCAGATTAGCGTCCAGCAACGCGACGTCAAAGCCTCCATGTGCCACCTGCTTCAGCGCATTCTCGACCGTATTGGCCGGACCCAGAGTCTCGCAGCCATGTTCCTGCAGCATGTTTTCGATGTCGAGCGCCACCAGCGGCTCATCTTCGATGATAAGGACACGCATGCCCTTCAACGAGATCGCTTCGCTTGCAGCGGCAACTTTCCGGGCGTTCACCTCCAGCGGATTGACGAATTTCGCACCGAGCGCGAATCTCGGCAACGGCAGATCGATCGTGAGGAGCAATCCGTCATGCAGGAACTGCATATGCGCTTCCGCCCCGTGAGCCCGCAGGCTCTTCTCGATAAGCGAGCGACCGAACCCGCGCGCCTGCTCGGCAGAAGGTGATGGGCCGCCGGTTTCCCTCCATGTCAGTCGAAGATTGCGCGATTGATTGTCTTCCTCGATGTCCCATTGGATGGAGACACAGCCATGTTCGCTTGAGAGCGAACCATGCTGACGCGCATTGCTTCCCAACTCATAAAGCACCAGTGCCAGATGCAGGGCAAGCTGCGGCTCCAGAAACACGGTCGGGCCGCCTGACATAACGCGGTTTTCAAGCCCCTTGGCGAGCAATACCTGATCATTGATGAGGTCCGCCAGTTCCGTACCGCTTGGCCCCTTGATCAACATGTTGTGCGCGCGGGCAAACGCCTGGATGCGACCGCTCAGGCTCGATACGAAGGCCTTCGGCTCGCTGTTCGAGCGAAGTGTATGACTTGCGATGGATTGTACCATCGCAAGCGTGTTCTTCACGCGATGGTTCAGTTCGTTTATGAGAAGCACCTGATGCTCTTCGGCCCGCTTGCGCTCGGTGATATCGACCAGCATGTTGACGGCACCGATCATCTCACCCTCGGAGAAGAGCGGAGTCGGGTAGGCCAGGCACGGTATCTGCTCGCCGTCGGGCCGCTCCAGCAAAATCTCCTGACCGAATATCGGCTCCTGCGTACGCAAGGCTATGGCCATGGGACATTCCCCATGGGGCAGTTCAAGACCATCCGGCGTGCGCAACCGCCATGAAACACACCAGCGCTCCTTGCCGATTTCGGGCGTTCTGCCGGCAAGTTCGCAAGCCGTGTCATTGTAGAAGATGATACGGCCGTCCGCATCGGTCCGGTAGATGGCGGCGGGCAGAACCGCGAGTGTATCTTCCAGTTCACGCTCCTTGCGGGCGATCTGGTCTTGTACGCGCTCGACGGAACTGATGTCCTGAAAACAGTTCACGGCGCCGCGAAATTTTCCCCCGGCTTCGAAAACCGGATCGATATTGACCAGCGCGGCGACCCGACTTCCGTCGGGCTTTTCGATAATGACTTTCCCATCACGGAAGGGCGTTCGCTCCTGGAGCACTTGTGCCATGGGACTGTCTTCGTGGCGTATCACGGCGCCGTCGGCATCGCGGAGCCGATGCGCGCCGCAGAACCGGGCCACGTTCTCGCCCAAATCCGGCGCTCCACCCCAGATCTCGGCTGCACGCTTGTTGAAGAAGATGATGCGCCCATCGGTATCGCAGGCATAGACACCGATCGGCAAGACCTCCAGCAACGCACCGGTTGGAATGAGTGACAGGAAATCTTCCGAAGGCTTCTGATTATCCGAAGGTCGATCAGTCATTTGCCTCTCTGGCGTCGTATTGCTCGCTCCCGCAGGTGAAGCTGGAACCTGAACTGCAGCGCTCGATCGCGCCATTCCATCTTCAACGGTACAAGGCGCGTCGCCGTGCCTCTTCGCTGAGAGGTATAAGGCTCTCATCGCGCCTTTCAACAGGCATGAACCCCGCCCGCTGATAAAGTGGTAGGGCGGCGGGATGATCGAGGGTGCAGGTTTCAACTGTCACGCGGGATTTCGAACGCGACCATGCCGCACGAATGGCACACCCCAGGAACCACCCTGAAAGCCCTCTGCCAATCGCGTGTTTCATAAGTCCGAAATGCACCAGCCTGCAGCTGTCATCCTCGTCACGAAGCTCGAAGAAACCTGAAGGAGCACCATCCAGATAGAGGACTTGCACATCATTGGCTTCGCTGGAAAGCCGCTGTTCCAGTTCGCTATCACTCAACTGCAGCGCAGCGGTCCAATGCCAGTCGCGCCCTACACGGTCATAGAGATAGCGATAGAAATGGGTCGGGATGTTATCGACCCTCATGAGCGCCAGATGCTGTCCCAGTGGCATGGGCGGGTAACGTGCGGGCTCATGTTCCATCTGAAGCCGTGTCACCACAGCCTGCAGTCTCTTATTCGTGTCATCTGCCACGGACATCAATCGGACGTTTCAACAGGCGTATCGTCGCGCCCGCCCCATTCACTCCAGGAACCGTCGTAGAGCCGAGCATGGTCGTGTCCCGTCTCAGCAAGTGCAAGAACGATCGCAGCGGCCGTGATCCCGGATCCGCAAGTGGCGACAACCGGCTTTTCAGGATCCAATCCGCAGCCGCGCAGATGCTCCTCCAGGGCCTGGCGTGACAGGAGGCTGCCATCCCGGGAGAGAGACGTGACCGGGACGCTCACCGCACCCGGCATGTGACCGGATCGCATTCCTTTGCGGGGCTCGGCTTCGACGCCCTTGTAGCGACCTGATGACCGCGCATCCGCAATCTGTGCCCCACCTTCCCGGACGAGCTGCAACATCTCGTCAAACCCAACCACGGCATTCCTGTCGACCTTCGGGTCGAAGACCGCAGACGCGATTTTCGTCGGCTCGGACGTCACCGGACGGCCTTGCGTCCGCCAGCGGTAGAATCCACCGTCAAGCACATAAACCTTTTCAGCGCCCATCACACGGAACATCCACCAGGCACGTGGAGCTGTGAAAAATCCGGGTCCGTCATAGACGACGATCGTGTCATTGCGCGTGACACCCATGGAGCTGGCGTGGCGTTCGAAGGTCAGTGGCTCGGGCATCGTGTGAGGCAGTTTCGAACCCGCATCACAGACAAGCTCGTGATCGAAGAAAACTGCTCCGGGGATGTGCGCAGCATCATATTCGGCTTCTGCATCACGGTTTTGAGCGGGCAGATACCACGACGCATCGATTATGGAGAGCCCCGGCTCCCCGATACGCTTCTCAAGCCAATCTGCAGAAACGATGAACCGACGTTGCTCTTCCATATGTCCTCCGGGCCTGTTTGCTCAGACAATGCCTGCGGACACAAGTGGTTTCACCTTCCGCCGGTCACCGCAACATATATCACTGCGACAATTGACCGAAGCGAATGCGAAAACGCCGGTTTTCCCGACCCTTCTTCTCGATCTTGCCGATATGGATCTCTCCGATTTCGCCAGTGCGCGCCACGTGGGTCCCCCCACAAGGTTGACTGTCGATGGCGGCATCCTCTCCAATGCATACCAGCCGAACCTGTCCGGCACCCGTCGGTGGTCGTACATTCTTCGATTTCACCAGTCCCGGATTGGCGGCAAGCTCTTCTTGGCTGATCAGTCGCGTGAAGACCGGATGGTCGGCCTCCACAAGCTCCATCAGCTTCGCCGTCACCTCTTCCTTGGAAGGAGCACCCTCGGGCATGTCGAAATCAACCCGCGAGTCGCTTTCGCTGACGGACGCGCCGGTGATCGGCTGCGGACATACGACACTCAACAAGTGGCAGGCCGTGTGCATGCGCATCAACCGGTATCGACGATCCCAATCGATGGTGAGCTTCAACCTGGTCCCCACCGCTGGCGGCACAGAACCTTCGGAAAGGCGGTGGATGATCTCTTCCTTGGATGCTCCACAGACCGTATCCGATACTTCGAAGCTTCGGCCGTCTTCAGTCGCAAGCGCACCTGTGTCACCCGGCTGGCCGCCGGATGTTGCGTAGAAGATCGTTCGGTCGAGGATCACACCGCCCTCGTCGGTGACCGAAACCACGGTTGCTTCGGCGTCCTTCCGATAGGCATCATCTCGAAACAGCGCTTCAACCCGATGCGCCATCAGGATACAGCCTCGAAAGGCACCTCGATGTCCGGCGTCTCTTCCATCCAATGCGGCACTGGCAGGTTCTTGGAGCGCAGGAAGTCCGGATTGAACATCTTCGACTGGTAGCGCGTGCCGTAGTCGCACAGTATCGTCACGATGGTGTGGCCAGGTCCCAGTTCCCGCGCAAGCCGCTTGGCACCTGCAATATTGATACCGGACGATCCGCCCAGGCAAAGACCTTCCTCCTGCACGAGATCAAACACGATCGGCAGCGCCTCCTCGTCAGGCACCTGGAAGGCGAAATCGGGTTGGAAGCCATCAAGATTGGCGGTGATGCGACCCTGCCCGATACCTTCGGTGATCGAGCCGCCCTCCGATTTCAATTCGCCATTGGCGTAATAGTTGTAGAGCGCGGCCCCCATCGGGTCAGCAATCGCGATCTTGATCCCGGAATTCTTCTCCTTGAGACCAAATCCCGTGCCGGCCAACGTCCCGCCGGTTCCCACCGCAGCGACAAAACCGTCGACCTTGCCGCCCGTCTGTTCCCAGATCTCCTGAGCGGTCGTCTGGATATGGCCTTCACGATTGGCAGTGTTGTCGAACTGATTTGCCCAGACCGCGCCGTTCGCTTCTTTCTGCGCCAACTTCTCCGCCAACCGGCCGGAAAGCTTCACGTAATTGTTCGGGTTCTTGTAGGGCACTGCCGGGACCTCGATGAGCTCCGCACCCATGACGCGCAGCGCATCCTTCTTTTCCTGGCTCTGCGTCTCCGGAATGACGATGACCGTTCGGTAGCCGAGAGCTTTGGCAACAACCGTAAGCCCTATTCCGGTATTGCCTGCGGTCCCTTCCACGATCACGCCACCGGGCCGGAGCAGACCACGCTTTTCCGCATCACGGATGATGAACAGTCCCGCCCGATCCTTCACCGATTGCCCAGGGTTGAGGAACTCTGCCTTGCCGTAAATCTCGCAGCCCGTTTCCTCGGAAGCGCGCTTGAGGCGGATCAGCGGCGTGTTGCCGATTGTTTCTATGACGGAAGGCTGCATGTATTCCTCGCTTGTATCCTCGGCTGCGACGCCGGCATGTTCCGCTCAGCGTAGAAATCGCACCACGCGCTTGCAAGGCGCGTTTTTCTCCCTGCTGCGAAACTGCACGCATTCAGCGGGTGCGGATGCGACTTTGGCGAAATTTTATTCCACGCGCACTCCTCAGCCGGTCTTCGACATGCGGCTTGAGACATTCAGACCCGCACCGTCCTCGCCTCGTTGCGGCTTTGCATCCCTTGAGAACAGATAGATCAAAAGCGCGGCAGCCAGAAGTGCCGTGTAGAACATGAACAAGGCGCGATAACCGACGACCGGATCGCTTGGGACCGATGAAGCCGTCACGACAGCCCCGGTCGCAAATTGGGTCGCGCCCACGCCGCCGATCGAGAAGAAGTTGAGAAGCGTCACACCGCGACCGGTCAGGTGAGCGGGAATATACGCTTTGCCATGTGCCATAAGTAGCCCATACGCGCTGCCGCAAAGCCCAAGCACCACGAGAAGCCAGGTCGTGGTCACAAAGCTGCTCTGTGGCACGAATGACATGAATGTCAATGCACTCAGGCTGATGGATGTGCCCGCAACCGCAACCCACTTGCGCGTTCCGAAAACATTGTCGAGCGGCCCATAGATAAATGAACCTGCCGACATGGCAAGTGCCATGAAAAGCGTGGCATTGCCGATGGCAAGAGCGGTCGCACCATAGACATCGGCAAGATAAGGACCGGCCCAAAGCCCGCGAATGCTGGCAGCCGCAGCATAGTTGACCGCGACCAGCGGCAGGATCGGCCATAGTGCCTTGAGCCGCATCAGATCGAGATAGCCGGAGAAGCCACTGGTCGCGCGATTCTCCTCTGCAATGTGCGGGTCACGTACGAGGGCAAAGATCGCAACCGCCACGACGAGGGTGACAGCAGCCAATCCGGTGAGAACGGTTCGCCATCCGAAGGCTTCGGCAGCTGCTGCAAGAGGCGAGGCACCGATGACGTTGCCAAGCATGCCGATGCCCAGGATCGTGGAAGCCAGAATGGACAGACGTGCCGGTGGATACGCATTGGCGAAGATGTATATCGAGGCCATCAGCACGGGCGAGCAGCCGAAACCGATCAGGGCCATGGCGGCAATGACCATCCAGGGCTCGCTGGCAGCGGCAAACAGCAATGCCCCGCCCCCGCCGCCTATGGCCAGCATGATCGAAGCTGTCTTGCGCGGCCCGAAACGGTCGAGCGACACACCCACGGCGAACTGCATTGAGGCGAATACGGCAAACCAGACGCCCGAAGCCGTCGACAGTTCAGCCTTCGTCGCACCCAGTTCGCTTGTCAGGACCGGCGTCAGCACTGCCATGAACGAACGATAGAACTGCGAAAGAATATAGGCTGTAGCCAGCGCCGCTATGCCTGCCATGCAAAATCTCCTCCTGCACCAGTACGGCGCATCCCATCTTCGATCCGATAACGCACCTCTCACTGCCATGCCATTGGGCCAGAAGCGGATCACCCATATAACAATGAGGGGCACGGCCTTTCGGCCATGCCCCTTGTCAGGAAACTCGATCGCTTCAGAAAATCAGGCTGCGCGGCTGCGTGCGCGACCGCCTTGTCCACTACGACCGCGACGGGAACGGCGCTGCTGCTGACCCTCCTGTCGCTCGCCCTCACGCTGCGCAGGTCCATTGCCCTTGCGCTTTGCATGCTGACGATGTGGCTGTGCCGGCTTCTGGCCGTTGTTCGTGTTGCCCGCATCATTGCGAGGCTGTGCAGCACGAACCGGATCAGGCTGGTCGGTGATATCGGCAGCCACGGGAAGCTTCATGCGAATGATGCGTTCCACCTGGCGCAGCTTGGAGCTTTCCGCAGGATCGCACAGCGTGATGGCCACGCCGTCGGCACCGTTGCGGCCCGTGCGGCCAATGCGGTGTACATAGCTTTCTGCTTCGTCCGGCAGATCGAAATTCACCACATGGCTGATGCCGGGAACATCGATGCCACGCGCGGCAATATCGGTCGCCACCAGAATGCGAACCGAGCCGTCGCGGAAACCATTCAGCGCGCGCTGGCGGGCATTCTGAGACTTGTTGCCGTGGATGACAGCGGCGTTGAAGCCGTCGCGCTCCAGATCACGCGTCACACGGTCTGCGCCGTGCTTGGTGCGTGCGAACACGATAACCTGCTTCATGCTGTCATCGGCAAGCAGGTCGGAGAGATATTTGCGCTTCTGCTTGGTACGCGCAATGATCACGCTTTGCTCGATTTCCGCCGCAGTCGTGCTCTGCTTCGCGATTTCGATGCGAACTGGATCACGCAGCAGCGTGTTGGCCAGCTGCTCGATCTCCTTCGGCATGGTCGCGGAGAAAAGCGCTGTCTGGCGGGCGGGATGCGTGGCCTTCGCAATACGACGGACGTCATTGATGAAGCCCATGTCCAGCATGCGATCAGCTTCGTCGAGAACGAGCCATGTCGTGTCGGAAAGTACGACTTCCTTCTCGCGCACAAGGTCCGTCAGGCGGCCCGGCGTTGCGATCAGAACGTCCACGCCCTGCTGCATGCGACGCACCTGCGAATTGCGAGATACACCCCCGAGTACGAGGCAGGTCGAGATGTGAGCACCTTTGGCAAGGGACTTCACCACTGTCTCTATCTGCACGGCCAGCTCACGCGTCGGCACGAGTATGAGGGCGCGGGCAGTGCGCGGGCGGCGTTTGGTGCCAAGCCCGATAATGCGTGAAAGGATTGGCAGGGAGAATGCGGCAGTCTTGCCCGACCCCGTTTGCGCCACACCCAGAATGTCGCGTCCTTCGAGGAACGGGGGGATGGCCTTGGCCTGGATAGGCTTTGCCTGATCCATGCCAGCAGCCTTGGTTGCTGCGAGCAGTGTTCCATCGATACCCAGCTCGTCAAAGTTGGCCGGGGTGATTGTTGTTTCTTCGGTCAAATCGATAACTCTTCTTGTGCCGCGCCCGAACGGCACAGCAAAAATCATGAGCAGGGCGCAACCTGCTTCCGAATATATTCGTGAACGACAAGGCGCCGGCGCTCATGCACCGGTCGGCTGCGCTGTCGCGCCCGAAGCACAAAACTCCGGGGCTTTTCCCGCCTCATTGCTGAGCGGAAAGCAGACGCAACCAGTCCTGAAGAGAAATCTCTTGTTGTGGGAAGGCCGAAACAGTTCGCCGGCCCATGCGCCTTACCGCCCCCATATGGAGCCTGAACGCACAAATAGCAAATGAATTGTGCGTCGCAGCAACAAGTGCCCGTTGCAGCTATACCAGGAGGCTGGCAATCGTGTCGTTCTCGGTAATGTCCTGGAACGACCAGCCAGCCTTCTCGAACTTCTTCATGAGCGCCGGGAAATTGCGCGCATCTTTGGTTTCCAGCCCGATCAGCACCGAGCCAAAATTGCGTGCAGACTTCTTCAGATATTCAAAGCGGGTGATGTCGTCATCCGGACCGAGGAGATCGAGAAAGTCGCGCAGGGCGCCGGGACGTTGAGGGAACCTGAAGATGAAGTACTTCTTCAGCCCCTCGAATCGAAGCGCCCTTTCCTTCACCTCCGGCAGGCGTTCGAAATCGAAATTGCCTCCGGAAACGACAGCAACGACAGTCTTGCCCTTGAGGACCTGCCGCGAATAGTCCTTGAGAGTATCAATGGACAATGCACCCGCCGGCTCGAGCACCACACCTTCGATATTCAGCATCTCGACTATGGTGGCGCAGAGCCGGTTTTCGGGCACAAGATGCACATCTTCAGCGCTGAAATGCTTCAGCCGCTTGAAATTCTCCCGTCCGATCTCCGCGACAGCCGCACCGTCAACGAAGGTGTCCACCTTCTCAAGCCTCTGACGTTTGCCATTTTCCAGGCTCGCGTGAAGGCTTGGAGCACCAGCCGGTTCCGCGAATGCGAATCGTGTGGCCTTGCCGGCTGCGTCCAGATAGCCGGTGACACCCGCAGAAAGCCCCCCACCGCCAACCGGAAGTATCATAAGCGCATCATCAAGAGCCGGCCCAAGCTGCTCCTCGATTTCCGCAGCAACGGTCGCCTGCCCCTCGATGATGTCGGCATGATCGAATGGAGGCACCATCAGCGCACCGTGCTCACCTGCATAATCCTCGGCGGCGCGATAACAGGCATCGAAATAGTCGCCCACCAGGCGCACCTCGATGAACTCGCCGCCGAAAATGCGGGTCTTGTCGATTTTCTGTTGAGGTGTGGTGACGGGCATGAACACCACGCCCTTGCGCGAAAAATGCCGACAGACATAAGCAAAGCCCTGCGCATGATTTCCTGCAGACGCACAGACGAAATGCTTCTGCCCCGGATCGCGCTCCACGGCCTTGCGAAGAAAGTTGAAGGCGCCGCGCAGCTTGTATGAGCGCACCGGCGTCAGGTCCTCCCGCTTCAGATAGACGCGTGCGCCGGTCTTCTTGGAGAGATAGTCATTGAGCTGGAGCGGTGTCGGCTCGAACAATCCGCGCAACGCTTCTCCCGCTTCCAGTACCTGTGCCGGTTTGAGGCTCATGATCGGCCCTCTTTCTTCTTCTGTGACCATAACGGCCATGGTCATTCCAATTTAGAGGCTGCTATTGCATATCAACCGGGTTGAAGCCACTGTCGCGCTCAAGCGGGCGACGAGGCCACTTGGCGCTTTGGGGATTAGGGGTCAATAATTCGTGCAATATCTGGCTGTCAGGACTGCGCTCCACATCGCCTCGGTCTTCGCCATCTATCTGTCCGTTGCCATGCTCATTCCGGCCGTGGTCGATCTGTATTATGGCAACGAGGATTGGCGCGTATTCGCCTTCTCGTCCTTTTTTACCGGTGGCCTGGCACTTGCGGTCTCGCTGGCGACGCGCGGTCGCGCACCGGCCATATCCTCCCGCTTCGGCTTTCTCGTGGTGAACATGCTGTGGTTCACCGCCTGTCTCGTCGGCTCGATCCCACTGATAGCATCTTCGCTTGAGCTGAAGCTTGCCGACGCGGTATTCGAATCCGTCTCGGCGGCAACAGCAACGGGCGGAACCGTGATTGTGGGGCTGGATGCTCTTCCGCCGGGCCTGCTTCTGTGGCGATCAATCCTTCAGTGGATCGGCGGCCTAGGCGTGATCGCCCTGGGTCTGTTCATCCTGCCATTCCTGAATGTTGGCGGCGTTTCCTACTTCAAGATCGAATCCTCCGACATCGAGGATCGACCCTTCGACCGCTTCTCCACCTTTGCAGTAGCGCTCGTCAGCATCTATGCGGCACTGACCGTTGCCTGTGGCTTTGCCTATGCGGCGGCTGGCATGACCGCCTTCGATGCCCTGAACCATGCACTGACAACTGTTGCGACCGCCGGCTTCTCCACCCATGACGCGTCCATGGGCTTTTACGCCGACAACTATGCCATCCTCTGGGTCGGCACCTTCTTCATGTTCCTGGCGGCCCTGCCCTTTTCGATCCTGATACTCTTTCTGGTGCGGGGTCGTCTTGATTCCCTGCGCGACCCGCAGATCAGGGTCTATGGCGGCTACGTGCTGGTTTTCGTTCTGACGGTTGCCATTTATCTGCGCATCACTGACGAGAGACCGTTCCTCGATGCACTGACCCACGCGGCCTTCAACTTCGTCTCGATCATCACGACGACCGGCTATGCGACCGAGGATTACGGTCAATGGGGACCATTTGCCGTTGCCGCTGCCTTCGTGGCGATGTTCCTTGGCGGCTGCTCTGGCTCCACCACGGGCGGCATCAAGGCTTACCGGTTCCTCATACTGTTCGAGCTTCTGGCCAATGGTCTGCGTCGCTTTGTTTATCCGAACACCGTGCTGACCGTGCGCTATGGTGATCGCCCGGTCGAAGACGATCTGCAGCGCGCTGTCGTCCTGTTCATGTCGGCCTTCCTCGTCATCTGGGCGGTAATCATTCTGATGCTGGCTGCAACGGGCCTCGATCTCGTGACCGCGATATCGGCCGCCCTGACCGGCTTGACGAATGTAGGCCCGGGTCTGGGTCCCATCATCGGCCCTGCCGGCACCTTTGCCCCGCTGTCGGATGCGGCAAAATGGATCATGGCTCTCGCAATGCTCTTGGGACGCCTTGAAATTCTTGCGGTCCTCGTCATCTTCACGCCTGTTTTCTGGGGTCGATAGGCCGATGGCCTCTTCTTCCGCATCTCTCGTGACGACGCTTTTTGCACTTGCGACCCTTCTGGCTGGATGCAGCACCATCGAGCAGCACCGGCTGATCGCAAAAACCATCGCGCCCGCCAGCGATAGCGACATTGCCGCGCGCCACGATCTCTACGTCGCGACATCCCGCGGCTTTTCCTCGCAACCCGGCGTCATCTATGCCGGCGATCGAGCGGATGAGACGACCTTCGCGAAGGTCAGCGTCACGGTTCCCGCCGTTCATGAAGCGGGCATGATCGAGAAGGCCCCGAATCCGATTGTCGCCGACCCTGCGCGCTATTTCGCGGCCGACAGTATCGGCATCTTCCCCGCAAAGGGCGATTTCAAGCGTGACCTCTCCCGCTCCATCAAGGCGCGCGGCGGACGCGCTCTCATCTTCGTGCATGGTTTCAACACGGCTTTCGATGAGGCCATCTATCGCATGACGCAGGTCGTCCATGACGCGGACTACAAAGGCAGCCCGATACTCTTCACCTGGGCCTCGGCAGCGCGAACCATCGACTATGTCTATGACAACAACAGCGCAACGACCGCACGTGACCGGCTGGAAGAGACCTTGAACCTTGTGGTGGAGGCCGGTGCGGAGCGCATCGATCTGGTCGCCCATTCCATGGGCAGCTGGCTCATGATGGAAACGCTGCGCCAGTTGGCCATTGCCGGCGACCCCACACTTCAGGGGCGCCTGGGCGATGTGGTCTTGGCCTCACCCGATATCGATGTCGACGTCTTCAAAAGCCAGATGCGCCGCTATGGCACGCCTGAAAAGCCGTTCTACGTGCTGACCTCCCGGCGCGACCGCGCACTGAGCGTGTCCGGCCTGATCGCGGGCAACAAGCCAAGGGTTGGGGATTACACCTATGCTGAAGACCTCGCGCAATTCGGGGTCACGGTCATCGATGTCACCTCGGTCAGCGGTGGAGATGCGCTCAACCACACGACATTCGCGGAAAACCCTGCTCTTGTCCGGCTCCTGGGACAGGGTCTGTTGCGTGACCAGACGGACGGTGATTTCGAGGACGACCTCGCTGGACGGATCTCGACGCTTGGCTCCGGCGTGGGCCAGACGATCGGCACCACCGCGGACATCATCATCACCACGCCATTCGAGGTTCTTGGACTGACGCTGCGCTAGTCGTCGAGGAACAGGTCCACCTTCTCGAAGCGCGTGACGTCGATCAATCCGATATCGGAAATGCGAAGCTCCGGGATCACGACAAGTGCCAGCAGTGAGTGTTGCATATAGGCGTTGTTCAAGGTGCAGCCCATGTCGCGCATGGCCTCGGCCAGCCGTGAAGCCTTTTCCGCAACGATCTCGGCCCGTTCCTCAGACATCAGACCGGCGATGGGCATCTCCACCAGCGCGAGTTCCTTGCCTCTGGAGATCATGACAACACCGCCGCCCACCTCACCGAGGCGATTTGCGGCAATGGCCATGTCTTCCTTGTTGGTTCCGACCACGATCATGTGGTGGGAATCATGGGCAACCGTCGAGGCCATCGCGCAATCCTGCGTGTAGCCGAAGCCGGACACGAAGCCGTTGGTGACGGCACCAGTACCGCGGTGTCGCTCGACAAGTGCGATCTGGCAGACATCGTTCCTGCGATCCATGGAGACGATACCCTTGGCCACGCCGAGCTCAGCAGTCAGCGCCCGCGTGGGCGCCTGGTTTTCGATCACACCGATAACCCGCGCCTTGACGCTGCGACTGCCTTCCGGTGCCGGGATATCGAAATCGCTCTTTTGAAGCGTCTTGCCCATCCGCACGGTGTCTCGCGCGCTTGAAGGATAGGGATAGGCTGGCATGTCCGCCTCAAGCTTGCCTGACTGCGCAAGCCGCACCCCTCGCCCATAGACCTCGTCGATCTGCAGGCTGGCAAGGTCAGACACGATGAGGAGGTCGGCGCGACGCCCCGGCGCGATCGAGCCCAGTTCCCGCTGCAGGCGAAAATGTTCTGCCGTATTGATGGTCGCCATCTGGATCGCGGTAACGGGAGCAAGACCCTGCGCAATCGCGTGGCGCACGACCCGGTCCATATGACCTTCGTTCACCAGCGTTCCGGAATGGCTGTCATCGGTGCACAGGATGAAGTTGCGCGGATCAAGCCCCTGCTCCGTGACCGCCTTTATCTGGCTCGCCACATCATACCAGGCCGAACCGAGCCGCAGCATGGCTTTCATGCCCTGCCTCACCCGCGCGATGGCATCTTCCATGCGCGTGCCTTCGTGGTCGTCTTCCGCACCACCAGCCACATAGCCGTGGAAGGCGCGCCCCAGCTCCGGTGATGCATAATGGCCGCCCACGGTCTTGCCTGCATTCACCGTGGCTGCGATCTCACCGACCATGGTGCCGTCATTGCCTGCCACGCCGGGGAAATTCATCACCTCACCGAGCCCGATGATGTTCTCCCATTGCATCGCATCCGCCACATCGTCAGGGCCGAGGGATGCACCGGCATTTTCAAGGCCGGGTGCGGAGGGTACGCACGAAGGCATCTGCACGAAGACATTCACAGGCTGCGCCAGGGCTTCGTCATGCATCAGCCGCACCCCTTCGAGACCCAGCACATTTGCGATCTCATGCGGGTCGATGAACATGGATGTGGTGCCGTGCGGAATGACGGCGCGGCAAAATTCCGTCACCGTGACCATACCGCTCTCGACATGCATATGCGCATCGCAAAGACCTGGCACGAGATAGCGCCCGCGCGCATCCACGACCTTCGTCTTCTCGCCAATGGCGTGGCTGGCGTCCGATCCGCAATAGGCGAATCGGCCTTCAACAATGGCCAGATCGGTGCCGGGAATGATTTCACCGGAGTGCACATTCACCCACCGGCCGTTGCGCACCACCAGATCCGCTGGCTGCCGCCCCATCGCCACGTCAACCAGTCTTGTGGCAACCTCACTCCAGGATTTCATGGCGTTGCGATGCTGCTTCTTGTTGTTCATTCCTGTCCCTCCAGAGGTCTGGAGGCACTGTGCCAGCGCTCCATTCGCAAATAAAGCCAATAGCAGCGCGCAAACTGGATGAAACACTTTGTTGGTGGAGCAACATGCTCTGCGCCAATGCGTCGGGCTGAACCGGAACGCACGACCTGCTATTGCAAACCATGATCTGATTCGAATGCAGGCGGAGCAATGGCGGGCGATCCACTGAAAATCCTGAGAAGCGTCTATGGTTACGACGCGTTTCGCGGACAGCAGGAGAAGATCATCCGCCATGTGATCGAGGGCAATAACGCCTTCGTCCTCATGCCGACCGGTGGCGGGAAGTCTCTGTGCTATCAGATCCCCGCTCTGGCGCGCCCGGGCATGGGGCTCGTGATTTCGCCCCTCATCGCCCTGATGCTGGATCAGGTTACGGCTCTGGGTGAAGCCGGCGTGCGTGCCGCCGCGCTGAACTCGGACCTCGACGGGGAAGCAAGACGCGCCCTTTGGCGCCAGATCCATGCCGGTGAGCTCGATCTTCTCTATGTCGCACCGGAAACGCTCATGCGCGATGCCACGCTGGAAGGCTTGCGCAATGTGCCCTTGTCGCTGGTTGCAG
Organism: Nitratireductor basaltis; assembly: GCF_000733725.1. Lineage (NCBI taxonomy): Bacteria > Pseudomonadati > Pseudomonadota > Alphaproteobacteria > Hyphomicrobiales > Phyllobacteriaceae > Nitratireductor > Nitratireductor basaltis. The sequence goes on along the minus strand of NZ_JMQM01000001.1, from coordinate 889,616 downwards.
TCGACGAGGCCCACTGCCTGTCTCAGTGGGGACATGACTTCAGGCCCCATTATCGCGCCCTGGCCGATCTGGGACAGATATTTCCCGCGACACCGCGCATGGCCTTGACCGCAACAGCCGACACGCCCACGCGCGCAGAGATCCGGTCACTGCTGCAGATCGATGAGCAGGACTGCTTCGTGGCCGGCTTCGACCGCCCCAATATCCGCTACACGATCACCGAAAAAGCGGACCCGCGCCGCCAACTCCTCGCCTTCCTCAACGAGCATCGGGAGGAGAGCGGCATTGTCTACTGCCTCTCCAAACGCAAGACGGAAGAAACAGCCGAGTGGCTGGGTGAGCAGGGCTATGAGGCCATCGCCTATCACGGGGGCATGGACCGCGCCGCACGTGAGAAGGCGCAGCACCGCTTCCAGCGTGAAGACGGCGTGGTGGTTGTCGCGACGATCGCGTTCGGCATGGGCATCGACAAGCCCGATGTCCGCTTTGTGGCCCATCTCGATCTACCCGGTTCGATTGAGGCCTACTACCAGGAAACCGGCCGCGCGGGCCGTGACGGTCTGCCTGCCGAAGCCATGATGCTCTATGGCATGGGCGATGTGATGCAGCGCAATCGCTTCATAGAGGAATCGGACGCGCCTGAAGCTCGCAAGCATGTGGAGCGACAGAAGCTCGATGCGCTTCTGGGACTGGCAGAGACCGGCCATTGTAGGCGCAAGGCGCTGCTGAACTATTTCGACGATGACTGCGAGCCCTGCGGCAATTGCGACACATGCCTCAACCCGCCGGAAATGTTCGATGCGAGCATCCCTGCACAGATGGCGCTATCCTGCATGTATCGCAGCGGCGAACGCTTCGGCCAGGCGCACATCATCGATATTCTGCTGGGTTCCAGGAACGAGAAGGTTTTGGCCAACGGCCACGACAAGCTTTCGACCTATGGTATCGGCAAGGATTACACCCGCCCCATCTGGCGCGACATCCTCCGCCAGATCATCGCATTGCGTCTGATCGCGACGGACAGTGCCGGCCATGGCGGGCTCCATCTGACCGAAAAAGGAGTTCAATTCCTGAAAGAGCGCCCGACCCTCATGCTGCGCAAACCGCGTCCCAAGCCCGTCACGAACGAGAGCGCGGCGAGGTCCAAGCGTTCGGCCCTCCCCGAAAAGCACGAATTGGTGTTCCAGGCGCTACGCGAAAAGCGCCGCCAGATCGCCAGGGAGCAGAACATTCCGCCCTATGTCATCTTCCACGACAAGGTGCTGATCGAGATGGCGACCACCCGGCCGGCTTCACGGGCAGAGTTGAGCAGGATTGCCGGCATCGGTGAAACCAAGCTCGACCGCTACGGCCCCGCATTCCTGAGCGTCATCGCCGAACACGCGGCTCCGGTTCCTTGAATGATGTTGGTGCGGACGGCGGGAATCGAACCCGCACGATCGAGGATCGAGGGATTTTAAGTCCCTTGCGTCTACCAGTTCCGCCACGTCCGCACGGGCAAGAGCGGTAGCCGCTTGAAGCATGCTAATCAAGGGTCAAATGGGGCGGGCAGCTGCATTCGGCCGCCCGCCCGGATATTCACAATGACAGCGAACTGTCAGGCTTTCAGCTTGGCCGTGATGCGCGCCAGACGCTCGCCCTGGAATTTCGCGCCCTCAAGCTCCTGCTCCGAAGGCATGCGCGAACCATCGCTGTTGCTGGTGGTCGTCATGCCGTAGGGTGCGCCGCCGCGGACCACATCATTCCCCATCTGCCCCTGATAGGCATAGGACAGCGGTACGATGAGCATGCCGTGATGCTGCAGGGCGAGCTGGGTGGAAGCCAGCGCGATCTCCGCACCGCCATGCTGCGTGGCGGTCGATGCGATGACGGTGGCGGGCTTGTCGATCAACTTGCCTTCGGCCCACAGCGGACCTGTCTGGTCGAGAAAATTCTTGATCTGGGAAGCCATCATGCCAAACCGGGTGGATACGCCGAAGATGAAACCGTCATAGTCGGCCAGCTCAAGAGGCTCTGCCACAGGTGCATCCTGGTCGAGCTTGTAACCTGCCTTCTCCGCAACCTCCTGCGGAACAAGTTCCGGGACCCGCTTGATAGTGACATCGGCACCGGCTTCACGCGCGCCTTCTGCTGCGGAGCGTGCCATGGCTTCCATATGGCCCCAGCTTGAATAGTAGAGAACGAGTATCTTGGTCATGCCTTGCCTTTCCCGGCTGATGAAACTGACCAGACACAGCTAGGGCAGCGACAGTGTTCAACCAACGGTCTGAAACGAGCACACACTGTTCACTGTTCGTCGCCCATTGCCGGATCACATATAGCCCGCTACTTGCTTGGCGGAACAATGGGATGAGCTATGAGCGACATAATCACGGCAGCCATGGTGGTGATCGGCGACGAGATCCTTTCAGGCAGAACAAAAGACAGAAATATCGGGCATTTGGCCGAGATGCTCACGGCCGTTGGCATCGATCTGCGTGAAGTGCGCATCGTATCTGACGACCAGGATGCCATCGTTGAGGCCGTGAATGCACTTCGCGCGCGCAACAGCTATGTCTTCACGACGGGCGGTATCGGTCCGACCCACGACGACATCACCGCGGATGCCATTTCTGCCGCCTTCGGCCTGCCATGCGAGTTTGATGAAAAGGCTGATGCCCTTCTTGGTGAGCACTATGCGAAGCGCGAGATCGAATATACGTCCGCCCGCCGGCGCATGGCGCGCATGCCGCAGGGGGCGAAACATATTCCCAATCCGGTCTCCGTCGCCCCGGGCTTCAATATCGGCAATGTCTATGTGATGGCCGGTGTGCCTGCGATCTTCCAGGCCATGCTCGACAATGTGATACCTCAGCTGAAGACCGGAACCAGACTGCTGTCCGCAACCGTGCCCTGCAAGCACGGCGAAGGCACTATCGGCGAAGCTTTGGGCGAGATACAGGCTGCGCATCCCGAGACGATCATCGGTTCCTATCCGAAATACCAGGACGGCAGTTTCTGGACTGAGATTGTGATACGTTCTCGTGACCAGGCAAAGATGGAAGCTGCAGCTGCAGCCGTTGAAGAGATGCTGAAAAAGCTCTGAACTCTTTGCGCTTGCCGCCGTTCTTCCCTCATCGCGACGACAGGAGGGGCGTATGAGCTACCGCACTATTCTAGGCATTCTTCACCGCCAGGGCTCGGCCTCTGGATTGCTGGACTATGCACTTCCATTCGTGGCGCGCCACGAGGCGCATCTCATCGGACTGCATGCACGTGCACTGCCAATCACGGCGGCTTCGCCGCTGGGCATGCCGATCATCGACCCCGGTCTGATGCATCCTGAAGATGACGGCGAGCTTCGCGAGCTTTTCGAGCGCCGCGCGAAGGCCGAGGGCGTTCTTCACGAATGGCGCTCCTATGAAACCGTGGCTGGAGACGCTGCCATCTCAGGCATCGAAAGCGCGCGAAGCTGCGACCTGGTAATGGCGGCCCAGAATGATCCGGATGCGGATGCGCAGGAAAAGTCAGATCTGGAAGCGCTTCTGTTCGAGACCGGTCGCCCGGTCCTCCTTGTTCCGCACGGAATGAAGCCGGCAAAGACAGCGGCGCCGAAGCGCATCATGCTCGCCTGGAACGGCAGCCGTCAGGCAACGCGTGCGGCATTCGACGCGCTTCCGCTGATGCGGGAAGCACAAAATGTGGAAGTTCTTGTCTTGGATACGATGGACACGTTGAGGCAGGATGCTTCGATGGCGGGCACGGCCATCGCCGAGGCGCTGTCACGCCACCGCATCGATGTCACCGTCCGTACAGAGGAGAGCGCGGGGCGCAGCCAGTATCAGGCCATGAACGACTGCGTGGCCGAAAGCGGCGCGGACCTGCTCGTAATGGGTGCGTTCGCTCGCGGGCGCATCAGCGAGATGATATTCGGCGGCCTGACCCACGACATGCTGCGCAACATGACGGTCCCCACTTTGATGGCGCATTGAGGCCGACCTTACTTGCCTCTCCGGCACTTTGCGGGTAATTCCCCCGCACCCGGCCCGCCCTGCCTGAAAGTACCGGAGCAACAAGATGCCAGCCCTGCCCGAAAAAGCCTTTCCCGTTTCCTGGGACCAGTTCCATCGCGATGCCCGTGCGCTTGCCTGGCGCCTTGCGGGCGTCAACGGCAAATGGAAGGCAATTGTCTGCATCACGCGCGGCGGCCTCGTTCCAGCAGCCATCATCTCGCGGGAATTGGGCATCCGCCTGATCGAAACCGTCTGCGTTGCGTCCTATCACGACTATTCTTCGCAAGGTGAGCTCAAGGTCTTGAAAGACATCACGCCTGAGCTACTCGAAGATGAAGGCAAGGACGTCCTGATCGTCGACGATCTCACCGATACCGGCAAAACGGCAGCCATCGTGCGCGCCATGATGCCCAAGGCACATTTCGCGACCGTATATGCGAAGCCTAAAGGCCGTCCCCTCGTGGACACCTTCATTACGGAAGTGTCCCAGGATACCTGGATCTATTTCCCATGGGATCTCGGCTTTTCCTACCAGAAGCCGATCGCCGAAGGCGAGGCAGGCTGACCGGTCCGACAAGCCTGCTACCGCATGACATTTGCTTATTTCGCCTGAAGCCCTACTTTCCTCATCAAGACTGCTTCACGACATCTGCCAGAGACAGGCGCATTGACGGAGCATGTAGCGAATGGGGATGGGTAGAGATTTGATTGAAAGCATGCGGCGCCTGAACATCGCCGAGCAGCTTCGGCGCTTGTTTGGCGGAAATCCTCCACGTGTGCAGACCGCAGCCTTGCCCTGGCGCCTGCGCGATGATGTCGTGGAAATCCTGCTCATCACCAGCCGTGATACTGGGCGTTGGGTCCTGCCAAAAGGCTGGCCTGAGGGACGCGAGACCCTCGCGGAGGCCGCTGCACGGGAAGCGGCGGAAGAAGCAGGCGTTTCCGGTGCCGTATCGCGTCACGAGACCGGGCGCTACATATATCGCAAGAAGCGGTCAAACGGCCTCCAACTGCGATGCGAAGTCGCCGTGTTTGCTCTTCAGGTCTCCTCCGTCGCCGATATCTGGCCGGAAAAGAACGAGCGGGAACGCCGCTGGGTCACCCCGAAGGAAGCCGGCGAGATGGTTCGCGAAGCCGATCTCGCCGCCATACTCTGCAATTTCAAGGGTTCTCCACGGAAAATCGCGGCCTGAAGCAACTTGTCGGCCCTGGCGTCTTGAGTCTCGGCTTCACAATACTTAGGCGACTAGCAAACAATTCTCAGGCGCGCGACGTAGTACAATGACCGAAAGTTCGACGACACCTAGAAAGCAGACCCTCGACAAGGATCTCGACAAGCTCGTCCATGTTGAAGAGGCAACCAGCCTTGTCGCTCGCGGCCTGGTCGCGCCGGGTCTCGGCCTTCTCTTCCTGGCGCTGGCTGGTGTGTTCGCCTCCATCTACGTGATTGGCGAGCCGAAGGCGGTCATCATCATCGCTGCGGCTGCAATCGGCGCCTATATGGCCTTGAATATTGGCGCGAACGATGTCGCCAACAATGTCGGCCCGGCAGTGGGCTCCCGCGCATTGAGCCTTACCGGTGCGCTCATCATCGCTGCCGTCTTTGAAAGTGCAGGCGCGTTGATTGCCGGCGGCGACGTGGTCGGGACGATATCCAAAGGTATCGTGTCTCCCGAAGCCGTCAGTACGCCGGCTGTCTTCATTCGCGCGATGATGGCCGCACTTATATCCTCGGCCTTGTGGATCAATCTTGCGACCTGGATCGGCGCGCCTGTTTCCACCACACACTCGGTGGTCGGCGGCGTCATGGGCGCTGGCATTGCTGCTGCCGGATTCTCTGCCGTTGATTGGGGAACCATGTCGCAGATTGCGGCAAGCTGGGTCGTCTCGCCCGTCATGGGTGGTGTCGTGGCCGCCATTTTCCTGGCCTTCATCAAGACCTTCATCATCTATCAGGATGACAAGATTGCCGCAGCGCGTCGGTGGGTACCCCTCCTGATCGCCATCATGGCAGGTGCGTTCAGTGCCTATCTGGCGACCAAGGGACTGAAGAAAATCGTCAAGATCGATCAGCTGACGATTATTCTGATCGGGTTGATCTGTTTCCTGCTGACCTGGTTTGTTTCCCACTTCCGGGTGCGCAACCAGTCGCGGGGCATGGAAAACCGCAACCAGTCACTGCGCAAGCTGTTCAAGATGCCGCTTGTGATATCGGCTTGTCTCCTGTCCTTCGCTCATGGTGCGAACGATGTTGCGAATGCGGTCGGTCCGCTGGCCGCCATCGTTTTCACGGCGCAGGCGGACACCGTAAGTGCAGAAGTCGCCATCCCGATCTGGGTCATGGTGATCGGTGCTGCCGGTATCTCGTTCGGTCTCATCCTGTTCGGCCCGAAACTGATCCGCATGGTTGGCGAGCAGATCACCAAGCTCAATCCGATGCGCGCCTTCTGCGTTGCCCTTTCGGCCTCGATCACTGTCATCATCGCTTCCGGCCTTGGCCTCCCGGTCAGCTCGACCCACACGGCAGTGGGCGCAATCTTCGGCGTTGGATTTTTCCGCGAATGGTACACCGCCAAGTCCAAACGCCGCCGCCGCTACATGGAACGCAAGGGTTTGCGTGTTCCCGAGCAGAGCGTCGGTGCTGCCACCATCATCCTGGGGGATGATGAGGCCACCAACGGGAAGATGTCCCGTGAAGAAGTGGTGCGGCGCAAGCTTGTCCGCCGTGCCCATGTGACAACCATTGTTGCTGCATGGGTGACGACAGTGCCGGCAGCCGCGATACTAGCAGCCATCATATTCCTTGGCCTCAACGCGGTTTCCTGAAGATGATGCGCTGCGGGGTGGTGCGCTTTTTACACGAGCAAGCTCAGAAGCACTCCGTCCCCGATATCCACATAGGCTACACACAACATCTAGCGTCATAGAATCGAGATAAAACGATCCCTTGACGCTTCCAATCGAGTCGCTTTTTATAAAGATGCGCTCGATTGGGGGGCGCGACCGGAAGTCAAGCAGTCGGTCATCCCGTACAACAGAGTTATTGTAAAACTGCCGGTTTTGTCGCAGCCGGCAGCCGGGTGCCTTCGTCCCTGGCGAAGGTGGAAAATTGCGGCGGGGGCGCATGCATCAGGGCTGGCACTAGCAATCTGTTAATACTATATTTAGCGGTAGCGATTAGCCTTGATACTAGATAGTGTGAATTCTCTTGAACAGAGCTTCACCAGCAGCGTCAGGACAATGCCGGCCCGCATGTCGAGGCCTTCTTCACGAATTGACCCCGTTCCGGGTCTCGATTCGTGGGATGGATTGCGGATTGGCTTCACGGATCAGCCGGCGGAAAGCTGTCGGCATCGATAGGCGGACCGGGCATTTGGGCACAAGCTTGAGCAGCAGCCTGAACGCTCAACAGTAGGACGGAAAAGGGACGATCATGCGCATCGAACGGCGGTTCACCAAGGAAGGCCAGTCACCTTATGCGGAGGTTCCCTTCCGCAAGGCGACGAGCGAAATCAAGAACCCGGACGGCTCGGTGGTTTTCCGCCTTGCCGACATCGATGTGCCGGCGCAGTTCAGCCAGGTCGCAAGCGACATTCTTGCGCAGAAATATTTCCGCAAGGCCGGCGTGCCCGCACGCCTGAAGAAGGTCGAGGAAAACTCCGTCCCCTCCTTCCTGTGGCGTTCGGTAGCCGATGAGGAAGCGCTTGCGGAACTGCCTGAAGACGAACGCTACGGCTCGGAGACCAGTGCTGCTCAGGTCTTCAACCGTCTTGCCGGCACCTGGACCTATTGGGGCTGGAAGGGCGGCTATTTCAATTCGGAAGCCGATGCACAGACCTTCATGGACGAGCTTTGCTACATGCTCGCAACCCAGCGCGTCGCGCCGAATTCTCCGCAGTGGTTCAACACCGGTCTGCATTGGGCCTATGGCATCGATGGGCCCGGCCAGGGTCATTATTATGTGGACCCGTTCACCGGCAAGCTGACCAAGTCGAAATCCTCCTACGAACACCCGCAGCCCCATGCCTGCTTCATCCAGTCCGTCGGGGACGATCTGGTCAATGAAGGCGGCATCATGGATCTTTGGGTCCGCGAGGCGCGCCTGTTCAAATATGGCTCCGGCACGGGCTCCAACTTCTCGCATCTGCGCGGTGAAGGCGAAAAGCTGTCCGGTGGCGGCAAGTCCTCAGGCCTCATGTCCTTTCTCAAGATCGGCGACCGCGCTGCAGGCGCCATCAAGTCCGGCGGCACGACCCGCCGCGCGGCCAAGATGGTCGTCGTGGATGCCGACCATCCCGATATCGAGGACTATATCGAGTGGAAGGTGAAGGAAGAGCAGAAGGTTGCTGCCCTCGTCACCGGCTCCAAGATCGTCAAGAAGCATCTTGAAGCCATCATGAAGGCCTGCGTTAACTGCGAAGGCGCAAATGACGATTGCTTCGAGCCCACCAAGAACCCTGCCCTCAAGCGCGAGGTGAAGGCTGCCAAGAAGGCCGCCGTTCCAGAGAACTACATCAAGCGCGTCATCCAGTTCGCCAGGCAGGGCTATACGGATATCGAGTTCAAGACCTACGACACGGATTGGGATTCGGAAGCCTATCTCACCGTTTCCGGCCAGAACTCCAACAATTCCGTCTCCATCAAGGATGACTTCCTGCGTGCCGTCGAGGCCGACGGCGAGTGGAACCTCATCAACCGCATCGACGGCAAGGTCGCCAAGACCGTGAAGGCGCGCGATCTGTGGGACAAGATCGGCTATGCCGCATGGGCTTCCGCTGACCCGGGCCTGCACTTCAACACGACCATGAACGACTGGCACACTTCGCCGGCCGCCGGTCCGATCCGCGCATCCAACCCCTGTTCGGAATACATGTTCCTCGACGACACGGCCTGCAATCTGGCGTCGATGAACCTGCTGCAATACCGCAACAAGGATGGTTCCATCGACATCGCCGCCTATGAGCACACGGTCCGCCTGTGGACCATGGTGCTCGAAATCTCGGTGATGATGGCTCAGTTCCCCTCCAAGGAAATCGCCAGGCTCTCCTATGAGTACCGCACGCTGGGCCTGGGCTATGCCAATATCGGCGGCCTCCTGATGACGTCGGGTATCCCTTACGATTCCGACGAGGGCCGCGCGATTGGCGCGACGCTGACGGCAATCATGACGGGCGTTGCCTATGCCACCTCGGCCGAGATGGCCGGTGAGCTTGGCCCCTTCCCCGACTATGAGCGCAACGCGGACAACATGCTGCGCGTCATGCGCAATCATCGCCGCGCCGCATATGGCGAGGCAGACGGCTACGAGAAGCTCGCGGTCAATCCGGTGCCGATCAAGGCAGAGGATTGCCCCTACTCCGATCTCGTGGAGCATGCGAAGGCTGCCTGGGATCGCGCCATCGAGCTTGGCGAGAAGCACGGCTACCGCAATGCGCAGGCGACCGTCATCGCGCCCACCGGCACGATCGGGCTGGTCATGGACTGCGACACGACCGGCATCGAGCCAGACTTCGCGCTGGTGAAGTTCAAGAAGCTTGCCGGAGGTGGCTACTTCAAGATCATCAACCGTGCCGTCCCCGAAGCCTTGCGCACGCTGGGCTATTCCGAGGCACAGATCGCGGAAATCGAGGCTTATGCTGTCGGCCACGGCAATCTGAACCAGGCACCGGGCATCAACCCGACCAGCCTGAAGGCCAAGGGCTTTACCGACGAGGTCATCGAGACGCTTAACACCGCCCTGAAGTCGGCCTTCGACATCAAGTTTGTCTTCAACAAGTGGACGCTGGGCGAAGCATTCTGCAAGGAAGCGCTGGGTTTCACGGATGAGCAGCTCGACGACTTCTCCTTCGAGATGCTGCCGGCTCTGGGCTTCTCCAAGAAGGACATCGAGGCCGCCAACATCCATGTCTGCGGAGCGATGACGCTTGAAGGTGCACCGCATCTGAAGGACGAGCACCTGCCTGTCTTCGATTGCGCCAATCCGTGTGGCAAGATCGGCAAGCGCTATCTCTCGGTGGAAAGCCACATCCGCATGATGGCGGCAGCACAGCCCTTCATCTCCGGCGCGATCTCCAAGACGATCAACATGCCCAATGATGCAACGGTTGAGGACTGCAAGGCGGCCTACATGCTGTCCTGGAAGCTGGCGCTGAAGGCCAATGCGCTTTACCGCGATGGCTCCAAGCTCTCCCAGCCGCTCAACGCCTCGCTTCTGGCCGATGAGGATGATGACGAGGACGATCTGATCGAGGAACTGGCAGCAGCGCCAACGGCTGCCCAGGCCGCAAAGGTTTCCGAAAAGATCGTCGAGCGCATCGTCGAGAAAGTCGTGCGCGACCGCGAAAAACTGCCCAACCGCCGCAAGGGTTATACCCAGAAGGCTGTGGTGGGTGGCCACAAGGTCTATCTGCGCACGGGCGAATTCGATGACGGGCGTCTGGGCGAGATCTTCATCGACATGCACAAGGAAGGTGCCGCCTTCCGTGCGATGATGAACAACTTCGCCATCGCCATTTCGCTCGGCCTGCAATATGGCGTGCCGCTTGAGGAATATGTGGAGGCCTTCACCTTCACCAAGTTCGAGCCGGCCGGCATGGTGCAGGGCAATGACGCGATCAAGAACGCCACGTCGATCCTCGACTATGTGTTCCGCGAACTGGCCGTCTCCTATCTGGGACGTTCTGATCTGGCCCATGTCGACACGACCGACTTCACCAACACGGCCCTTGGCCGCGGCATCAATGAAGGCAAGGCAACGCCCTTCTCACGCGGCCTCACCCGTGGTGCGGCCCCCTTCAAGGTCGTGACCGGCAAGGCCGAACCGAAAGGCCAGGCCGCCAACACCGACCAGCCGAAGCGGCAGGCCACCACGGCCTCCAATGTCACCTCCATCGGGGCCACGGCACTCAAGCCTTCCGGCATGGCCGAGGAAGCAACCGCCTTCCGCCGCGACTATGAGGAGCGTGCGAAGGAGATGGCGGAGGAAATCGCCGAAGAAGAAGGCATCAATGCCGTCTTCACCGACGAAGCAGCCACCGAAGCCGCCGACGCCAAGAAGGTAGAAGCCCACCGCCGCCAGGCTGCAATCATGCAGGGCTATACCGGCAATATGTGCTCGGAATGCCAGAACTTCACCATGGTGAGAAACGGCACCTGCGAGAAATGCGACACCTGCGGCGCGACGAGCGGCTGTAGCTGAGGTACGCGCAGTCCAACGGTCTTAGGGTGAAAAATGAGGAGGCTCACGCCTCCTCATTTTCTTTGAGCAGCGCTTCCTTGTAGCCGCTCGTCGCGTTGTGCGCGGCCGCTTGCTGCCACACATTATTGCTTCGCCTTCAGGCACCTTGTGGGGTTAGGCTTCGTGATGTGCCTGATGCCTAGGAGAAGCAGAACCATGCGCTTCACAAGACTGGTCGCAAGCCTCACATTGTCTTTACTGTCGTTCCCAGCAATTGCAGACCCGATGGCTGCCTCACAGAGGGCCAGGTCCGGAGATTTCGATCGACGCGGCGATTTATTCTGTGCGCAGAATGCCGGCGATGCCCTGGCGACCTGCAAGGCCGCAGTCGCTCATGTGCAGAATTCGGCGGCAATCGTGGTGACCTTCCCGAGCGGCTTCAGGCGGATGCTGACATTTACTGACGGGAGATTTGTCCGCGGCAACGCCACCATGTCGGGTGTGGGCACGGATTCGGACTGGCGGCTCGACGACGGCACATACCGAATTCGCGTCGACGACCAGCGTTTCGAGATCCCTCAGAGCATGATCCGGAGCGATATGGCCGCGCCAACTGAATAGCGCGGCCAAAGGATTGATCAGCTTCCGGGCGTAAGCTTGTGGATCATGCCTTCATCCACTGCAGTATACAGACTGCCATCCGGACCGAGCACGACCGAGCGGAAACGCCCTGCTTCCATGGGAAGCGTCATCTCGGTGACATCTTCGACAACAAGACTGCCATCTTCCTCCGCGAACTCGATGACATCGATCCGCTGCCCGATCGGAGTACCGCCAAAGCCGATCCCCATGATGCCAACGACCATGGCACCGTTCCAGTCACCCCACTGCTCGCCTTCCAGGAAGACAGCCGATGAGGTGCCCTGCGACCAACCATTGTTCGTCCAGACCGGTGGCATGGCATCCGGATAGGTCTCGAGATCCGTCATCGGCATGAAAGCGGCCCGCTCATAGCGGTTCATGCCCTCGTTCTGGTTGGGCATGTACCCGCAATAGTCATCGGGACAATCGCCCCTGCCCGCCATGTTCGGACGCGGATCCCACCCGGCATTGCCGCCATTCTCGAGCACGGTGATTTCATCCGAATGCCAGGGACCATGCTCGGCAGTGATCGCCTGACCGGTCTCGGGATGGAAGGCGATGCCCTGAACATTGCGGTGACCATAGGTGTAGGTGCGCTTGTCAAAGCCTTCTGGCGGATTGTTGTCAGGGTGGGCATTGCCGTCCGTGTCAATGCGCAACACCTTGGATCCCATGAGCGTCGGGCTTTGCGGCACTTCCTCATTGTGGTTGTCGCCGGTCGTCAGCCAGAGCGCACCATCAGGCCCGAAGCGCACGCGCCCGCCATTGTGAGCCCCCGCCCCGCCGAAGGGGTGATCAGAGGCCTCCATCTTGTACGGGACATCGTCCACGATATCGGTTCGGTCGGAAACGGCAGTGAAGTCCTCATTGAGTGTGAACCGCATCAGCCGGTTGGTATGCGGGTCGGACATGTTCGAGGTGGCATAGACATAGATGCGGCGATTGTTTTCAAAGTCCGGGTCGAACGCCACACCCATCATTCCGGCCTGACCTTCACAGAAGAGATCAGTACCGCTCGCAGCATATCCTTCGGTGTCGCCCATCCCGTATAGGGCATTGACGGTGCCATCTGGCAACCGCACGGAAAGGCCTTTGCATTTCTCGGTGAAGAGCATTGTGCCATCATCGAGGAACGCCATGTCCCACGGATTTTCCAACCCCTCCACCACGACTTCATGCTGAAGGCTGGTTGTGTTCATTCCATTTTGGGCAAAGGCCGGCGCAATGATCATTGCTGTACCGGCGAATAGTGATGCGACCCACGGCTTGAGATGAGCCATGTTATCCTCCCTTGGATTTTTCCAAACGTGACCGGGCTCTTGAACTCACGTTCGTTGCCGCACCGAAGCCCGGCATCAGTGTAGTCCCATCCGGAAAATCTAGCGAGTCAGTTCGGCCATCGCCGATCATGCACTTGTAGCGATCAGTCGAAAGCGCTCGTTACATAGACCGCGAGACCGGCAATATCTTCGTTGCTCAGCTTCTTCGCTGGCTGGAACATGAGCGCGGAGTTCGGGCCAACCCGCTCCCGCGCACGATAGGTGACGAGCCTGTCGGCAATATGCTCGGGCTCCTTGTCGGTCAGCTTCGGATAGCTGGCGACGCCCTGCGCCTTGTTCCCGTGGCAGGCGCGGCAGCTCTTCTTGAAGATCGCCTCCGCCGCCTCCAGATCCACATCCTCCGCATTCAGCGACAGTTCAAAGGTCTCGGTGTCATCATCAGCGGATTTGTGGGCATCCGCCCAGGCTGCCACGCCGCCAAAGACGATGAGTATGGCCGAAATATAGATCTTGATCATGGAAGCTGCCTCCCAAACAGCATTGCCACCAAACTCTAGGCGCTCTGGTGAAGCGCGTCCAATGAACAAGCGTAACGAGGTTATCCCTGCCCGACCGCGTCGTTAAAATTCCACGTGTTTCCTGAACCAAACAGAAAAAGGTCTGCCTCATCATCCCCTCGTGAAGGAGGGGCGAGTTGATGGGCCGTGGTCGCCAACCAGAAGCAGGTCGGTATAGAAAGCGCAGCCAGAGTGGCATATTGCGCATTCTGAAGGACTTCTATGGCCTTGCCGTGCTTGCCGCATGCATGGCCTTCGCCGCAGGTTACTATCTTTCCGTGCCAGGCGAGCTCGCACGTTTCGTGCCGTTCCTCGCCTATGCACCAACGCCCGAAGATACCACCCATGCCCGTTTCGGGATCTGCGGCCACGGCCCGCGGGTCAACTGTATCGTGGACGGCGATACGGTATATGTGCGTGGAGACAAGATCAGGCTTTCCGACATCAATACTCCCGAGCTTTTCAGCCCCCAATGCAGGAGAGAGGCGGAACTGGCCGCGCGCGCGCAAAAGCGGCTGCAGGAGTTGATGAATCAGGGACCGATAAAGCTGCAGAGCGGTGTCGGACGGGACAGGGACGTCTATGGCCGCAAGCTGAGGAAAATCACTCACAAGGGTCGATCCGTCGGCGATTATCTGGTCGCCGAGGGCCTTGCCCACAAATGGCGGGGCCACAAGCAATCATGGTGCAGCTGAAAAAACAGGCTGCCGGAGGGAGGAGGTTCCGGCAGCCTGTTTGCGGTCAATCGCGCCTTGTTTCCGGCGCTTCGAGTTGTCCCCTCTGGACCCTCGCCAATAACCATGCAGGAAGCGTGCCAAACTCGAAACTGCTGAACTTTCCTGCGTTTCGGCTGCTGCACTGCAGCACCACACCGCGATATTGATGCACATTTATGCGCCATGCACTATCTTCTGCTGATTTTTTCAGCAATCACGCAAGAAACCAAGCCTGCTCAAATACTATTGGCTGCCGGAGGTGCTGCCGAGGACTGCGCCTTGGCCAGCAGGCGTGAATAGCTCATCGAGATATGCGCGCGACGGATGTGGCCGACCGCGGCCAGATCACCGCTTTCCAATGCGAGTGAAACGTCGCGCATCTCGCGGATGAAGGCATCCACCTCCTCGCGAAGGACATTGCGATAGTGACCAAGGCGAGAGGCCGTTTTCAACCAGATACGAGTGGTCTGAAAATAGAGGCGTTCGCTGACCTGGCGCAGAGGCTCATTGGAAGTCAGCGACTGAAGGAGATGAAAGAATTCCATGTTGAGACGCGCGAACTCCCGCGCGTCGGGCAGTCGCAGAAGGTCCTGAGCCCGCCCCTCAAGTTCCGCCAGTTCCCGGATGAGCGCCTCGTCAGGCGCAACAGGTGACAGTTTGCCCGTCAATTCGGCAAGCTCGATGCGCAGGCGGTACACTTCGCTCAGGCTCTCGATGTCGAAGTCGGTGACGATGGTGCCGACACCATGAACCGATTGCACAAGCCCCTCATCCTCGAGCCGTGCCAGCACGCGGCGAATGGGCGTGCGGCTGACGTGAAATTCCTCGGCCAGATCCTCTTCGCGCAAACGCCGCCCAGGCGGGTAGTCGAGCAGGCATATGCGCTTGCGCAATGTCGCGTAGATCCTGTCATAGCGGGCGCGAGCTTCACTGGTACCGGGTTCCTGCGTCACGAGAGCCGCGCTCCCAACCGTTCCAGCATCCCCAGACAGGCGTCCATCTGCGCAAGCGAGATGAACTCGTCGGGCTTGTGCGCCTGGTCGATGGAGCCTGGCCCGCAGATCACCGCCGACATGCCTGCGGTCTGGAAAAGCCCTGCTTCCGTTCCGAAAGCCACCACTTCCGCCTCGGTCAGACCCGTGAGTTCGGAAACGATACGCCGGGCCTCGGATTCCTCCACCGGCTCCAGCCCTTCAACCTCGCCTATGACATGCGTGACGATATCCGCCTCTGCATGAATTGCCTGCATGGCCGGCCGCAGCACCTCATCGACATAGGACGTGATATTCTCCTTCACGAAAGAAGCATCTGCATCGACGACGGGGCGCATTTCCCATTCGACACGCGCATGGGAAGCGATGACATTGCGCGCCGCACCTCCTTCCACGCGCCCGACCTGTAGTGTGGTCCAGGGCGGGGAGAACCGGTTTGAAGGTGCGCGCTCCTTCAATTCTTCCGACAGCGCCATGAGCCGGTTGATATAGCGCATGGCGTATTCGATCGCATTGACCCCAAGCTCCGGCCGCGAAGCATGGCCGGCAAGGCCCGTGAACTCGGTCGTGTATTCGAAGCAGCCCTTGTGACCCTCGATGATGCGCATGGATGTCGGCTCGCCGATAATTGCAGCAGACGGTCGCAATTCCATGCGCTTCAACTCTTCCACGAGCGAACGCGCGCCCATGCAGCCCACCTCCTCATCATAGGTGAAGGCAAAATGCAGCGGACGCTTCAGCTCCATCGCGGCAAATTCGGGTGCCATGGCGAGACAACAGGCGATGAAGCCCTTCATGTCACAGGTACCGCGACCGTAAAGCAGGCCACCCTCTTCGCGCATGGCGAAGGGATCTGAGGTCCAGTTCTGCCCATCCACCGGCACGACATCCGAATGGCCCGATAGAACGACTCCACCGTCACCTTCAGGCCCCAGTGTGGCGAAGAGATTGGCCTTGGTGCCGGTCTCGTCACGCATCACGGAGATGCGCGCACCAACATGGGACAACAACTCGGACGCATAGGCAATCAGCTGCAGATTGCTGTCCGCCGAGACCGTCGGAAAGGCGATGAGTTCGCCCAGTATCCCCTTGGCGCGCGCAAGATGGTCCATGTCTGCCTCAGTTCTTCACGATCAGTTCGCGCGGGCGGCGGCACAGCGCCTCGGCCGGGCCGTCTTCCTTGATCAGGATGCTCTCGGTGATTTCCAGCCCCCAGTCCGCCATCCAGAGACCCGGCATGAAATGGAAGGTCATGCCTGCTTCAAGGACGGTCTCGTCCTCGCGACGCAGGGAGATGGTGCGTTCGCCCCAGTCCGGCGGATAGGAAATGCCGATCGGATAGCCACAACGCCCGTCGCGCTTGATGCCGGCCTTTTCAAGCGAACCATAGAGCGCATCGGCGATCTGCCCTGCCCGATTGCCCGGGCGCGCGATCTCCAGCCCAGCCTCGATGCCTTCCACCAGCGCCTTCTCCGCATCCAGCATGTGCTGTGGCGGCTGACCAAGAAAGACGGTCCGGCACAGCGGCGCGTGATAACGGCGATAACACCCGGCGATCTCGAAAAAGGTCGCCTGCCCCTCCTCGAAACGGCGCCCGTCCCAGGTCAGATGCGGCGCAGCGGCGTCCGAGCCTGACGGCAGAAGCGGAACGATTGCGGGATACTCGCCCCAGTCGTCATCGACACCGCGAATCGCATCGGCATAGATTTCGGCCACAAGATCATTCTTTTTCATGCCCGGCTCAATGCGCTCGACAATGCCGTCGATCATCTTTTCGGAGATGCGCGCCGCACGGCGCATGAAGGTGATCTCCTCGTCGGACTTGACCGCACGCTGCCAGTTTACCAGTGCCGTGGCATCCACGAATTTCGCATCCGGAAGCTCTTCCTGCAGAACCAGATAGGCCTTGGCGGAGAAGTAATAATTCTCCAGCTCCACCCCTATCCGCTGGTTGTGATAGCCATAGGCGCGGATGATCTCGGCCAGATGCTGCATGGGATGCAGCGTGTTGGCCTGCACATAGTGATCCGGATAACGCAGCACGCGGTCGTCATCCATATAGACCGTGCGCACCGCCCCATTGCCGTCCATGGAGCGCCCCCACCAGATGGGGTCCTGGTCCTTGAAGACGATGACGCCCTGATGGACATAGAAGGACCAGCCGTCATAGCCGGTGAGCCAGGCCATATTGGATGGGTCTTCGACGAAAAGAAGGTCGATCCCCTTTGCTTCCATCGCATCACGCGTCTTGGCAAGACGGGTGGCATATTCAATCTGACTGAAAGGAAGGGCAGTGGATGGCATGGCGATCTCCGCTAGAGCCGTGCGATGGGTAACAACCACATTTGTATACAACACGCGATCCGCTTCCATAACAATAGCGGCATTTCTGGTCGTTTTCGTGATTGATTGGTTCACGTACAACAAGATACCCTATGCGATGTATACAAGAGGGCGAGATAGCATTGATTCCGGTTCTGGCTGACATACTCGCCGCACGGCAGGCAATCGGCGCGATGGCCGCGCTGGACACGCCACTGGTGCCAAGCCCCACCCTTACGGAAAGATCGGGCTTTGATGTCCTGCTCAAGCTCGAGATCGGACAGCACACCGGCGCGTTCAAATTGCGCGGAGCAGCCAATGCCGCCAGCCGGTTGCCGGCAGATGCGCCCGGCGTCACCTGCTGCTCGACCGGCAATCACGGGCGAGCCGTTGCCTATGCCGCCGCACGGCGCGGCTTGAAGGCGATCATATGCATGTCCGAACTCGTGCCGCAGGCAAAGATTGACGGCATCCGCGCCTTGGGGGCCGAAGCCCGCATCATCGGCCGCAGCCAGGATGAGGCGCAGATTGAGGCAACTCGCCTCGTGCAGGAAGAGGGTTTCGCTGAAATCCCCCCCTTCGATCATGCGGATATCATCTCCGGCCAGGGCACAATCGGGCTTGAGCTTCTGGAACAGTGGCCCGACCTGCACACAATTCTCGTGCCGCTATCCGGCGGCGGTCTTGCGGCAGGTATCGCCCTTGCTGCAAAGGCAATCAGACCAAATATCCGCGTGATCGGCATTTCCATGCAAAACGGCGCAGCCATGCATGCCGCGCTCGAAGCCGACAAGCCGGTCTCCGTGGAGGAAGTGCCAAGCCTTGCCGACTCGCTGGGCGGAGGAATAGGCACGGAAAACACCCTCACCCTGCAGCTTTGCCGTGACTTGCTCGACGATGTGGTGCTCGTCAGCGAAAGCGAGATCTATCGGGCCATGCAGTTCCACTACTACGAGGACCGGCTGGTCTGCGAAGGTGCAAGCGCCGTGGGTGCTGCCGCCATTCTCGCCGGCAAGGTCAGGCTTGATGGCCCAACAGCCACCCTCATCACCGGTCGAAACGTGGACATGAAGACCTTTACCGACATCGTCAGCGGTCGCGACGTGATGTTGGGCAATGATGTTCTGAAAGGGCAGCCTTATGGCGCGTGACATCTTCATCCTCACCGAGCAGGATCTGCGCAAATGCGTGTGCCTCGATAGCGCTTCGGTCGATGTCGTGGAGAAGGCTTTCGCCGCCCTCGGCAAGGGCGATGTCATCATGCCGCCGATCCTGTCCATGGAAATCCCGCAGGCCCATGGCGAAGTGGACGTGAAGACCGCCTATATTCCCGGCTTCGCAGGCTTCGCCATCAAGGTCAGCCCAGGTTTCTTCGAGAACCCGAAGCTGGGCTTGCCAAGCCTGAACGGGCTCATGATGCTTTTCTCGGCCACCACCGGTCTCGTGGAAGCAGTGCTGCTCGACAATGGCTATCTGACAGATGTCCGGACCGCTGCCGCCGGTGCCGTTGCTGCGCGCCATCTGGCACCACGCGAGGTGAAGGTTGCAGGCGTGATGGGCACCGGCGTCCAGGCCCGCCTGCAGATCGAGGCTGCCCATCTCGTGCGCCCGTTCCGCAAAGTGCTTGTCTGGGGACGCGATGAGGCGAAGGCTGAGGCATGCGCAGCCGATATCGCCGCCCGCCTCGGCGTGGAAGCCGTTGCCGAACCTGATCCCGCGCGCCTTGTCGCCCAAAGCCAGCTGGTCGTCACCACCACCCCGGCACGCGAGCCGATCCTGAAAGCGGAATGGCTGCATCCAGGCCTCCACATCACCGCAATGGGTTCCGATCAGGCGGGCAAGAACGAGATTGACCCGCGCGCATTGAGCGCTGCCGATCTTCTCGTCTGTGACCGAGTCAGCCAATGCGAGAAGCTTGGCGAATTGCGCAGCAGCATCGAGGCCGGCCTCTGGGAAGGCGCGATGCCTCCAGAGCTCGGCCAGATCATCAACGGCACGGCCAGCGGACGCCGGTCTGAAAAGGATGTGACCATCTGCGACCTCACGGGCACCGGCGCACAGGACACGGCGATTGCGACCCATGCGCTGGAAATGGCGCGCGAGGCGAAACTCGGCAGCGTGATCCAGAGCTGATAGGCTCGCAGCATCTAGAAACGGATTCGCCCATGCTGAAACTCGACGACCGCGACCTCAAGATCCTGCAGATTCTCCAGACTGAGGGGCGCATCTCGAAGGCAGCACTGGCGGAACGCGTGAACCTCACCCCTGCCCCGTGCTGGGAAAGGCTGAAGCGTCTCGAAAATGCCGGCATCATCACCGGCTACCGTGCGGAAGTGGCGCTGAGCAAACTCGGCTCCCACATCACCGTGTTCATGGCGGTGGAGCTTGAGGGGCATCGCGCGGAGAATTTCCAGCTCTTCGAACGCGCAGTCCAGAAGATCGACGAGATCCATGGCTGCTGGGCGGTTGGCGGCGGCTTCGACTATATCCTGCAGATCATCGCTCGCGACATCGACACCTATCAGCGTCTCGTCGACCATCTTCTCGAGGCGCATCTGGGGCTCGTTCGCTATTTCACCTATATCGTGACGAAGCCCGTGAAGCGCCCCGGCGCGCTGCCTCTGCAGGTGCTGTTCGAGGAGCACTAGAAGCCGCAGAAGAACTGGCGCTTCGAGACGGTATTTTTCCTCCGATTCTTCTGCGCCGAGCCTCAACTCCCGAATAATCTTCGCCGCATCCGGCCCCATCATTGCTCCATCGAAAACACCCGCGATGGAGATGAGCCATGAATGCATTTGCAGCCTTGCAGAAGACCTCGCTTGCAGAACTGGCCGATCCGCGGCTGTTTCGCGAATATGCCTATGTGGATGGACACTGGGTTGCCGGCGAGGATGACCAAGTCATCGACGTCACCAATCCCGCCGACGGAATGCGCGTCGGCTGCGTTCCAGCACTGAGCGAGGATCAGACTTTCAAAGCTATTGATGCAGCCAATCGCGCCTTCCCCGCATGGGCTGCAAAGGCACCGCAGGAGCGCGCGGCCATCCTTAAGCGCTGGCACCAGCTCATCATCGAAGCGCGCGAAGATCTCGCCCACCTGATGGTGCTCGAACAGGGCAAACCCCTGTCGGAAGCCCGAGGCGAGATGGATTATGCCGCATCCTTCGTCGAATTCTATGCCGAGGAAGCCAAGCGCGTGGCAATTGAAAGCGTCGCGTCTCACCTGCCCGATGCCGATATGCAGGTCACCCGCGAACCGGTGGGTGTTGCCGGTCTGGTGACGCCTTGGAACTTCCCGTCCGCCATGCTCACCCGCAAGGCTGCCGCCGCACTCGCCGCAGGCTGTACGGTGGTCGCTCACCCCTCCTCCGAGACGCCCTTCTCCGCACTCGCACTAGCTGAACTTGGCGAGCGCGCCGGTCTTCCCGCAGGCGTCTTCAACATCGTCACCGGCAAAGCTGCCGAAGTCGTGGGCGCGATCTGTGCCTCGCGCCATGTGCGCATCCTGTCCTTCACCGGCTCGACGGAAATCGGTCGCCTGCTTTACAAGCAGTCGGCCCCGACCGTGAAAAAGCTGGTGATGGAACTGGGCGGCCATGCCCCCTTCATTGCTTTCGCCGATTGCGATCTGGAGCGCGCGGTGGAAAGCGCAATGACGGCGAAATTCGCCACATCGGGCCAGGACTGCCTGGCGGCCAACCGCTTCTATATCGAACGCCCCATCTATGATGCCTTCGTTGCTGCCTTCACCCGCAGGGTGGAACAGTTGAAGACCGGCAACGGCCTGACCGATCCCGATATCGGCGCACTCATCCATGAGCGCGCGGTTGCCAAGCAGGAGGAGCATGTCGCCGATGCTCTGGCACGCGGTGCGCGCCTTGTTACAGGCGGCAAGCGTCATGAAGCAGGTGCCAATTTCTTCCAGCCAACGGTTCTGGCCGATGTGCCGGAGGATGCACAGATCTTCCGTGAAGAAACCTTCGGCCCCATCGCTGCCTTCACGCCTTTCGATGCAGAAGATGATGTCCTTGAGCGCGCCAATGACACCGAAACCGGACTTTGCGCCTATCTGCACACATCCGATCCGTCACGGATTGCGCGCCTGTCGCGCGGCCTTCAATTCGGTATGGTAGCGGTCAACCGTACCAAGATCACCGGCGCCCCCATCCCCTTTGGCGGGGTGAAACAGGCCGGACTTGGCCGCGAAGGCTCGCGCCACGGGCTGGAGGCCTATACCAACATCAAATATGTCTGCCGTCAGATCTGACCTGCCGGAACCGAGAAGGAGAAAAAACATGCTTTTGAAAAATGACCAGCTCGACCAGTGGGATCGCGAGAATTTCTTTCATCCGTCCACGCATCTGGCGCAGCATGCGCGCGGCGAAAGCGCCAACCGCATCGTCACCGGCGGCTCGGGCGTCTATATCGAAGACCGCGACGGCAACCGTCTGCTCGACGCCTTTGCCGGCCTCTACTGCGTGAATGTGGGCTATGGCCGCACCGAAATTGCTGACGCGATTGCCGAACAGGCCAAGGAGCTGGCCTATTACCACGCCTATGTGGGCCACGGCACGGAAGCCTCCATCACGCTGTCGAAGATGATCCTGGACCGTGCACCCGACTGCATGTCCAAGGTCTATTTCGGCCTTGGCGGCTCGGATGCCAACGAGACCAATGTCAAGCTGATCTGGTACTACAACAACATTCTGGGTCGCCCGGAAAAGAAGAAGATCATCTCGCGCTGGCGCGGCTATCACGGCTCCGGCCTTATGACCGGTTCGCTGACCGGTCTCGAGCTCTTCCACAAGAAGTTCGATCTGCCCTTCGCACAGGTTCTGCACACCGAAGCGCCTTACTACTACCGCCGCCCGAAAGCGGAGATGAGCGAGGAACAGTTCACCGCCCATTGCGTGGCCGAACTGGAAGCGCTGATCGAACGCGAAGGCGCCGACACGATTGCCGCCTTCATCGGCGAGCCGGTGCTTGGCACGGGCGGCATTGTTCCGCCACCTGCAGGTTACTGGCAGGAGATCCAGAACGTCCTGAAGAAGCACGACATCCTGCTCGTGGCCGACGAGGTCGTGACCGGCTTCGGTCGTCTCGGCTCCATGTTCGGCTCGCTGCACTACGACATTGAGCCGGACCTCATCACCATCGCCAAGGGCCTTACCTCCGCCTATGCCCCGCTTTCCGGCTCCATCGTCGGCAAGAAGATGTGGGAAGTTCTGGAGAAGGGTACGGATGAAAACGGCCCCATCGGCCATGGCTGGACCTATTCCGCCCACCCGATCGGCGCGGCAGCAGGCATCGCCAATCTGAAGCTGGTGGACAGTCTCGACCTGGTGAAGAACTCAGCCGAGACCGGCAACTACTTCGTCCAGGCGATGAAAGATGCTGTCGGCGAACATGCCCATGTTGGCGATGTGCGCGGCGAAGGCATGCTTTGCGCCGTCGAATTTGCCAAGGACAAGCACGCGCGCAGCTTCTTCGACGCCTCCGAGAAGATCGGTCCGCAGATGGCCGCCGCCCTCCTGGAGAATGGCGTCATTGGCCGCGCCATGCCGCAAGGCGACATTCTCGGCTTCGCGCCCCCGCTCTGCCTGACGCGGGAAGAGGCAGACAAGGTTGTCGATGCGACCGCGAAGGCCGTAAAAAAGGTCTTCGGTTAAGCCTATCGGGCGGCGCTGTCCAAAAGGTCGGCGCCGCCCCATTGTGCGGAGCGCGCAAACGCGTCATGTCTTGCGTTCCGGAGGGACATTCATGACTGCATACGCGATCAATCCACCTGAAACGCCATCCATTGCAATAGAAGGTGACACGAAGCGCTTCCCCGTGCGCCGCGTCTTCTGCGTCGGCCGAAACTACGCCGCCCATGCCCGCGAGATGGGCGCGGATCCGGACCGCGAACCGCCCTTCATATTCATGAAACCTGCAGATGCCGTCAGCGACGATGGCGGCACGATCCCCTACCCGCCTCTAACCCAGGACCTGCACCACGAGATCGAGCTCGTGATTGCAATCGGCGAAGGCGGCAGCAACATTCCCGCCGCTCAGGCACTGGGCCATGTCTGGGGCTATGGTGTCGGTCTCGACATGACCAGACGTGATCTGCAGGCGGAGGCCAAGAAAAAAGGGCGCCCATGGGACTGGGCCAAAGGCTTCGACAATTCGGCCATTTGCGCAGCCTTGAAGCCGGTGTCCGATACGGGCCATCCCGAAAGCGGACGCATCTGGCTCAACGTCAATGGCGCTCTGAGACAGGAAGGTGACCTTTCCGACCAGATATGGAAGCCAGCGGAAATCATCGCCTTCTGTAGCCAAAGCATCAGTCTCGCACCTGGCGACCTTATTCTGACAGGCACTCCGGAGGGTGTCGGCGCGACCGTCGAAGGCGATCGACTGAATGGCGGTATAGATGGCGTCGGCGCAATCAACATCACGATCGGAGCGCGCAAGGCATGAGCAAGCCCGTCCTTCACAGCTATTTCCGCTCTTCCACGTCCTACCGGGTCCGTATCGCACTGGAGATGAAAGGCATCACCTACCAGTACCGTGCGCATCATTTGCGAGAGGGGGAGCATCGTCAGGCAGGCTATCTGGCAGTCAATCCGCAGGGCCTTGTACCGGCACTCGTCTGGAGCAATGGCACGATGATATCGCAGTCGCTCGCCATCATCGAATATATCGACGAGATGGTATCCAAGCCGGCACTCCTGCCAAAGGACGCGGCAGGTCGCGCTCGCGTGCGCATGCTTTCCCAGATGATTGCCTGTGACATTCACCCACTGAACAATCTGCGCGTTCTCGATGCCCTGCGCGAGCGTTTCGGGGCCGGAGACAGCGCGGTAGCGTCATGGTTTCGCCATTGGGTCCACGAGACTTTCGAGCCGCTCGAGCGGATGCTGCGCGAAAGCGAGGACACCGGTAAATTCTGTCATGGCGACGAGCCGGGAATGGCAGATATCTGTCTTGCCGCTCAAGTGACGAATAACAAGCGCTTCCATGTTGAAATGGATGCTTATCCCACAATCAACCGTATCAGCGCGGCTTGTTTCAAACTGGAAGCCTTCCAGAAGGCCGCGCCGGAAAATCAGCCCGATGCCGAATGAGTAAGCGGTCAAACGTCAGGCTTCGGCACCAGAAGCACCAGGGACTCCACCACCAGAGCGGGCTTCTCCACTCCCTCGATTTCGATCTGGGCGTCGTTTCGCAGAAGGAACGAGCCATCGGGACGGTCTTCGACTGCCTTGAGGCTGGAGCGCAGCCGAACTTGTGACCCGACTTTCACGGGAGCGAGAAATCGCAGCCGGTCGATCCCGTAATTGATGATCGCGCCAAGATGATCCGGCCATGCGCCGATTTCATAGGAAAGACGGGTCACAAGCGAGACGGTCAGATACCCATGCGCGATGGTCGCGCCGAAGGGGCTTTCGGCGCGCGCACGCGCCTCATCTACATGGATCCATTGATGATCGCCGGTGATGTTGGCGAAGGCATCGATCATTTCCTGATCAACCCTGACCCAATCAGAGCATCCGAGTTCGACCCCAACCAGCTTTCGCAGGTCCTCGATGGATTGAGCTTTCTGCGCCACCACGTTCCTCCCGAAATTGCTTCATCCGGTGTGGAACGCGTCAAGGCGCAGGTCAAGCCTCACCAATATCAGGCGGCAGCTTCGGTGGCGCGTGCCAGCAGGGTGAGCGGTGCGATGGAACGCGGTACCAGATCCGGCTCACCGTCATCCTGGGAAAGCTCGATCAGTCCCACCGTTTCTCCTTCTTCGAAAGTGAGACGGGCATGGAATTTCGCTGCGAGCGAGCGCATCGCCCTGTTCTGGGGATGGGTTGTGACACGCAGCCGCGTATAGCCAAGCGCACGCGCATGAGCGACGAGGCGCTGAAAGAGCACGGCGCCAAGACCGCGATGCTGCAGTTCGCGCTCCACGCTGAATGCGATTTCGCCTGTCGGTGGCGTCAGATCAGGCCGTTCGTGAAGCTCGGCGGCACCCAGAACGCGGCCGTTTTCCACATAACCGACAACCGTTGTACCGTCCTGGAGGCAACGTTCGGCATAACGCATGATGAAATGATCGCTGGCCGTGCCATTGAAACGATCCCGGCGACTTTCTGCATCAAGCCTCAGCAAATGGTCGCGAAACAACGACATTTCAGAGGGACGCAGTCCGCGCACCTGTCCAGGATGATTGATTGTGCTGCTTGTGCTGCTCACAAGTCGTACTCCTCAAGGCTCCTCCCTCAAGTCAGTCGACTCCATTCCGCCCAATATTGTGCAGCGCACCATGAAATGCAAGACGGCCTGACTGGTGCACAAAGCCGCAGGCAATCAAAAAAATATGACAGGTTTAATCACCTTATTTCGCAGCTGATCTGGAATTATTCTAATCCATGGGCCATATTAGCTGCGAAGCTGAAAGGAATCATATGCGACTGACGCGACAAACAAATTACGCGATCCGCATTCTGATGTATTGCGCTGCCAATGAAGGCAAGCTGAGCCGCGTGCCGGACATCGCGAAAGCATATTCGCTGTCCGACCTGTTTCTGTTCAAGATCCTGCAGCCCCTCGTCGAGCACGGTTTCGTCGAGACGGTCCGCGGACGTAATGGCGGTGTGCGCCTGGCCAAGGATGCCGGCGACATCACTCTTTTTGACGTGGTGCGCGTGACTGAAGAGAATTTCGCAATGGCGGAATGCTTCGAAGATGGCAGCGAGTGCCCACTGATTGATGCCTGCGGCGTCAATGAAGCATTGCGCAAGGCGCTCAATGCATTTTTCGAGGTGCTGGCTGGATACACGATCCGCGACGTGGTGGATTCCCGTCCAAACATGCGCAACCTCCTGGGCCTGAGCCTGGAAGGCGCGGTGCCGGTCGCCAACTGAGCTACAGTCTGATCGAACGACCTGAAAAGGCATGATTGCAAAACGCGATCATGCCTTTTCTTTTAGTTTGATCACATCGCGGCTACTTGTTCAGGATCAGCTTGCCTTGGCGGGTGATTTTCAGCCGGTAGACCGCGCCATGATGCTCGATTTCGATCTCCTTCAGTCCGTCGAAAAGATCCGAGCTGTTCAGAACGCGGCTCTGGCGCCGTGGCCTGGGCTCGGCGGCATTTTTGAATACGATCTCGGTTCGGTTTCTGTGAAACTTGTTGGGCTGGACAATCGCGTTCATCAATACCTCCTTCGCACCTCTGATAAAGTCGCAAGAACCAGATGCCGGAAAACGCATCTAATTGTTGACCATGTTACTCATGTTTTATAGAAATTGCATTACTGGAGCAAATGAGTCAACAAATAGCTCCAGCCGAGAATGTCTTTTTGGAACGGGCCCGGCTAGGCTCACCACAGGTGGGCCGGACAGCGGACCCGCCGCCATCCATGATCTGTAAGTGCAACGGGGAGTTTCATTCGTGAGGACCTATGCCTCTGTCATTACGGCCGCAATCCTGTCGGCAGTTGCAAGTGCTGCACCCGCACAGGACGCACAGACAAGATCGACCGCGCTCAGGATCGAGTTGAACGCAGCCGCCCCTGTCGACAATGCATGCCGACTGACCTTCGTCGCTACGAACGGGCTTGAGCAGGATATCGGCAAAGCCGCATTTGAATTTGCGATCTTCAACAGTGATGGCCTGGTCGAACGTCTCAGCGTCCTCGATTTCCAGGATCTCCCCTCAGGCCGCACCAAGGTGCGCCAGTTCGATCTCGCGAATATCGCCTGCGAGAACGTCTCCCGCATTCTCGTGAATGATGCGAAGAGCTGCGAGGGCGCAGAACCCACCGCCTGCCTTGACCAGTTGGAAGCAACAACCAAAGCCGAAATCGAATTCGGCACCTGACAATGACCGGAGCCTTTCCCATGCCTGCTGAACTTCTGCAGACCATATCGTCGTTCATGGCCCTTGGCGGCCCGGTTGTGGCACTTCTCGTTGTCCTTTCCGTGTTTGCCTTCGCCATCATTCTCTTGAAGCTGGCCCAGTTCTGGCGCGAACGCGTCGGACGTCATGGTCGGGCCCGTCGTGCGCTTGCTCAGTGGCAGACGGGTGAACACGCTTCCGCACGCACGCTCATCGCGGATGATCGAGCACCCGCATCTGCCGCCATAGCGACAGCAATGAAGCTGCGCGCCAGCGGACAGACAGAGCGCAACCTGATCGAAGCTGAAGTTGCCCGCGTGGCCGGCGCACGGCTTCACGACCTGCAGCGCGGCTTTCGCGCGCTCGACGCCATTTCCCAGGTCGCTCCGCTGCTTGGCCTTTTCGGCACCGTGCTCGGGATGATCGAGGCCTTCCGCAAGCTTCAGGAAGCCGGCAATGCCGTCGATCCGTCGCTGCTTGCGGGTGGTATCTGGGTTGCCCTGCTGACGACCGCCACGGGCCTTGCCATCGCCATGCCCGTCTCACTGATCCTGGCCTGGTTCGAAACGCGCCTGGAGAATGAACGGGTCGAAATCGAGACCCTCACGGGTGCGCTGCTCAATGGCACTGATGCTCACGGCAGCCCCACGCGAAACGATGTGGCGGCCGCGGGTGCGACCAGTCATGCGCATTGATACACCTGTCCGCCGCAGACGGCCCATTGGCTTGACGTCTCTGATCGACGTCATCTTTCTGCTGCTGCTGTTTTTCATGCTGTCGTCCAGCTTCACACGCTTCGCACAGGTGGAAATGACGGCAGGCCGACAGGGCGCATCGGCATCTCCCGATCGGCCGGACGTCATCATCCGGTTGATGGCAGATGGATGGCAGATCAACGGGGTTACCGTTGCAGCAGAAGAAGCGATCGCACGCCTGGCTGACTTGCAGGCTGCTGGTGCAGAAAAAGCGGCCTTGACGTTGCGCGGCGAGGTCACCTCCCAGGCCCTCATTGATGCGGTTGAAGCCATCAACACGAAAACCCAGCTCCAACTCACCGTGGCGAACTGATCATGCGTCTATCACGCCCCAAAGCCGCCAACCGTGGCGAGCCGACCATTGCATTGATCAACATTGTGTTCCTGATGCTGATCTTCTTCCTTATTGCGGGGACGCTCGTGCCACCGCAGCCCGAGCAGCTCGAGCTGATAACGACCAGAGAAGCGCAGAACGCGGCGCCACCGGATACGCTCTTCGTCGACAGCGATGGCCAACTGATGCAGGCCTCCGGTCCGGTAACGATCGAGGACTTCCTGGATGGCATGGACGAGGGCGCCACCATCAGGCTTGCGGCAGATCGCAATCTGCCCGCCGCACGCTTGATCGAGGTTGCGGCCAAGCTCCGTGAGGCAGGTGCGGCAAAGGTCGTTGTGGTGACGGAGCGTAGCCGATGAGGTTCCGGACAGCACCGAAATGGCTTCTGGCGCTCGTCGTCTCCGCGGCCATCCACTTGACCACCGCGGCCGCGTTCTTGAGCGAACCTCCGAGCACCAGGATCGAAGGCGGCGGAGCGACCGAGATCACCCTTGCAGCAAGCTCGGGCGCAGAGGCGGCTGTGGAAACGCCTGTCGATCAGGCGTTGCAAGAAGCCGTTGAGACAGAAGCTGTCGAGGCGCCGCTGGAGGTCGAGCCAGCCGAGCCAGTTGACGCCGCGACACCAGTGGAAACCGCTGATGCGGCAATCACCTCGCCGGTGGAAACTGCAACTGCGCCTGCGCCGGAAACCGGGATTGCACCTGCCGCCCCTACTGAAACCGTGACAGCGCTTGCCAATATTCCGCTGCCCACCCCACGTCCGGCCTATACACCGCCGCCGAAGCCACAGAAAAAGGCTGTGCGCGCGAAGCAGGTACAGAAGAAGGTGCAGGCGCAAACGCAGGCAAAGACACGTCAGGCAGAGGTTCAGCCGAAGAAAAAACAGGCTGCACCGCAGGGCCAGGCACAAGCGGCACGCCGCGCCGGCAAGAAAACGGCAGCGCGCAACACTGCGGCAGGCAATGCTGCCGTTTCCAATTATCCGGGCAAGGTCGCGTCCAGGCTAAGGCGCGCGCTGAAATATCCGCGCGAAGCCCGCCGTCAGAAGCTGCGTGGCGAAGTGCGTGTGTCCTTCACCGTCAACCGCAATGGCGGCGTCAGCGGCATCCGCGTGGTTCGCAGCTCCGGCTCGTCCATTCTGGACCAGGCGGCCATTGCCACCGTGCAGCGCGCGGCCCCCTTCCCCAGGATCCCCGCTCAGGCTGGCCGCAACAGCTGGCCCTTCACCATCCCGCTGGCATTCCAGCGCTGAGGTAGTCAGGCCCGGCGCAGGAGCCGGGCCTGGTCAGGTCATACGGCAGCCAAAAGGCTCGCATTCCCACCCGCAGCCGTGGTGTCCACGCAAACCGCCCGCTCATGGCAATAGGCCTGCGGGTAGATCACCTCGGTAACCAGCGGCACGATCGTGCCCTCGCGACGCGAAAGCGCCCGGCGCAGCTGCTTAAGCCAGTCAGCTTCGCCACTGGCAGCAACCAGATCGAGCTGCAGCTCTTCGAGCGCCTTGGTTTCCAGCACTCCATCAACAACAGCAAGTGGCAGATTGCTTCGCATCAGCGGCTTGAGCACCGTGCTGGCTTCAGGATGCACGGCAAGAACACCATTGCCCGATGCGAGCGCCTGGACCACTTGCGCGGCCAGCGTTTCCGCATCTGACCCCAGGCAAAGCACCCGTCCGCGCGCAACCAGCTGCAAGGCATTGGCCTCTCCTGTCGGTCCCGGGAGATCGATGGGACCGAGATCGAGCGCGGCAGCTTCCCTGAGCACAGCTGGCCAGCGCCCGCGCAACGCGCGCCGAAGCTCGCTGACCCGATCGAGCTTCTGATCCCACTTCTTCGCAGTCGGATCCGGCAGATGCTTCATGGCCTCGGCCGCAGACACCTCACGTCCATGTGGAGGTTGAGCGGGAACGGAGCGCGAAGCACGGAAACGGCGAAGATAATGTGGCCCACCCGCTTTTGGCCCTGTGCCGGAAAGACCTTCACCCCCGAAAGGCTGTGACGAAACCACCGCGCCAATCTGGTTGCGGTTCACATAGATGTTGCCGACATGCACCCGGTCGACAATATCCTGCACCCGCGCATCAATGCGCGTATGCAGTCCGAAGGTCAGGCCGAAGCCGCGTGCATTGATGTCGCCAATGACCTTGTGGAGATCTTCTGCCTCGAAGCTCGCCACATGCAGAACCGGACCGAATATCTCCCTTTCGATCTCACCAATGCCGTTCACCTTGAAGGCGCTGGGTGCAACGAAGCGGCCGCTCTCAGGCGCTTCCACCTTGGCAAGCAGGCGCCCCTTCTGCTCCATGCTTTCCACATAGTCGCTGATCGAGCGATAGGCCTCATCGTCGATGACCGGCCCGACATCGCTATGCACATGCCAGGGGTCATCAATGACCAGCGCCTGCATTGCACCCTGCAGCATCTTCAGGACGCGGTCTTCGACATCCTTTTGAACATAGAGCACGCGCAAGGCAGAACAGCGCTGCCCGGCGCTTTGGAAAGCCGAGGCGACAATGTCCCGCACGGCCTGCTCGGCCAGGGCCGTCGAATCCACAATCATCGCATTGAGGCCACCTGTCTCGGCGATCAGCATGGCGTCAGGTGATGCTGTCATGGCCAACTGCCGCTCGATGATGCGTGCAACCTCCGTCGAACCGGTGAAACAGACACCGGCAATACGCGGATCAGCGGTAAGCGGTGCACCGACCTGCTCGCCGTCGCCTGGAATGAGATGCAGCACTTCGCGCGGAATACCGGCCTCGTGCATCATTTCGACAGCGCGCGCAGCAATCAATGGTGTCTGCTCGGCAGGCTTGGCGATGACCGCATTGCCCGTCACCAGCGCCGCGACCACCTGGCCGGTGAAAATGGCAAGCGGGAAGTTCCAGGGCGAAATGCAGGCAATCACCCCGCGCGCTTCCGTACCCGCCTCGGCTGCGGCAGCCTCATTCGCGTAATAGTGGAGGAAGTCCACCGCCTCGCGGATTTCCGCCACGCCATCGAATAGCGACTTGCCGGCCTCCCGCGTTGCCAGCGCGAAGATTTCGCCGGCATTGTCTTCGTAAAGCGCGGCGATCCTGCGCAGGATTTCCGCGCGTTGTGAAACCGGTCGGGCGGCCCAGGCCGGCTGCGCCCCTACGGCAATACCGATAGCTTCTTCAACGGTCTGCGCGTTGCCTTCGACCACCGTACCCACGACTTCGCCGCGCCGCGCCGGGTTTGTCAGCTCGCGCTTGGCACCTTCTGCCTTCGCGCCCGTAAGCGGTCGCGCATGCCATTGATATGGCGCTGCAAAGGGCGCGCGCGCGGCTTCGATATTTCCAAGCGTCACCGTATCCGTGATATCCCAGCCACGCGAATTCTCCCGCCGCTCGGCAAAGATGGTGGAAGGCAGCGGGATCGCCGGATTCCGCGCGATCGCATTCCGCGCGATCTTGTCGAACGGATCTGCAGCAATCGCTTCTGCGGGCACGTCCTCGTCCACAATCTGGTTCACGAAGGAGGAGTTCGCTCCGTTCTCCAGCAGACGACGCACCAGATAGGCCAGAAGGTCTTCGTGGGCACCGACCGGGGCATAGATGCGACAGCGGGTTCCATGCTGCTTGCGCACGATCTCATGAAGCGCATCGCCCATGCCATGCAGGCGCTGAAACTCGAAGAGGCTCTTGTCCTTTCCCATATTCAGAATGGCAGCAACCGTGTGTGCGTTGTGCGTGGCAAACTGCGGATAGATGCGATCCGTGAGTGAGAGCAGCTTCTGCGCGCAGGCAATATAGGAGACGTCGGTATTTTCCTTGCGCGTGAAGACCGGATACCCCTCTAGCCCCAGCGTCTGCGCGCGCTTGATCTCCGTGTCCCAATAGGCACCTTTCACCAGCCGCACCATAATGCGCCGTTCAAGCTTGGTTGCCAGTGCATATAGCCAGTCGATGGCGAAGGCGGCACGCGGTCCGTATGCCTGCACCACGACCCCGAAACCATCCCAGCCCTCAAGGCTTTGATCCGACAGCACGCTCTCGACCACATCCAGTGAAAGGTCCAGCCGATCCGCTTCTTCTGCATCGATGTTGAGGCCCATATTCGCCGCTTTTGCAGCCTGGCATAGCTCAAGCAGTCGATCATGCATTACAGGAAGCATGCGTGCCTTCTGCGTCGCCTCATAGCGAGGATGAAGAGCCGACAATTTCACGGAAATGCCTGCATTTTCGCGAATGTCGTTACTCTTGATCGTGGCCTTCAGTACCGAGATCGCATCCGCATAGGCCTTGTGGTAGCGCAGCGCGTCCGCCTCGGTGCGCGCCGCTTCCCCGAGCATGTCATAGGAATAGGTATAGCCCTTTTCCTGGAGCGGGCGGCCCTTCTTCAAGGCCTCACCGATGGTCTGGCCAAGAACGAACTGCTCGCCCATTTCGCGCATGGCAGCGCCAACGGCGGTGCGGATGACCGGTTCGCCGAGCCGCCGCACCAGTCCCCGCAGAACGGCTTCGACACCAGCCCCACGCTCATCAAGAACACGCCCGGTCAACATGAGCGCCCATGTTGACGCATTGACGAATATCGAAGCGGATTCACCCGAATGCGCCGACCAGTCATGGGGTGTGATCTTGTCGCGGATCAGGTCGTCAACGGTCTCGGCATCCGGAACACGGAGCAAAGCCTCTGCCAGGCACATGAGCGCGACACCTTCACTGGTGGAAAGCCCATATTCGGACAGAAATGCCTCCATAAGATGCAGGTCCGAATTTGCCCGCACCTTTTTCACCAGGCGAATCGCGTCGGTTTTAATCGCTTCACGCCGTGCATCCGACAGGTCCGCCAACCGAACCAGCCGCTCCAGCGCGACCTCCTCCTCCACCAGGTAGTTTGCACGAATTTGTGCGCGGACAACGGACAGGTCCATAGAACCCATGAATTGCGCTCCTCAGAGATACATTTATAAGTTGTACAAATTTTAATAGGACTGACTGACTCTAACATGTTGCGCTGAGCGCATCGGTCTGAATTATGGATTTCAAAAGTCGTTTTGATCTATATTTCAGCCCGCCAATGAACGGATTGGGAGACGTTTTCATATGCCCACAACCCAATTGGACCGAATCGACCAGAATATCGTCGATGCCCTCTCCAAAGACGGGCGGCTCTCGGTCAGCAGCCTGGCAAAACAGGTCGGGCTTTCGAAAACGCCCGTTCAGGCGCGGCTGCGCCGGCTCGAAAAGGAAGGCTTCATCCGCGGTTATACTGCCATCATCGACCGTGAACGCATGGGCGAAGGTCATATCGCCTTTGTGCAGGTGACCTTGTCAGATACGCGATCGGTCGCGCTGGCCGAGTTCAACAAGGCGATCATGGAAATTCCGGAAATCGACCAGTGCCATATGATCGCGGCAAATTTCGACTATCTGCTCAAGGTTCGCACCCGCGACATCTCAAGCTATCGCCGCATTCTGGGCGAGCGCATCTCGACGCTCCCTCATGTCTCCCACACCTCCACATTCGTGGCAATGGAGACGGTCAAGGATCGCTAGGAACACAATGAGCAGCGCCGCCTGCAGACGGCGGCGCTGGCTTGTTGGCTACAGGCCGAGCCCGCCGATGCAGACATATTTGGTGTCGAGATAGTCCTCGATGCCCTGATGCCCGCCTTCCTTGCCAAGGCCGGATTCCTTCAAGCCGCCGAACGGGGCTTCAACGGTGGTGATGATTCCCTCATTCACCCCGACCAGCCCATATTTAAGGCCTTCCATGACGCGAAAACTGCGTCCCAGATCGCTGGTATAGAAATAACAGGCGAGACCGAACGCAGTGTCATTGGCCATCGCAACCCCCTCTTCTTCCGTGTCGAACCGGAAGATCGGGGCGACAGGTCCGAAAATCTCGTCCTGCATGAAGTCCATGTCGGGCGTTGCCTGCGATATGACCGTCGGTTCGAAAAACGAACCGCCCAATTCGTGCCGCTTGCCGCCGGCTTCCACCTTGCCGCCCTTTGAGGTTGCGTCCTTGATGAAGGCTTCGACTTTCTCCACGGCATCGCCGTCGATCAGCGGCCCTTGCTGCGTCCCCTCCTCCAGGCCCGATCCGACCTTCAGACGTTTTGTTTCTTCAACCATCCGTTCGACAAAACGGTCATAGATGCCCGCCTGCACGAAAAAGCGGTTCGTGCACACACAGGTCTGACCGGAATTGCGATATTTGGCGGCGATCGCGCCCTCGACCGCACGATCCAGGTCGGCGTCATCGAAAACGATGAATGGAGCATTGCCGCCAAGCTCCATGGAGACCTTCTTGACGGTGTCGGCGCACTTCTTGATCATGATCTTGCCGACATCCGTCGAACCCGTGAAGGTGATCTTGCGCACCAGCGGGTTCTCGCAAAGCTCATTGCCGATTTCCGAGGCCGAACCCGTAATGATATTGACCACGCCGGCGGGAATGCCCGCTTCCTCGGCGAGGACACCCCAGGCGAGGCCCGAATATGGTGTCTGTGAAGCAGGTTTGGCGACAACGGTACAGCCAGCGGCAATGGCCGGGCCGATCTTTCGCGCCAGCATGGAAGAAGGGAAATTCCATGGTGTGATGGCGCCGATCACGCCCACCGGTTCCTTTGTGACCAAGATGCGCCGGTCGGCCCAGGGAGAAGGCACGGTGTCGCCGTAAATGCGCCGCCCCTCTTCTGCGAACCAAAGCACATAGGCCGCTGACATGCCGACTTCACCCTTGGCTTCCGCCAATGGCTTTCCCTGTTCCAGAACCAGAAGTTCTGCCAGGGCATCCTGATTCTCCAGGATCAGATCATGCAGGCGCCGAAGTATCTGCGCACGTTCGTTGGCGGTCGTCTTGCTGAAGGTTTGAAAAGCCTTCTGTGCAGCGTCAATCGCCCGCTTTGTCTCCGCCCGACCGGATTTGGGCACGCCGCCCAAACGCTGACCGTTGGCCGGATTTGTGACATCGATCACCGCCTCACTGTCAGCAGAGACCCAGGCGCCATCTATGTAATTGGCTTCCCGCAGGAAGTGGCTCGTTTTCTGAAGCATGAAATCCTCCTCGGCTGCCTTCTGCAGCATTCCAGCCGGCAGCCGGGCTGCAAGCATCTTCGGTACCGACGCTCAAAGCTAGCACCCCAGCGGAAACCGGCAAGGGGCTAGCTGAAGACAGACGCCGTAACGGCAATCCAGAAAGCCGTGGTGAGGAAAGCCAGTGCGGTTCCGATGGTCATGGCGTTGGACGCCAGCCGCTGGCCAGTGCCGAACTGCGATGCGATGAGATAGGGATTAACACCGCAAGGGAACGATGCTGCCGTCACCACGGCTATGGCGGTGATCGTCGAAAGGTCGAGGGCGATGGCAAGTCCCAGCGCAATCGCGGGCATAAGCATCTGCTTGTAGAACGCGATCAGGATGGCTGGGCGTACATCCCCCTTGATACCGTAGCTGCGCAGCCCGAGACCCATGGCAAACAGTGCGACGGGCCCCGCCACATTCGCCAGCGAATCCACCAGCCTTTCGGCCAGAGAAGGCAGCTCCAGCCCGCCGGCACGCCAGATCAATCCACCCAGGATACCTATGATAAGCGGGTTGGTCAGCATACGCTGCAAGAGCCCCTTCAACACGGACAGCAGCGAGAACGAGCCCTTTTTCTGCGGATCGAGCAGGTTGTAGAGAAGGATGGAAACGCCGGTCATGATCGGCAGATGGATCGTCACGATGAGTGAGAGCTGCTCGAAAGCCGCCTGACCGTGCACACCCAGCATGAAGGGGATGCCGAGCAGCACGAGATTCGAGAAGCTGCCGGCCAATCCGGCAACGACGCCTGCGCGTCCGTCACGCTTGAAGATGTGGACGAGCGATAGCTGAGAAACCGTCCAGGTGATGGCGATGGCCGTGAAGTAGGTAATCCACAGCCCCCATGGCAGCCCCTCTCCGAACTGCGCATTGGACATGGTGCGAAACAGGAGAAGCGGCACTGCAATCGTGACTGCGAAGCTCGTCATCACCTCGCCGGCATCGTCACGCAACAGGCGAAGCCAGCCGGTCAGATAACCGAGCGCGACAAGACCAAAGACATATCCGATTGTTTCGACGAGAGAGGACATGTCTGCCTGCATATGTTCACTTCGCAAGACCGGCAAGCCACGGTTGCGGCTAAAGCGACTGTTTCGTTAAGCCAGCCTTACCTATATGAATGTCCTGCTGCACAAGGACATGCCATGTACCGTCTCATTGCCTTATTCGCTCTCCTTCTGACCGTTCACCCGGTCATGGCAACCGAAGCCGGCTGGGCCTTGCTGCGCGATGGCGGCCAGGTCGTCCTCCTGAACAGCGCAGCCACCAACGGCACTTCGGAACCCGCCAATTTCGACATCGAGGTCTGCTCGACCCAGCGAAACCTTTCCGCACGCGGTCGCCAGCAGGCAAAGCGCATCGGCGCGCTGATCTTCGCACGCGCGGCCCCGGTGGAAGAGGTGGTGACAAGCAGTCACTGCCGCTCGAGGGACACCGGTTTCCTGGCCTTCGGAGATGAGGATATCGAAATTTGGCCGGCCCTGAACAATTCTGAACCCGAAAGTGCGGCTGCTGAAGAGAACGTCGCCGCAATCAAGGAGAGGATCGACGCATATTCAGGTTCGGGAAATCTCTTTCTCATCACCCAGGAACAGGTCATCCAGGCACTGACGGGCGCGCGCGTGCGTGACGGTGAAGCGCTGATCCTGTCCCGCGGCGCAGAGCAATTATCGGTTGCCGCGCGGATAAGGTTCAACTGACGCGTGGCCACGAGCCCTTTTCCTGCCACGAAAAACCGATTACAGAGCCCCCTTCACCCTTATTAATTCAGTAGCCTCTTGTTTGGGGACGCACAGTGACCACCACGTTCGACAAAGTAGCCGACATCATTGCTGAAACCAGCGAGATCGACCGCGATACCATCACGCCGGAAAGCCACACGATCGACGATCTCGGCATCGATAGCCTCGACTTCCTGGACATCGTCTTTGCCATCGACAAGGAATTCGGCATCAAGGTTCCGCTTGAGAAGTGGACCCAGGAAGTCAATGACGGCAAGGTTTCCACCGAAGAATATTTCGTGATGAAGAACCTTTGCGCCAAGATCGACGAACTGGTTGCAGCCAAGGCTGCCTGAAGGGCTGGGCTGCCGAGGACGGAGAATTCTGCATGAGCGGCAATGATGTGGTCATCACCGGGATAGGGATCGTTTCCTCTCTTGGACTTGGTGTGGATGACCACTGGAATGCGGTCAGCGAGGCAAAGCCGCTGGCGAAAACCGATTCGCAAACCTTCTCCCCCTACACGGTCCATCCACTGCCGGAGATCGACTGGTCGCAGCAAATCCCCAAGCGTGGCGATCAGCGGCAGATGGAAACCTGGCAGCGCCTTGGTACCTATGCGGCTGGACTTGCGCTGGATGATTCCGGCATGAAGGGCGACGAGGCCCTCGTCTCATCCATGGATATGGTCGTCGCTGCCGGCGGCGGTGAGCGCGATCTGGAAGTCGATCAGGCTATTCTTGATGCATCACTGGAACGCAACGACCGGGAAGTCCTGCTCAACGAGAAGCTGACAACCGAACTGCGCCCGACCCTCTTTTTGGCCCAGCTCTCCAACCTGCTCGCCGGCAATATCTCCATAGTTCACAAGGTCACCGGTTCATCGCGCACCTTCATGGGTGAGGAAGGTGCAGGTGTTTCCGCGGTGGAGACCGCCGCCGCACGAATAGCATCCGGCCAGTCGAGCCACCTGCTGGTTGGCGCCGCATTCCAGACCGAACACCCGGACATGCTTCTGGCCTACGAGCTTGGCAATTATCTTCAGCATGACGGTTGGAGCCCGGTATGGGCGCGTGACGAGGCCCATGGAGGCGGCATCGTCACGGGTTCAGGCGCTGCATTTCTCGTACTCGAATCGCGCGAGCATGCCGAAAGGCGCGGCAGGCAGGCATATGCCAGGATTTCCCGCGTCGTTTCCGGACGCAACCGCCGCGATTCCAGCTTCGCCGAAAAGCTTTCGGGCCTTGCAGAAAAAGCATTGGGTGACAGCGCCCCGGATCTGATCCTATCGGGTGCTTCTGGTGCCCATGCTGCCACCCGGGCCGAGCGTGACGCCCTGGACAAGCTCGATGCTCCATTGCGAGGCATGAGCAGCCTCAGCGGTCACCTGAAGGAAGCGCAATTCCCCTTTGCCGTCGCGCTCGGCGCAATGTCACTGCATCGCAAGGCGACCCCCTCGCCGTTCGCTCCCGACCACGGAGAAGCGGCGGCATCGGCAGAACCCTCGCATGTTCTGGCCACTGCGATCGGCTATCACCGCTTCGAGGGCATGGCGCTCCTCGAGCAGGCTTGAACGGAGTAGCGTTCATGAAGACAACAGATCATCTGGGCCGCCCGCTCGTAGCCGTCACCGGAATGGGTGTGGTCACCTCGCTCGGCCGGGGCAAGATGGACAATTGGGCTGCCCTGACCAGCGGAAAGTCCGGCATTCACGAAATTACGCGTTTCCCAACCGATCATCTGGCGACACGCATCTCGGGCATGGTCGATTTTCTGCCTGAAAGCACACTCGGCCCAAGCCGCCTCACCCACGCTCTCGCAGACAGTGCTGCCGAAGAAGCCGTGGCGCAAGCCGGTCTGCCGGCAGATGATTTCGGCGGCCCGCTCTTTCTTGCAGCCCCTCCCGTCGAACTTGATTGGAAACACCGCCTGGATCTCTACGCAGGTTCGAAACGTGGCGGTGACTGGCGAAGCCTGATCGAAGCCGCACGCGAGGCCAGGAAAAACGGTCTGTTCGACGAGACCCAATTCTCGTCAATTGCCGACCAGCTTGCAGACAAGTTCGGCACCAGCGGATTGCCGGTGACATTGTCTACGGCTTGCGCTTCCGGCGCGACCGCGATCCAGTTGGGTACCGAAGCCATTCGCCGCGGCGAATGCGACCGCGCGCTGGCCATCGGGGCCGACGGTTCGGCAACGGCAGAGGCTCTTATCCGCTTCTCGCTTCTCTCCGCACTCACGACGCAAAACGACGTGCCGGAGAAGGCCTCCAAGCCATTCTCAAAGGACCGCAGCGGCTTCGTACTGGCCGAAGGATCTGGCGCGCTGGTTCTGGAGTCGCTCGAAAGCGCACTCGCACGTGGCGCCGAGGTGCTTGCCGTCATGCGTGGCTGCGGCGAGAAGGCGGACGACTTCCATCGCACCCGCTCCAAGCCGGACGGCTCGCCGGCAATTGCTGCCGTTCGCGCGGCTCTGGCGGATGCGGGCATGGATACCGGCGAGATCGAATATATCAACGCCCACGGCACCTCCACGCAGGAAAACGAGAAGATGGAGTATCTCTCGCTTTCCACCGTCTTCGGTGAAGACATCAAGTCGATCCCCGTCTCGTCAAACAAGTCGATGATCGGCCACACGCTCTCGGCAGCAGGTGCCATCGAGGCTGTCTTCTCGATCCTCACCATGCGCGAAGGCATCATTCCCCCCACCATCAACTACGAAACGCCGGACCCCGCGATCGAGTTGGATGTCGTTCCAAACGAAAGCCGCAAGGCGGATGTCGCGACGGTGCTTTCCAATTCCTTCGGTTTCGGTGGCCAGAACACCTGCCTTGTCATGGCTCGCGAAGCGGGCTGAGCTTCACGCTCTATCGGGAAAAGAAAAAGCTTCATGCGTGCATTACAACTCGTCGCCGACCGCAAGCTCGAAATCACCGATGTGCCACCGCCCCCAGCTCCAGCGCATGGTGAAGTCACCCTGCGCATCAAGGCCGTGGCCCTGAACCACATTGACGTTTGGGGCTGGCGCGGCATGGCTTTCGCCAAGCGGAAATTGCCGCTGACGGTCGGCGCGGAAGCCTCTGGCGTTGTTGATGCGGTCGGCACCGGCGTTGTCGGCCTGCAACCCGGTCAGCTCGTTTCCATATACGGCGCGCGCACTTGCGGCCTATGCCGCCCCTGCCGCGAAGGCCGAGACAATCTCTGTGAGCATGTGGGCGGCGTTCACGGCTTCCATCTGGACGGATTTGCGCAGGAGAAAATCAACCTGCCGGCGCGCCTCCTCGTTCCCGCTCCTCCCGGAGTGGACGAAATCGGAGCAGCGGTCGCACCCGTTACCTTTGGCACGGTCGAGCATATGCTGTTCGACAACGCCAAGCTTGAACCCGGCGAGACGATCCTCGTCCATGCAGGCGGCTCCGGTATCGGCTCCGCAGCCATCCAGCTGGCAAAGCGCATGGGCTGCACGGTCATCACGACCGTCGGTTCCGACGCCAAGATCGAGAAGGCCAAGGCGCTGGGTGCCGACCATGTGATCAATTACCGCGAGGACCGTTTCGAAGGTGCCGTGCGCAAAATCACGAAAAAGCGCGGCGTGGACGTGGTTTTCGAGCATGTCGGCGCTGACACCTGGGCCGGCTCCATGCTTAGCCTCAAGCGCGGCGGACGCCTGGTCACCTGCGGATCCACCTCCGGCGTGTCGACCAGCATGAACCTGATGCAACTTTTCCAGCAGCAGCTGAAGCTGTTCGGCTCCTTCGGATGTCGTATGGAAAACATGGCAGACGCCATGCAGAAGATGGCGGCAGGCCTGGTCCAGCCGGTTATTGATACGGAAGTCGGCTTCGAGGAAATCGACAAGGCGCTTGTCCGCATGGAAGGCCGCGACGTCTTCGGCAAGATCATCCTGCGCCTTCCCGAATAAGATGAAACCTTTCATTGCAAAACTGTTGCGCGGGCTGAAGCAGGCGGAATACTGGGTCACCGCCCGCTTCGCGCTCACCGCGCTGTTCCTGTTGCGCCTCCTCCCCATGGAAAGTGCGATGAATTTCGCCGAGCGCGTTGCACGCAGGCTCGGCCCCCTGTTCGGCCGCCACCGCGTCGCAACATCAAATCTCCGTGCCGCCTATCCGGAAAAGTCGGACGAAGAGATCGAGGCCATCGCCTCGGATATGTGGGCGAACATGGCACGCCTGGCGGTGGAATATATCTATCTGGACCGTCTCTTCGACTACGATCCGGATGCAGCGGCAACCGGGCGGGTGGAGGTCGAGGGCGCAGAAATCTTCGAGCGCATCCGCACCGAAGGTGGCCCGCATATATTCTTCACCGCGCATCTGGGCAATTTCGAGTTCCTGCCAATTGCCGCATCTACATTCGGCCTCAGTCTGACTGCGCTCTTCCGTCCGCCGAACAATCCCTATATCGCGGATTACATCTACAAGACCCGCAGTTCCTCCATGGGCGGTCTGCTGGCCTCTCGTGCCGGTGCAGCTCTCCAGCTTGCCCGCGTACTCGAGAAAGGTGGCAATGTCGGTGCGCTGGTCGATCAGAAATTTATGCGCGGTGTACCCACGACCTTTTTCGGCCGCCCCTGCCAGACAAGCCCGCTCGTACCGAAACTTGCCCGCCAATATGAGTGCGACGTATATCCGGCCCGCTGCATCCGCTTGCCAGACGGGCGCTACCGGCTGGAGATCGAGGAACGCCTAAGACTGCCGCATCTGACCGATGGCGAAGTCGACGTACCCGCCATGGCACAGATGCTGAACGACACCGTGGAACGCTGGGTGCGCGAGGATCCCGGTCAGTGGATGTGGTTCCACAAACGCTGGCAGATCCGCTAGCCCTACCGCGTCACGACGATCCGCGTGTTGCCGGCTCCCACCTGCTTCACCAGTGAATAGAGACGCGCCGCATTGGCCGTGTGCAATCTCACGCAACCATGTGAGGCCGGACGCCCCAACCGGCTGACTGCGTTCGTCCCGTGAACGGCATAGCCGCCATGATAGAAGATCGCATAGGGCATCGGTGACATGTCATATTTTCGCGAGTACCACATGCGGTGCATCCGCTTGGGCCGCCATGTTCCTCTTGGCGTGACATAGCCTTTGCGCGCCGTCGATACCTTCCAGCGATGCAGCACCTTGCCCCGATAGGTCACGGTCATGGTCTGGCGTGACAGACTGACCTTCGCGACCAGACTGCTGCCATGGGCAAATGCCGGCATTGCACTGGCCGCCAGAACCAGGCTGCAGGCCAGCACGAATCTGATGAGCGTTTTCATGGAGCCCCCTCCTTATACGCTTCCCGATGAAGCTGATTTCCCCTCAGCATTTTTCATCTTAAGCGCGAAAACGCCGCATACGACAGTGTTTTCACCATCGTCTCGTGCATTTCACGGCAATGTGACAGAATGAAATTCTCTCAACTGGCCCAGTCTTATGTCCCAGTCAGACCTTGCATGCGAAGCACCCGCGCGGCTCAATTGCCGACATGAAAGACAAGATCACAGCCGCAATTGACGAACGCCGCCAGGACCTGATCGCACTGACCGTGGATCTGATCCGGTTCCCCACCATCAACCCTCCCGGCGAAGCCTACACGCCCTGTGCCGAATATATCGGAAAACGGCTTGGTGCTGCAGGCTTCGAGGTCGAATATGTGCGCGGGGAAGGCACCCCCGGCGACAGCGACCGCTATCCTCGCACCAATGTGGTCGCGCGATATGAAGGCAAGGGTCCCGGTCCGACCATTCACTTCAACTCACACATCGATGTGGTGGAAGCCGGCGAAGGCTGGACCATGGACCCTTTCGAGGGCGTGGTGAAAGACGACCGCGTCTATGGCCGCGGGGCCTGCGACATGAAAGGCGGACTGGCAGCTTCGATCATTGCAGCCGAAGCCTATATCGCAGCCAATCCCGATTTCCATGGGGCGATCGAGGTCTCTGGCACGGTTGACGAGGAATCGGGCGGCTATGGAGGCGTCGCCTATCTGGCTGGCAAAGGCTATTTCTCCAGGCCACGCGTGGACCACGTCATCATTCCCGAGCCGCTGAACAAGGACCGCATCTGCCTTGGTCACCGCGGTGTCTGGTGGGCGGAGATCGAGACGGAAGGCTCCATCGCCCATGGAGCCATGCCCTTTCTCGGCGATTCCGCGATCCGTCACATGGGAGCGTTCCTGGCAGAACTTGAGAAGGAGCTTTTTCCCGCCCTTGATCGCAAACAGACCCGTATGCCGGTTGTCCCGGAAGGCGCGCGCCGCTCCACGCTCAACCTGAATTCGGTGCATGGTGGCCAGACCGAGGATTTTCAGCCAGGGCTGCCCTCCCCCAATGTGGCCGACAGTTGCCGCCTGATCATCGACCGCCGCTTCCTGCTCGAGGAAGATATCTCCGAAGTGAAGGAAGAGGTCGTATCGATTCTCGAGCGACTCAAGCGTGACAGGCCGAATTTCCGTTATGCGATGCGCGACCTGATGGAAGTTCTCCCCCTCATGACCGACAAGGATGCGCCCGTACCGACGGCCATTGCGGACGCGATCCGTGAGGTCTTCGGCAAGGATCCGGAATTCGTCATCTCCCCCGGCACCTACGACCAGAAGCACATCTCGCGCCTCGGCCATCTGCACGACTGCGTGGCATATGGTCCCGGCATCCTCGATCTCGCCCATCGTCCGGACGAGTGGGTTGGCATAGAAGACATGATGGAGTCCGCAAAGGTCATGGCCATGAGCATTGACGCGCTGCTGAAACAGCCACGCAAATAACGCTGGATGCGGCTCACAATCTTTCCTGTAGAGGCATCACAAGCGATTTACTCCTGAGGGATTTCGGGTTTCTATACCGCCGATATGAGGTTCCACTCAGACGATAGGAATTCGGGGAGGTAACGCGGTGAAACTGATCGCAAAACTGATGGGTGCTGCTGCCGTTCTGGCAGTGAGCATGAATGCGGCCATGAGCGCGCGCACGGATCTCGTCGTTGGCGTGGTGCTTGAACCGCCTCATCTTGACCCCACGGCCGGTGCGGCCGCTGCCATCGATGAGATCGTCTACGCAAATCTTTTCGAAGGGCTGACCCGCATAGGCCCGAACGGCGAAGTACAGCCGGCGCTGGCGGCGAACTGGACCGTATCCGGAGACGGCAAGAGCTACACCTTCAAGCTGCGCGAAAACGTGAAGTTCCACGACGGCACCCAGCTTGATGCCGAAGATGTGAAGTTCAGCCTGGAACGCGCAATGGCCGAAAGCTCCACCAATGCGCAAAAGGGGCTGTTCGAGGCTATCCAGTCCATTGAAACCATCGACCCGGCCACCGTCACGGTCAATCTCAAACACCCCCAGGGCTCCTTCCTCTACAATATGGGATGGGGTGATGCCGTGATCGTCGCACCCGAATCGGCTGAGACCAACAAGGAGAAGCCAATCGGAACAGGCCCCTTCAA
Organism: Nitratireductor basaltis; assembly: GCF_000733725.1. NCBI lineage: Bacteria > Pseudomonadati > Pseudomonadota > Alphaproteobacteria > Hyphomicrobiales > Phyllobacteriaceae > Nitratireductor > Nitratireductor basaltis. Next base: position 844,743 of record NZ_JMQM01000001.1, on the reverse strand, counting down.
GTTCGGGAACTGGGCCAAGGGCTCCTCGGTCACCCTCACCCGATTTGATGACTATTGGGGCGATGATGTCGCTCTCGAAGAGGTCGAGTTCCGTTTCATCCCGGACGCGGCAGCCGCTGTGCCGGCCCTCCTGTCCGGCGATGTGCACGCCTTCCCCAATGCTCAGGTCGGAGACGCTTTGGGTCAGATCCAGGCCGATCCGCGCTTCGAGGTCGTGATCGGTGCAACCGAGGGAGAAACGATCCTCGCCATGAACAATGGCAAGGAGCCCTTCAGCAATCTGAAGGTCAGACAGGCAATTTCGCACGCGCTCAATCGCGACGAGATCATTCTGGGAGCGTCTTCCGGCAACGGCGTTCCGATCGGCAGCCATTTCTCGCCGGCCAACGACGCCTTTGTGGACCTGACCGACCTCTACCCCCATGACACCGAAAAGGCCAAAGAACTTCTGGCCGAAGCAGGCTATGAGGACGGCTTCAAGGCCACGCTCAAGCTTCCACCACCCGCCTATGCCCGCCAGGGGGGCGAGATCATCGCGTCGCAGCTGCGCGAGATCGGCATCGACCTGGAGATCATCCCGGTCGAGTGGGCGCAGTGGTTGGAGCAGGTCTTCACAAACAAGGACTACGATTTGACGATCGTCTCCCACACCGAGCCGAACGACATCAACATCTATGCGCGCGACGACTACTATTTTGCCTATGACAACGAAGCATTCGATGCTGTGATTGAAGAACTTGATCAGACGGCAGATCCTGAAAAGCGCAAGGAACTCTACGCCCAGGCCCAGCGCATCATTGCCGATGATGCCGTCAATGGCTTTCTCTTCCAGCTGCCGAAGACTGGCGTCTGGGATGCCAAGCTCAACGGCATGTGGGAGAACCAGCCCATCCAGGCAAATGATGTGACCGGCGTTTCCTGGGAAGATTGACGGGTAGCCCGAAGCGTTGAGTGCCTATATCGCAAAGCGCGCACTGACAGGGTTTGCCACATTGATTGTGGCATCCCTTGTTGTTTTCGCGGTGCTGGAGATACTGCCCGGTGATCCGGCGCGCATCATGCTCGGCATGAACGCTTCGCCTGAGGCCCTTGCAGCCTTGCGAGATGAGATGGGTCTCAACCAGCCGCTCGTGACGCGCTATTTCGACTGGATTTCCGGAATGGCAGTGGGTGACCTTGGCCGCTCATACACCTATTCCACACCTGTCAGCGAACTGATTGCGGAACGTCTGGAAGTATCCCTGCCGCTGGCGCTTCTGGCGCTCGCTCTCTCCACCCTGATCGCCATTCCGGTCGGCGTCTTCGCCGCTTCCCGGCGCGGCCAGGCGGCGGATACGGTTTCGATGGGATTGGCGCAGATCGGCGTGGCCATACCCAATTTCTGGTTCGCCCTGCTGCTGGTCTACGTCTTCGCGGTCGGTCTTCGGCTGGTACCAGCCGGGGGCTTTCCCGGATGGGACAGCGGCTGGCAGGCCATGAAGGCACTTCTTCTGCCGGCAGTCTCGCTGGCTCTCCCCCAGGCTGCAATCCTCGCGCGCGTCACACGTTCGGCCATGCTTGAAGTGCTCGGCGAAGATTATATTCGCACCGCTCGCGCCAAGGGACTGCCTCGCAGGACCGTTCTCTGGAAGCACGCATTGCAAAACGCCCTCATCCCCGTTTTGACAATTCTTGGTCTGCAATTCGCGTTTCTGCTGGCCGGCACGATCATCATCGAGAATGTCTTCTACCTTCCAGGCCTCGGTCGCCTCGTCTTTCAAGCCATCAGCCAGCGCGATCTGATCGTGGTGGAAGGCGTCGTCATGCTGCTCGTCGCCGCGGTCATACTCGTCAATCTGCTCGTGGATCTCCTCTACGCCGCAGCCGATCCACGACTGAGGACGTCCCGTTGAGCATAGATCCCGTCTTCGAAGCGTCCGGCGAGCGGCATATATTGCGTCAGGCCCTTACCAACCGCTCCTTCCTCATTGGACTGACGATCACTGCCGTTATCGCGCTGATGGCACTGATATCCCTGTTCTGGACACCCTATGACATTACCAGGCTTGAGGTGGCACAGCGCCTGAAAGGCCTTTCGCTGGAACATCCCTTTGGCACCGATCATCTGGGCCGCGACATTCTCTCGATGATCATGGTTGGCGCCCGCAATTCCATCGCAGTGGCATTCGTGGCGGTCGGCATCGGAGCGGGCATCGGTGTGCCGCTTGGCGCCTGGGCGGCAGCACAACGCGGCTGGGCAGATGAAGCGCTGATGCGGCTCAACGACCTGGTCTTCGCCTTCCCTGCCCTGCTCTCGGCAATCATGATCACGGCCATCTTCGGTCCCGGCGCCATCAACGCCATCATAGCGATCGGCATCTTCAACATTCCTGTGTTCGCACGTGTTGCGCGAGCAGGTGCGCTGGCCATCTGGCCGCGTGAATACATCCTCGCAGCACGTGCGTCGGGCAAGGGCAAATTCCTGATTTCGACCGAACACATTCTGCCAAACATTGCGTCCGTTCTTCTGGTTCAGGGCACCATACAGTTCGCGCTGGGCATTCTTGCGGAGGCGGGTCTGTCATATCTCGGCCTTGGAGCCCAGCCACCAATGCCGTCCTGGGGCCGCATGTTGTTCGATGCACAGACCCGTCTGGTCGTGGCTCCGCATCTGGCGCTCTTCCCAGGGCTCGCCATCGTCATCACCGTGCTCGGCCTCAACCTGCTCGGCGACGGCCTGCGCGACGTGCTCGATCCAAGGGTGAGGCGGGAGCGATGAGCCTTCTCGAGATCGAAAACCTGTCACTTTCAATCGGCAGTACGCCAATACTGAAGGACATCGATCTGCATCTCGAACAGGGCGAGGTGCTGGGCCTTGTCGGCGAATCGGGATCGGGCAAGTCCATGACGGCGCTGACCTTGATGCAGTTGCTGCCCGCACGCTCGAAAGCCGCCGGACGCCTGGAATTCGACGGAATCGACATCCTGAACGCGCCCGAAGCAGCCATGTGCCGACTGCGCGGTGATGATCTCGGCATGGTCTTCCAGGAGCCCATGACCGCACTCAATCCCGTGAAGACCATCGGCGAGCAGGTGGCCGAGGGCATTCGCTGGCACACGGGCGCGAATCGCACCGATGCGGAAATCCGTGCACGCAGGATGCTCGAGCGTGTAGGGCTGCCAGAGACGAAGTTCCCCCTCACCCGCTATCCGCATGAATTGTCCGGCGGTCAGCGCCAACGCGTGGTCATCGCCATCGCGTGCGCTCTCAATCCGAAGCTTCTGATCGCTGACGAGCCCACCACTGCGCTCGACGTGGTTCTGCAGGCACAGATCCTCGACCTGCTGCGCGATCTGGTCGAAGAAAACAGAATGGGCCTCCTCCTTATCAGCCACGATCTGGCGGTGGTGGCGCAGATGGCGGATCGCATCACCATCATGCGCCACGGTGAAGTGATGGAATCCGGCGAGACTGCGAAAACGCTGCTCGAGCAGCAACATCCCTATACGCGCCAGCTTGCGGAAGCTTCCACACATGTGCCGGCCAAGGCACGGCATATGGAAACGAAGGGTGCTTCAGCGCCGCTTCTCGATGTGGAAAATGTGGTGCGGGACTACAGGCTGCGCCGCAGGAGTATCTTCGCCCCGCCAGGATCATTCCGCGCTGTTGACGGCGTTTCGTTCTCACTGAAGCCTGGCGAAACGACCGCCCTTGTGGGACGCTCCGGCTGTGGGAAGTCCACGCTCGCGCGCATGGTTCTGGCACTCGACCGTCCGACCTCCGGCTCTATCCTGTTCAATGGCCAGCAGCTGGAAAACGCGGATGACGCTGACCTTCGCGCAGCCCGGCGCAACATGCAGGTCGTGTTTCAGGATCCCTACGGCTCGTTCAACCCGCGTCACACGATAGAGCGGTTGGTTGCTGAACCCCTGCACCTCGCCGATGAGAAACCGTCACGTGAGGAGAGACGCCAACGCGTGGCGGAAGCCCTCGACAATGTCGGCCTCCCCAGCTCGGCAATGGACCGGTACCCGCACGAATTTTCCGGTGGCCAGCGCCAGCGCATTTCCATTGCGCGCGCGATCATCATGCGCCCGAAGCTCATCATCGCAGACGAGCCTGTCTCGGCACTTGATGTCTCTATTCGCGCTCAAATCCTCGACCTGTTCGCCGAACTCAACGCGACCATGGGTCTTGCCTGCCTGTTCATCACGCATGATCTGACGGTTGCACGCGCTCTCACCGACACGGTCATGGTCATGCATGAGGGCAGGATTGTGGAACGCGGGAAGACGGGTGCGGTGTTCGATGACCCGCAGACAGAACCGGCGCAAGCACTGGTCGAGGCTGCACCCGATCTGGAACGGGCACTGGCGCGCCGCCAGCGGTTGATGCAGCCCCGTCACTGAAGCTGCATGCGTCTGCACTGTCGTATCGAAGTCAGGCGCGTGGCCCGGCAAAATCGCTTTCGCTTATATCCAGGAGAACAGCAAGCCTGCTGGCCATGCGCGGCAGATGGGGTCGCAGGCCCGGCTCACGCTTTGCAGCAGCAAGAACCACGCCCGCAAGCCCGGCACGATGTTCTGGCGGTTGAGCCTGGAGAGCAGCCGAAGCACGCGAGGACCCGCTCGACCCGAAGGACATCAGCTTCGGCATGAGACTGCTGATCATCGTCTCATCCATCTCGAAACTAGCGCGGGCGACATTTTCCAGCATCTGCCTGGTACGACCGTCAGCAGGCCCCTCGCTCAAGACGAGACGCAAGAGCAGCATGACATCGCTGGCATGGTCGGCAGCAGCAGGAATGGGCTGCGGCTTTTCTTCCACAACGGTTTCCACGGGCATGAACGCGCCCCTCTTCAAGATCACCACGCCAGATGCGCCTTGCGACTCAGGGCGTGTTGTGATGCAAACGCACTACTTTAGGTCAGGTAATATAGCCAAATGTTTGACATTGCCACCGAAACCGTCCTGCTGCTTGCTTTGGCAGCCTTTTTTGCCGGTTTCGTCGATGCAATCGCTGGTGGCGGTGGTCTCATCACGGTGCCTATGCTCATGCTTGCCGGCTACACTCCGGTAGAGGCGCTGGGGACCAACAAGCTCCAGGGCATCTTCGGCTCCGGATCTTCTGTTATCTCCTACGCATCCAAGGGGCATGTTGAACTTAAGACGCAATTGCCCTGGGCACTGTTGTCATTTCTGGCCGCCATTGGCGGTGCGCTTCTGGCCACCATCATCCCTGGCGAATGGCTTCGCGCCGCCTTGCCCGTCCTGCTCGTTCTCATCGCGCTCTACTTCGCCTTCAAACCCAATCTGGACGACGTCGATCGCGCGCGACGCATCTCGCCTGCCCTCTTCGGTTTCACGCTCGTCCCGCTGATCGGCTTCTATGACGGCGCCTTTGGGCCTGGAACGGGCTCCTTCTTCATGCTTTCGTTCGTTGCCTTTGCCGGCTACGGCGTTTTGAAGGCGACGGCCCATACGAAGTTGCTCAATTTCGCCTCCAATGTCGGCGGCTTTGCTGCTTTTGTAGCTGTGGGTGCAGTTGCCTGGAAAATCGGCCTGCTCATGGGCGCATGCCAATTCCTCGGCGCGCGCTGCGGTGCCTGGCTTGCCATGCGCAACGGAGCCCGCATCATCAAGCCGCTGCTTGTGACCGTATGTGTGGCGCTCGCAGGGAAGTTGCTCGTCGACTAGTCGCCTGCGACGCTGCCTCCTATTGGCGCATAACAGTCGGTTGGTTCCACAGTGCCCGAAGACAGTTCGAGCACCAGTGGATCACATGGCCCTTACCGCAGCGAAAACGCTTTTTCTGATGAGCCTCGTCATCGCGGGCTTTGCTCTTGGAGCCTCGTTCGACATGATCCCGATCATTCCATTTCCGGAAATCTGGATCATGACTTCCGCATATATCCTGCTCGCCGTGAGCCGCCTTACCGGCGAAGGCTGATATCTGCACAACAAGCAGTCAATGCTGCAGTTTTCCGCACAGCCCATTTGTCAGCCCTCGCATTGCGCGCGACCGCCAAAGGAATAGACTGACCTCCACGACAGCCATCTATTTCGGGAGGTAGCGATGGATGCCGCCGTGGACGCCATGGGCGAACAGTTCGCGCTGAACGCGGATCAGCGTGCCATCCAGGACATGACCCGCAGTTTTGCGGCCGAGCGTGTTGCACCCTTCGCGCTGGAGTGGGACCAGACGGCGCATTTTCCCATTGATGTCATCAAGGAAACGGGCCCGCTCGGCTTCGGGGGCATCTATGTGCGCGATGATGTTGGCGGCTCCGCTCTCGGTCGGCTCGATGCCGTGCTGATCTTCGAAGCCTTGTCTGCCGCTTGCCCCGGCTTCTCCTCATTCATCTCCATCCACAACATGGCAGCATGGATGATCGACAGTTTTGGCAATGAGGAGCAGCGCCAGCGCTTCCTGCCGAAACTGACATCGATGGAATGGCTGGCAAGCTACTGTCTGACGGAGCCAGGCTCAGGCTCCGACGCCGCAGCGCTTTCCACGCGCGCCGTGCGCGACGGCGATGAATATGTGCTCAATGGTTCGAAACAGTTCATTTCTGGCGCGGGTTCGACCGATCTCTATGTCACCATGGTCAGGACCGGTGAAGACGGTCCCAAGGGCGTTTCGACCCTGATCATCCCAAAAGATGCACCGGGCCTGTCTTTCGGGCCTGCGGAAAAGAAGATGGGCTGGCACATGCAGCCGACCCGTCAGGTCATTTTCGAGGACTGCCGCGTTCCGGCGGAAAACCTGCTTTCCGACGAAGGGCGCGGCTTTTCCATCGCGATGGCCGGTCTTGACGGTGGTAGGCTCAACATTGCCGCCTGCTCTCTCGGCGGCGCTCAAGCTGCAATCGACAAGGCTCTGGAATATACGGGCGAACGCAAGGCTTTCGGCCAACCGATAAACCGCTTCCAGGGCCTCCAGTTCAAGTTGGCCGACATGGAAACCAACCTCAATGCGTGCCGGATGATGCTCTACACGGCCGCAAGCAGGCTGGATGCGAAGGCCCATGACGCCTCCAAGTGGTCCGCAATGGCCAAGCGCTTCGTCACCGATACCTGCTTCGACATCGCCAATGATGCGCTGCAGCTTCACGGCGGCTACGGCTATTTGCACGAATACGGCATGGAGAAACTGGTGCGCGATCTGCGTGTCCACCAGATCCTCGAAGGCACGAACGAGATAATGCGGGTTATCATCGCGCGCCACATGATCGGCCGCTGAACCGACAAAAACAGGGGGAACAGGCGATGACGGTTGTCGCATTCATTGGCCTTGGCAATATGGGCGGACCCATGGCGGCCAATCTCGTCAAGGCGGGACATGAAGTCCGCGGATTTGACCTGGTGGCGGAGAATCTGAAGCGTGCTGAAGCCAATGGCGTGATGGCCGCGGCAAGTGCTGCCGATGCCATCGAGGGTGCCGCCTGCATCATAACCATGCTGCCGGCTGGCAAGCATGTGCTGTCGGTTTACGAGGAACTGAGCAAAAAGGCAGATGTCGGAACTCTCTTCATCGATTCCTCCACGATCGATGTCCAGTCGGCGCGCAAGGCACATGAATTGGCAGAGGCCAGCGGCCACCTCTCCATAGATGCACCGGTCTCCGGTGGCGTGGGTGGCGCAGAGGCCGGGACACTCACCTTCATGGCCGGCGGAACGACCGATGCATTCGGGAAGGCAGAACCACTGCTTCAGCCCATGGCCGGAAAGATCGTTCACTGCGGCGATGCCGGTGCCGGTCAGGCGGCCAAGATCTGCAACAACATGATCCTGGGGATTTCGATGATCGGCGTTGGCGAGGCATTTGTGCTTGCCGAAAAGCTCGGTCTCTCGCACCAGGCTTTGTTCGACGTTGCCTCGACGTCATCGGGACAGTGCTGGTCGTTGACGACCTATTGCCCGGTGCCAGGCCCCGTTCCCAACTCCCCGGCAAATCGCGATTACAAGCCGGGTTTCGCCGCCAGTCTGATGCTCAAGGATCTGCGCCTTGCCCAACAGGCCGCTCAGGAGGCAGGCGCCGCAACCCCGCTTGGAGCGGAAGCAGCACAACTTTACAGTCTGTTTGAAGCCTTGGGGAATGGCGGAAAAGACTTCTCCGGCATCATCGAATTTCTGCGTGGCAAGACCAACCGGTAGGAGAAGCTTTCTGCTTTCAAGCGCGGCGCATTGAGCAATAAAATCGGCCAGTTAAGGATTGCGAAAGCACTTGCTAACCTCCCGGTAACGATGTCCGCGTAAAACGGATTGCGAGGCGGTTGTTGCGGCCTCCAGCGCTCCGGAAAAGGTCTCGCGTACCGGAGACAGGGCCTTCTGCAAGTGTTTGAGTATCGTAGGCAGGCCACAAAGTTCTTTGCGTACTACCGCGTCTCTCCGGATGGAGAGCGCGGTGAACGCGCCCTCCCTTCCCCGAAGACCTAGCTCAGCTTTTCCTGCGCCTTGTCGAGCGCCTTCAAGATGCGTTCGCAGCACATGTCGATGGTCTCCCGCGTCCAGATGAGCGGCGGTGACAGGATCATCGTATCGCCAACAGCGCGCAGCATCAGATTCTCCGAGATGGCAGCATCGCGCACGGCGACACCTGCCGCACCGCCACCCGCAAAACGCTCACGCGTGCCCTTGTCCTTCACGATCTCGATGGCGCCCATCAGCCCGAAGCTGCGGACCTCTCCAACAAGTGCATGGGGCGCTATCTTCTCGGAAAGCGCATTCGCGAAATATGGTCCGGTTTCCTCGCGCACCCGCTCGACCAGACCTTCCTTCTCGATGATCTCGATATTCTTCAGAGCCACCGCACAAGCCACCGGATGTCCGGAATAGGTGTATCCGTGGAAGAATTCACCACCCTTTTCCACAAGCGTATTTGCAATGCGGTCCCCGACCAGAAGTGCCGAAAGCGGCTGATAGCCCGAGGTCAGAGCCTTCGCGGTGGTGATCGTGTCGGGCTTGAGGCCCAGCCGCTGCGCCGCGAACCACTCGCCGGTGCGCCCATAGCCGGTGATCACCTCGTCCAGCATGAGAAGAACGTCGTATTTCTTGCAGATGCGGTCGATCTCCGGCCAATAGCTTTCCGGCGGGATTTTCACGCCACCGGCCCCCATGACCGGTTCGCCGATGAATGCTGCAACCTTCTCAGGCCCGGCCGCCAGAATGGCATCTTCGACAGCCTTTGCCGCGCGGACCCCGAAATCGTGATCGCTCTCGCCCTCTTCTTTCAGCTCGAAGGCATAGGGCGGCATCACATGCTCGATATTCGGCACCGCACCGCCAAGCTGTCCATGCATGGCCTCCATGCCGCCAAGCGACGTGCCTGCGACCGTAGAACCGTGATAGGCCTGCTTGCGCGAAATGATCACGTTCTTTTCAGGCTTGCCCTCAAGCGCCCAGTAGTGGCGTACGAGGCGCAGCGCGGTATCATTGCTCTCGGACCCGGATGAACCGTAGAAGACCTGGTTCACATTGTCGGGTGCAAGCTGGGCCAGCTTCTGAGCAAGCAGTACGGGCGCCGGCGTGGAGCAGCGGAAGAAGGAATTGTAGTAAGGCAATTCCTTCATCTGCTCATAGGCGACCTCGGCAAGCTCGTCGCGGCCATAGCCGATATTCACGCACCACAGGCCCGCCATGCCATCGAGGATCTCGTTGTCTTCGGTGTCATAGACGAAGGCGCCCTTGGCATGCGTGACGATCCGTGTTCCCGCGTCACGCAGGTCCTTGTGATCGGTAAAGGGATGAAGGTGATGCGCGGCATCAATATCCTGAAGCTGCTTCAGGGAAAAGTTCTGATAAGTCATAGGCTTGGAATCTCCTCTTGAATCAAGTCGGCAAGCGCCGAGGCTGGTTCAAGAAGAGTGCGGCGGTGAATAGCCGATCCGCGCGCAAAGCCGCAAGAGCTCCGCATGCAAGGTGCGGGGCGATGGTGTCGAAGCCGCGCCGCTGGAAAACTGAATCTGTCTCATGGCAGCCATGTAAGCGCAGTGCCCATGGCTTCGCAAGACCAGCCTCCGGCAGGTCGGCTATCTCCGTCCCTCGTTCGTCCAGCCATCATCCTGTGCCCATTCCGGATTGTCCGTCGCCGCTGTTCCAAGCCTCGGATCCAGCCCGCGTTTGAGCATTTTCACCTCAAGCTGGAGACGCTCCAGTTCCAGTTGGTACAGCTTGTCGCAGTTGAGCCTTCGCGGCCGCTGCCCGAGCGGAACGACCACGCGCCCGTAGGCAGAGAGCGTGTTGCTACCGCTGTCGTCCAGCCCACCCCCGATCACGCCGGAATCTACATACGCGCCCGATGCGGCAACGGAGGATCGGCATGAGGTGCCGTCCGCCGCGCGCACCTCGTCATAGCCATTGGGTACCACGACCCCGGGCAGTGTGATCCCTGTCTGATTCTGGTTGATAATATATTGCTGCTCCGCCTGAGATGGAGCAACAAAACCGGATATGATGATGAGTGCAGCTATTGCACCCTGCGTGCCATGAAACGTCCGCATATCTGGGCCCTGATCCGTGTTGTTGCCTTGGGATATGGAATGCTTTCGGCGCATATACGCACGCGCCGGTTCCTGGTACCTTCGAACGGGACGATCACCAGAACTCTCCGGGTAGCGCCCCCAGCCAGACCGATACGACTGTCCGACACCCTCGCCCTTATGGGGCGAAATTTTTCGTCATAGACCCTGATCGCCACCTCGATGCGATGGCGATAGGGGTTGTGCGGCGCCACGCGCACAGCAAACTCGTCGGCATAGCTCGTGATCTCGCCGCGCATGGGTGTCATCGCTTGTCCCTGCACCTCTGCAGTCAGGTAGAGCAAGCCGATACACATCAGGCCTATATTTGCAGAACCCCGCCACATCACGCGCTACTCACAGGTGATCGTGACGTCTGCGACATAATTGCCGGCGGGAAAGGCACCACTCGCTTTCGTCGCTGTCAGATCCACGTCGACATTTGTCAGACCAAGGCCCAGCTGCGTGGCAACACCGCCCGCGACATCCGTGACCGAAGTCACGCCATTGGTACTGTAGGTGGAAGCGAAGGTAACATCGTCGCCGCCCCCGGCAGGAGCGCTGGTAAAGGCGACGGGTGCGGTTGTTGAAAGAGAGAATGTGGGGGCGGTTGCCACCACGGATGCAGTTCCTGCAATACCGCCGACATTCTTCGAGCTTATCTGCGAGTAGCTGGCATCAGCTGCAAGCGTGCCGGGCGTGCCGATCGTGATCAGGCAGGAAGGCAGAACGGTGCCGTTGAAGGTAACAGTTCCTTCCGCCGCAAAACTACGCCCTGACAATAGCAGAGCAATGGATGCGAAAATCAGTAGCCCTTGTCTCATCGCGAGTTCCTGTTGTTGTAGCCCCCGCGATTTTTCTACCACTGATTACAGCGCCAATCAGGTTAAAACCATTTTAAATTGCATCGAATGCATTTACACAACCTAAAACGGGCCGCCGAAGTGATCGGCGGCCCGCAAATGGCGGTCAGAGCAAGATGGTTTATCTTGCGGCCTGGGCCACGTTCTGACCAGCGTTCTGCGTCGCGTCTACGGCATTGGCGGTATCCTGCCCCACGCCACGGATGGTGTTGGAGCAGCCCGCGATGAGGCCCAGACTGCCGAGCACGACTATGATCTGTGAGAAAGTGCGAAGTTTCATGTTCGAAATCCCTCAGTTGCTGCGTTTCTGAAACGCACAGACGGGGGAAAAGGTTCGATCCGCGTCACTACAGGAACAACGACACAATCTCGCAGCAATAGCTCTCTAGGAGCAGATGGATTGAAATTTCCGAGGTTTCAGATGCGCATTCCTTTCCTGGTGGCGGTCGCCACCCTCTCGCTTACGGTTGCAGCTCAGGGTCAATCCCCGGTCAGCCAGACGCTGACGCAGTCAAAGCTGGAACACGAGATCAGCGATATCGGCAAAGGTTCGATGCTGGGGCAAGTCACATACCGGGATGCAGCGCGACTCGACGGTCACGAATGGATCAAGGCGAAGGCGCTGGAAATGGCCAAGACGACCGATAGGGCCGACGAGTTCGAGCAAGTGACAACCATCCTCGACCTGAAGCGCATTGCAATCGCCGAAGCGGATATTTCAGGCGAGTGGCAGTGCAGGACAATCAAGCTCGGCGGTCCCGCTCCGCTGGTGATCTATGACTGGTTTGACTGCGAGATAAGCGGCGACGAATGGCGCCTTGAAAAGACCTCCGGCTCGCAACGGACCGCTGGGCGTTTCTACACGCTTGGTGAGGACAAACTTGCATATCTCGGCAGCTACCATGTTGCGGGCGATCCCGCCCCCGATTATGGAAGTGGGCCGGAAAGTGATCAGGCTGGCTTTGCCTTCATGAGCGCGGCAGATCACTGGTGGATCGAGTTTCCGGCACCTTATCGGGAGTCGCTCCTTGATATATTGGAGTTTCGTCGGCAGTGACATCTGCTAAGCCTGTCATGAAGGTTTAACCCGAGAATGGACAATATGCCGGCGCAGGAAAGCCTGCGCGCGCAGGCGGAGGAAACGAGTTTGGACATGGTCTCGGGCACGACGGCTCAAGCGGACGCTCCGCGCCGGTTGTCCCGTATATTCGAAGAACTCGCGGACAAGGCCGAAGGCACAGTCACGGTCGAACAGTTGCGCGACGCTCTTGGCGACCGCAGCTTTGCCACGCTGCTTGTGCTGTTTTCCTGCCTCAACATGCTGCCCTTGCCGCCCGGCAGCACCTTGATTCTCGGCATCCCCCTATTGCTTCTATGCGTGCAGATGGTGGCTGGGAGCCGTACCGTCTGGCTTCCGCAATTCGTGCTACGGAAATCGATCAGCGCGGATAAGTTTCGCAATCTCACGGTCAGGATGCTGCCGCGGTTGAAGTGGATCGAACGGCTGATACGCCCTCGCTACTGGCCATTCGCGCGCAATCATGCGGACCGTATCATCGGCACGATTGCATTGGTCCTGGCGATCGCCGTCACCTTGCCCATTCCGTTCGGAAACTGGTTTCCCGCATTTTCATGCGCTTTGGTGGGCCTTGCTCTGTCGGAGCGCGACGGCATCCTGCTTGCGGTGGCAGTGACCAGCGGCTTGCTGTCCCTTGCGGTGATCGGCTTCGTGATCGGCGCGGCCAGCGTTCTTGCAGCCGCGCTGTTCCACTGACATCTCAATCTTCCGCTACGGCCTTGCGCATTGCCGCGGTGATGGACTGCCGCCATGAAGAAATCCCGGCCCAAGGGTCCGGCTGTTTCAGGCGCTCAGCCATGTCGGCGATCCCGAATCCATTGGCACGCTCAAGCCCTTCAAGCTCTTTCCAGCTGACCGGGGTGGCGATGGGACAGCCCTCCCGCGATCGCGCGGAATAGGGAGCAATGGCGGTCGCACCGCGTTCATTGCGCAGCCAATCGATGAAGATGCGCCCCTTGCGACGCGCTTTGGAGGCTTCAGCGAGATAGCGCTCCCTGTCCTGGGCAGAAAGCCATTTGGCGAAACCGCGCGCAAACTCCTTCACCTCCGGCCATTCAGCGCGGCGTTCAAGGGGCGCAATCACGTGGATACCCTTGCCGCCGGTAACCATCGCAACGGTCTTCAGGCCAAGCGCCTTCAGCCGATCCCGAACATCGAAAGCCGCGTCACGTATATTGCTGAAGTCCAGGCCTTCATCGGGATCGAGGTCGAAGACAAGACGGTCGGGTTTTTCAAGACGGTCCGTTTTCGAGCCCCATATGTGAAACTCCAGACTGCCCATCTGCACACCCGCCACCAGGGCGGAAAGATCGTCCGCATAAAGATACTCGGCCTTCTCCCCATCCTTCTCCTCGATCATCATGCGCTTGAAGGCTTCCGGAAAGCCCTTGCCCCCATGCTTCTGGAAAAAGCACTGGCCGGTCCTGCCATCGGGACAACGCACGAGGCTCAACAGACGGTTTCCAATCAGAGGCAACATCCGGTCTGCCACCCGCTCATAATGTGCGGCAAGATCGGCCTTGGTCACCCCTTGGGCGGGGAACAGCACCTTGTCAGCACTCGATAGCTTGATCCCGGCGATTTCCGTTCGCCCTTCATGCTCCATGGCTGCGCCCTCGCCTTCTGTTGCAGTTTCGATCGAGACTGCCTTGGCATCCTTGTCCTGCCGAAGCCCCTTGAATGCTCCATGGCGCACCATGCCATCGGCAGTGAATTCCGCGAACTCTATCTCCGCCACGAGATCCGGGGTGATGAAATGCGCGCCTTTGGCCGCGGCTTTAGGCATTCCGTGAAATGGCGATGTCTTGCGTTTCCGCCTTGCGAAGAGACCGGCCAGATCTTCCATGACATCCTCGTTGAAGCCTGTGCCGACCCGACCGCGATAAACGAGCCTATCACCTTCATATGCACCCAAAAGCAGCGAAGCGAAGGGACGGCCCTTTTTGTCGCTCGCCGAAAATCCGCCAATCACCAGCTCCTGCCGCCTGGAGCATTTGACCTTCAGCCAGCTCCTGTTCCGTCCCGACCGGTAGGGTGCATCCGCCCGCTTCGCGATTATGCCCTCATGTCCACCAGCGCACAGCTTCTCCAGAACGGTGGCCGCGTGCCCGCGAATGTCTGTCGACAGGGCCAGCGGCGGCTTTGCGTGCTTCATCAGCGCGGCCAGCCGCTCCTTTCGCTCCGTCAGCGGTCTGTCGGTCACGTCAGCCCCGTCGATCTGCAGGAGGTCGAATACGAAGCATGACATGTCGCCACCCGCCTTGATCGCGGCCTGAAGACTTGAGAAATCCGTTCGACCGCTCGAATAGGCCACGATCTCTCCGTCGAGCAGTGTGCCCGAAGTGGGAAGACGTGCTGCGGCTTCGGCAATGTGCCTGAACTTGTCGGTCCAGTCCTTGCCATTGCGGGTAAATACTTTCGCCCCACCCTTTCCGATGGCAATCAGCGCGCGGTAGCCGTCATATTTCATCTCGGCCAGCCACTCGTCGCCCTCCGGCGGATCTTGCTCCAGCGTGGCAAGCTGCGGCTCCCGCCAACGCGGGATCGGACGCGACTTTCCCGACAGCTCCGGTTTGCCTGAAGCTTGCTCCTCCTGCTTTTCCTCCTCACGCCACTCGGATCCGGACTTTGCAATCGCCGCCATGGTTCGTCCGCTGGCGACACTCTTGGTATGCTTCTTCAGAACATCGCCGCGTCGGCTCGCAGTTTCATCATCAGCCTTGATGAGCAGCCAGTTTTCCCGCTTCTCGCCCTTGCGTGACCGCATTCTCACCAGCGAAAAGGTGCCGGTCAGGCGTTGACCCTTCAGGCGGAAGGTGAGCTTGCCGTCCGTGAGGCCTTTCGCCGGGTCGCTTTCAGGCTCCCACACGCCGCGGTCCCACAGCATGACCGTTCCCCCGCCATATTCCTTTTCCGGGATCGTGCCTTCGAAACCGCCATAGCTTAGCGGGTGATCTTCCGTACGCACGGCCAACCTCTTCTCGGACGGATCGAGGCTCGGCCCCTTGGTCACAGCCCAGCTCTTCAGCACACCTTCCCATTCGAGACGAAAATCATAGTGCAGGCGGGTGGCATCATGTTTCTGGATTACGAAAGACAGCTCCTCGCCGTCACTCCCCTTTTCCGCATGCTGAGGCTCGCGCGTGCGGGTGAAGTCGCGCTTTGCATTGTAATCCTTGAGCAGAGTGTCGGGGTCGTTGCGAGCCATGTGGTTCAGGCGGATTTCTTGCGCGGACGGCTGGGCTTTGGCTTGGCACTGCTCTTCTTGCTGCCCGATTTCTCAAGGCTCTCTTTCAGCGCGGACATCAGGTCGATGACATTCTCGCCTTCCGGACGCTTCGACGGGGTTGCAGAGGGCGCCTTCTTTTTGTGCTTGCCCGCTTTTTCGTCAACAAGGGCCCGGACCGCATCCGCATAGTGATCCTTGAACGCGGCGGCATCGAACTCTGCCGTCTTGCGCTCGATCAGTTCGGTGGCAACCGTCAGAAGCTCCTTGTCCGCCTTCTTGTCGGAAATGGAAGAGAAGAACGGATCGGTCTTCCGGATCTCGTCTTCATAATGAAGTGTCTCGAGAAGGAGCCCCGAGGAGCAGGGACGCACGGCGACAAGATGCTCCTGCCCGCGCATGGCAAGCTGCCCGAGACCGGCCTTGCCTGTTTGGCGCAGCGCATCGCGCACCACGCGGAACGCATCTTCGGCAAGTTCATCCGAAGGTGCCAGGAAATAGGGTTTGTCGAAATAGATCGGCGGGATCTCGGAAATGTCGACGAATTGTACGAGTTCCAGCGTCTTCTTCGTCTCGAGCTTGATCTCATCCAGCTCGTCCGGATCGATCAGAACATACTCGTCCTTGTCGACCTCGTAGCCCTTCCAGATATCGTCACTGTCCACCGGCCCCACGCCCTGCACCATCTTCTGGTAACTGACGGGCTTGCCAGACGGTTTGTGAACCTGTCTGAATGAGATGCGCGCTTTCCGGTTCGTGGCAGAGTACATCTCCACCGGGATGGAGACGAGAGACAGGCGCAACTGGCCTTTCCATACGGGGCGAGCAACCACGGCGATACCTCGGAACATGAACGCGCTAGTTCTGGAGGTAATTGCCAAGCAGCGTCGCCGGTTCCCTGAGCGGCTCAGAACGTGCCGGTGGTCGTAAACTCGTCGAAGGTTGCGCGAATGTGGTCTGCCGCGGCTCTGACCGGCGCCGAAGCATCAGGCGCGACGATCATTCCCAGATAGTATCTGCCGATCTCGGGCAGGCCATCCTTCTCGCCGAGTTCCACCAGATCATCGGCTATGAACGATTTTGGCAGAGGCGCGATCGCCAGCCCCGCCATTATCGCGGCACGTTGCCCCGAAGTATGGGCGCTCATGAATGCGACACGGTAGTCACGGCCGCTCTCGTCGAGTGCCTTC
Source organism: Nitratireductor basaltis (assembly GCF_000733725.1). Taxonomy (NCBI): domain Bacteria; kingdom Pseudomonadati; phylum Pseudomonadota; class Alphaproteobacteria; order Hyphomicrobiales; family Phyllobacteriaceae; genus Nitratireductor; species Nitratireductor basaltis. The sequence goes on along the minus strand of NZ_JMQM01000001.1, from coordinate 827,886 downwards.
AGTGCCGCCCCCCGCCAGGCACATCCGTCCTCCCAAAGCGACACGGGCAAGGGTTCGCGCAGATGTGCACTCCCTCCCTTGGCACCGGCCCATACGAGCGGCTCCGTCAGCATGATCTCGACATTGCTCACATCTGTCTGGTCCGAGCAGGTGAGAAGCATGATGTCGAGCTGGTTGGCATGCATCCGCTTTCGCAAGCTGATGCTGCTGTCGATGACCACGTCGACCATGACGGAGGGATGAGACTGGGCAAAGCGCTTGAGCACGCTTGGCAGGACGCGCTCCCCATAATCGTCGGGCGAACCCAGACGTACGACACCGCTGATATCGGCAGCAACGAATTTGGAAACCGCCTCGCGGTTTAGGGCCAGGAGGCGACGGGCATAGCCAAGAAGAACCTCTCCATCAGCCGTCAGGGTCACCGACCGGGCGTCACGCGAGAAGACGCTGCGCCCCAGCATCTCTTCAAGCTTCTTGATCTGCATGGAAACGGCTGATGGCGTGCGAAACACGGAATTCGCTGCGGCAGTAAAGCTGCCGGTTTCCGCAATCGCCACGAATGTGCGCAGCACATCGAGTTCCAGAAGCGGCATGGGATGATTGAGGGGCGCGTTCATATTCAATTTCTCTGAATGTTAAGATCATTCCATTGCGTTTGATTGAACATCAACGCGGCGCCATAGTCAATCCGGTTCTTGGAACCTCACCAGACGCAACCAATGGAGATGGAGATGACCCGCCCTCGCAACCTCGCACAGTCCCTACAACGGTTCTTCATGAACTGGGAACGCCGCCGCACCGCAAAATTCGTCGCCGCGCTGCCCCCGGAGATCCGCAAGGACATCGGCTGGCCCGGCAGGCGCGAATATCTGAGCCGGGATGATTGCGGCCTTCGCGGATGAGAAGGTTGAAGCAAAGCTTCACCACACACAGGCACGAAGAAAGGAGCATGTCGCATTTCTGATTGAGCAGTTCGCAATTCGGACGGCGACGAAATCCTGAATAGCACAATGATTGGTTTCGCAGCGCCCTGACATAATGGTTTGGCACAGGGTGCGCCGGTCGCGGAAACGGTCAAAAACTGGAGCAGTAAAATGACTTTTGGCCTTGTGAAGAAGATCGCTACCACGCTTTGGGCATTCGCTCGTGAATTCGATGCCATGCTGGATGTCGCACGCACGGGCAAGCCGGCAAAGCTGCCGCACAAGTAAACCGCCCATTGCTCGCTCCGGGCTTGTCGCACATCCGATCAGGCTGAAAGCACCCCGGATTGGCCACAAGCGGAGACCGCTGGAAAGCGTCGTGGCCCGGAGGATACCGGCGGTATGGAGAATGACCATGAAATTGCTCAAGCTGCTACGCGGCATCCGCCACACGCGTGACAAGGCCAGATCCGAACGCCAGCGTCTACAGCGCACGATGCCTGGTGAAACCGGCGCAATGGCCGGCCTGAAATACGGGTTTCTGATCAACTAGCCGAACAGCTGGACGAACTGCTCGCCCCTTGCACCATCAGGGGGCGGGCCAGCGCCATGAGCGGTCATCCCACATCTTCTCGCCGATCAGGCAGTCATAGGAAGAAGACTGCACCTTGACGACATTCACCGCGTCTTCGGCTCCAGCCGTACCCGCCAGCTCGATGACGAGTTTGCGCCTGACTGCCTCGGCGAACTGATCCCAGTCATTGACCGGCAGCACGAATGCTCCCGGGCCACCAATCACACAATCCTGATAATACGTATCCAGGTCGCGCACATCGAAGCGGGTCGTCAACCCGCCATTCGTCATGAGAGGCAGACCATTGATCGTGATGCCTCGCGAAGTCAGCGCATCGCGCGCTTCATCTACCGGAAGCCCCTGATTGTTCGGCCCGTCGCCGGAGATGTCGACGACACGACGCAGCCCGGAGAACGAGGTTTCCTGAAACAGCGTCAGCGCGAAATCCAGCGCACCCGAGATGGATGTCCGCCGTGCGCTCGCGGGTGGATCGACCGATAGTGTCTCAGCTACCTTCCGGGCGTCGCCATGGCTTGCAATGACGGTCCAGGGCAGAACAAGCCGTTGGGTTCCCATTCCCGCCCACTCGAAATAGGCGATTGCGATACGACCATGCAGGCCGCCCAGGATCGCGTTGAGCACATCGTCATGAACAAGCGCTTCGGCATAGCCACGCCTTTGGATCTCGAGTTCGTCGGGAGACATGGAAAGCGACACGTCCACCGCAAGCACCAGTTCGACATCAACCACGGACTGGGAGTTGGCGGGAACGGACAGCGCAAGGAACCCCAACGAAAGCGCCAGAACTTTCGCGGCATGGCCTGTTTTTCGAGGCGGTTCCATTCATCGGATTGTAAGGCACCAGCCGCCAGCGGCAAGTGGAACCGCTTCTGTCGCCGGTACTATCCGCTCACGATCGCGAGAGTGAGTGGCCGCATATCCCCATTCAGGCGCTGCGGGCCACCTCGAAGCTTGGCTTCCAACTTGCCACGAGGACCATTGCAAGCCCTGCTATGAAGACGAAATAGAACCGGTCGTCAGGCAGTGGGAAGCTGGCGAATTTTCCCAGCGCACCGATCGCGAGTGCGAAAGCCAGACCGTGAACGCGCTTGCCCGATATGAGGCCGTATTTCGAAAGCAGCGCCCAGCCTGCGCAAAGCACGAGAAGCAGTGCGGGCCAATCATTGTGCTGCAGGGCTACGACGAGGCCGCGCACATAGCCCTTCACCATCATCAAGGGCGAGAAGTCAGGCGCAAATCCGGCCATGGAATTCTGGATCTCGATGCAGGAGAAGTAGAAATGCGCCCACCAGCCGGGGTGATTGCCCAGCTTCGAAATGAGCATGCACGCCACGAATGCCGCCGCGAATGTGGCCAGGAAATAGATCCATCGCCAGTTGAACAGGACCGAAGCTATCAGAAGCGCAAAGATCAGGATGAGATTGTCGGGTCTAACGAAGACGGAGGCGAACAGCAGGAGGCACCCGAGCGCATCCCTGCCCCGCCAAAGCGCATAGAGCGCGACCATGGATATGAACGCAAGCAGCATGTCAGGCACGACCGCCGACGTCATGCGGGAATAGTCGGTGAGCAGGAACAGCGGGACAAGGAAAACCGCGCCCTGCAGCGCATCGGCACGCCAGAGCCAGTAAAGGCACAGGGCCCCCAGCAACAGGCTCGGCACGACACTGAGAATGATCGAGGACCATACAAGCCCCGTCACCGGTTCCAGCAGACGCATAAGGGCCACATACGCAACCTTCACGCGGTACATCGAAAGCTGGCTTTGAAAGTCCTGCGGATTTTCCCACTGGTTCAGATTGTAGGGGTTCGAGAACTTGAGGTGATATTCCTGATTCTCGCTTACCCCCTGCTCGATCAGAGACCAGGTTTCGCGATGCAGTGCCTGCGGTTCCTCGATCCGGTCCTCCAGAGCGGTCGCCACATAGGCGACCATGTCCCAGTTGTAATCCGGCTTCAACAATCCATATGCAGCAACCGCAAGGATGCAGAGCGTCATGAAAAGCGCTGCTGCCTTGTCGAGTAGTGGGCGAGCAAGAAGCGTGGACGTCAAGCTGGCCGCCGCTCTTGCAGTCAGCACGCGCCCGATCATGGTGTATTCATTCATGCTCATCTTGCCCATCCCCTCGGACATCTTCTCGTCAGCCCATCTGGCTCTTGACGAAATCCTTCACGATCGCGACCACGCCGCGTCCCAGCAGCTTGTCGAACGCATCAACAAATGCATCGACATGCTCACGCTGCACGATAAGCGGCGGCTCGAGCCGGATGACGTTGCGGTTATACTCGGTGAAGGCCACCAGCACGTCATGATCGCGAAGAAGCAGCGCGCCGACAAAGCCGGAAAGCGAACCTTTCAGCTTGTCGTCAAGCATTCCAACCACCGGGCGCAATACGGCTGGAAGTGTCTGCGAGAAATCGTGGAATTCGAGTCCCACCATACAGCCCTGCCCGCGCACATCCTTGATGATGCGCGGATATTTCTCCTTCAGGCCGTTCAGCCGCTCGATGAGATAACCGCCGACCGCTTCGGCATTCTCGATCAGGTGCTCGTCATAGAGGACGTTGAGGCCCTCGATTGAAGTCGCACAGGCTTCACCGATGCCGCCAAAAGTCGCCATGGCATGGATCATGGCAGTCTTCGGCGTGCCATAGGCCTTCATGTAGACGTCGCGCTTGGCGATCATCGCACCAACGGCAGCCTTGCCGGCACCCAGCGACTTGGCCAGAGCAGTGATATCGGGCACCACGTCATAGTGCTCGAAGGCATAGAAGCGTCCGGTGCGACCGAAACCGCATTGCACTTCATCAGCAACCCATATCACGCCATATTTGTCGCAGAGCGCGCGCAGCTTCTGCCAGTATTCCTTGTCGGCGGAGATGATGCCGCCGCCGCCCTGGACCGTCTCCAGAACAATGGCACCGATTTCCGGATCAGAGCGGAAGGCATTCTCGACAGAATCGATATCGCCGAACGGAACGCGTACCGTGTTGTCGGTGAGCTTGAACTCGCCACGGTAGAGCTGACCGTCTGTCAGCGAGAGCACGCCCTTCGTCTTGCCGTGGAAGGAATTCTCCGCATAGACGATCTTCGGACGCTTCGGCCCGGCAGCCCTTTCGGCAAGCTTGACCGCAGCTTCCATGGCTTCCGAACCCGAGGAACCGAGAAAGACCATGTCGAGGTCACCCGGCGAGCAGGCGGCAAGATTATAGGCGAGCGCCGTCGAGTATTGCGACATGAACGCAATAGCGATCTCGTGCCGCTTCTCGTCCTGGAACTTCTGGCGTGCCTTCAGAATGCGCGGATGGTTGTGCCCAAAGGCCAGCGATCCGAACCCCCCGAAAAAGTCGAGGATCTTCCGGCCGTTCTGGTCGATGTAGTACATGCCCTCGGCACACTCGACCTTTATCTTGTGGAAACCCAGAAGCTTCATGAAGTGGTATTGGCCGGGGTTGAGATGGGCCTTGAACAGGTCCGTCATCCGCTCGACATTGAGTTCCTTGGCGTCCTCAACGGATAGAAGCGGCGGCTTGGCGATTGCTGAAGGCGCAAGTTCCGGCGCCTGAACCACGGGTTTGGCTTCGATTTCGCTGGTTTTGGTCATGACTGTCATCTGCCCTCTCCTACTCGGCCGGCACGTGTTCGGCACTGACCGTCTGGCCAGCTTTTTTCGCTCGATACTCGTCATAGGCGGCAATCAGCATGTCGCCGTCATTGTACTGAGGCACCCAGCCCAGATCCCGCTCACCCTTTGAGACGTCGAGAACACACATCTCGTCGGCAATCAGATACTGTTCAGGGTCCATCAGCGGCATGTTCATCCAGTCGAGCAGGTCGAGCGTGCGCTTGACCGCCCAACCCGGCGTGGGCACCGTGAAGGATTTCGAACCCGCATGCTTGATCAGATCACCGAGCAACTTGCGCACCGGCGGTGGATTGATGGAACCGAGATTATAGGCTTCGTTCGGAACCCCCGCCTTGTAGGCAAGGCGTGCGGCTTCCGCGCAGTCGAAGACCGAGATGAACTGATAGGGGTTCTTGCCCGAGCCGATCATCGGTACCGGCAGATTCATGTCTACGAGCTTGAAAAGCTTTTCCAGGATGCCGAGACGTCCAGGGCCGATGATGAGGCGCGGGCGGAACAGCGAGATGTTCATGCCACGCTTGCGCCACTCGGCTGCAAGGATCTCGGTATCAAGCTTCGACTGCCCATATTCACCCAGCGGCGCGACCGGATGATCCTCGGTCATCGGATAGGTGACAGTGTGGCCATAGATCATGTCGGTGGTGAAATGCACGAGATTCTTCGCCCCCGCACGGTCCATCGCCTCGATGATGTTGACCGTGCCGTGGTAGTTCACCGGATAGAAGAAGTCGTGACGCTTTGCGCGCACCTGGATCGGCGACAGCATCTTGGCCGACAGGTTGTAGACCATGTCGTCAGCCTTCATGCCGAGCGCCTCGACAGCGGTCGGATCGGTCACGTCGCAGTGCACGAACTGCACCTGACGATAATGAGACAGATCGCTCTTCACGATATCCGCGACGATGACCTCATGGCCATCGGCAACCAGCTTGGGCGCGAGATGACGCCCGACAAACCCGTCTCCACCAAAAATGATATGTCTCATTGGATCACCGACCTTTCCGACTTGTAGGCTGCTTCAGCCGTTTTTTCAGGTGCATCACGGCCGCTCTGCGCGATGAGCACGGTGCCCACGCAGATGAGCGCGATACCCGCAATGCGATATGCGTTGAGATCCTCGCGGAAGACGAAATAGGCGAAGACCGCCACCGCCACATAAGCAAGGCTCAGAAATGGATAGGCGAAGGAAAGCTCCACCTTGGACAACACGTAGAGATGCGACGCCATCGAGATCACGAAGACCGACAGGCCGGCAAAAATCCACGGACTGAACACGATCTGGAGGATCTTCAGTATCGGATTGACGCCCGCAAAGCTGATGGGCCCCATGGTCATCATGCCGTATTTCAGCATGAGCTGGGCCGCCGCGTTGGTCAGCACCGTGAATAGTATGAATGGTAGGAATTTCATTGTGTTTCGCCCCGTAGGTCCTGCGCGAAGTCATAAGTGATGGATGCAAATATCGCGTGCAGCACATTGTTAGATTTCGACCGCTCGCATTCATCGATTGGAAAGGATGCCCCCGTCATTCCGCGACCTCCTGCATCCGCTCGCGAGCGTCCAGAACCATCGCGGTACGTCGCCAGAAATCGGACATGAAGGCAGGATCGCGCCATGCTTCCAGACGGCGCCATTGCGGGAAGCCTGCCGCGAAGACCTCGGCATTCATGCGGGCGTCCTTGTAGGGATTGACCGCACCTCCGGCCTCGACCGTGATGGCATCCAGCCTCTCAAGAAGGTTGAGTGTGTCCTCACCTCGGGCCGGAAAATCTAGCGTCAGCGTGTAGCCGGCACTCGGAAAAGACAGCAGGCCCGGCGAGCGCGCGGTTCCGAACCGTTTGAGGACCGTCAGGAAAGACGCCTGACCGGCATCCTGAGCCGCTTTCAAAAGCGCGGCTATGACTTCAGGACCGGCCGCCTCGGGAACGACGCTTTGGTGCTGATAGAGGCCGCGTGGACCATACAGACGGTTCCAGTTGCGCACTCCATCAAGCGGGAAAAAGTAGCTGTTGTAAGTGCTGCGGCGGAGCCCTGTCTTGCGCAGCTTGCTCAACCTGTACGCCTTGTTGAACAGGCTTATCGAATATTGATTCAGAACATTGAAAGGCGGCTGCAAAGGCACGGAAAGACTCGGCTTTTTCGCCGCCTTGAACGCACCGCCATCCGCGGCATGATTGGCCGCGAGGAGAACACCTCTTCCAACCGACTGGCCGCCGGCGAGTTGATCGATCCACGCCACGGCATATTCGTTTCGCGCATCCGCATCGACTGCCAGCGCAAAATACTCCTCCAGATTGTCGAACGGTATTGCGCTTTCTTCCACATCTGCATGCCCGACGGGCATCAACCGGATCGTTGCATCCAGGATAAGTCCGGTAAGCCCCATTCCGCCGATAGTCGCCTCGAAAAGCTCCGTATTCTCGTCCCGGCTGCATTCGCGAACGACTCCGTCAGAGCGCAGCAGACTGAAACGCTCCACATGGCAACCGAATGTGCCGCGGCGGTGATGGTTCTTGCCATGCACATCATTGGCAATCGCACCACCCAACGTGACATGTTGCGTGCCTGGCACCACGGCCGGGAACCAGCCATAAGGCGCTGCATGCGCGATGATCTGCGACAGCATCGCGCTGGAAGACGCCGTCAGCCATCCGCTCTCCGGATTGAAACTGATCTGAGCCGTCGCCTCCTGCATCAGGACGACCGAATTGGAGCTGTTCTGGCAGCTGTCGCCATAGGAACGCCCATTGCCGTAGGCTAGCATTCCACTCGCCGAAACCCGGCCCTGCTCCAGCATCGCACGCGCCTCCCGGGGATGGAGACCCTTGCGGGTCGGCGTGACCGTTCGCCCGAAACTGGCAAATTCGCGCGCCATGGTCACAGTCCCGCAATGAGCAGGAGGACGGCACCGAATGCCGCGACAGCCTGACTGCGCCAGTCACGAATGATGAAGACGATCGGATCGTCATGCATCTCGTCGCGGCGAGCCAGTATCCAGATCCTCATGGTGATGTAGAGGACGATCGGGCCCAGCGGCCAGATGAGCCAGGGATAGCGATACATCTCGTCCGTCACGTCGCTTTGAATGTAGAGTGCAAGGACCAGTGCGGCCGAGAATGCCGATGCCATGCCAGCCTGCGCCACGATATCCTGGTCCTCGCAGCGATATCCGCGCCCGGCGACCCGCTCTCCCACCGAGACCTCGGACGAACGCAGTTCGACGAACCGCTTCACCAGGGCCAGCGAGAGAAAAAAGAACATGGAGAAGGTCAGAAGCCAGAACGAAACGGATATCCCCGTGGCTGCACAGCCCGCGAGTATGCGCAGCGTGTAGAGCCCCGCCAGCGTCAGAACGTCACCCAACAGCATGCGCTTGACGGTTATCGAATAGACAGTCGTTGCCACGAGATAGAGCAGCATCACCCCGCCAAAAAGCGGCGGCAGAAACGCGGCCACGAGCGCGCCGATACCCAGAAGCACCGCCATGCATGCAAGGCCGAAAGGTATGGAAAGTGCGCCGCTGGCAAACGGACGGTTCTTCTTCGTCGAGTGAGCACGATCAAGCGCCAGATCGAACAGGTCGTTGAGAATGTAGATTGAGGATGCCACTGCGCTGAAAGCGATGAAGGCGAGCATTCCCTCAACGAGCACCGGAATGTTCGTGTATTGATGCGCCAGTATGATTGGCACAAAAATCAGCGCGTTCTTGAGCCATTGATGCACGCGCAGCATCTTTGCGATGACCTTGAGGCCCACTTTGGGCCCTTCGATCAGCTCGCCGCCATGGGTTCCGTGCCAGCGCGACGCTGCCTTGTCCGGCGCAACGACGATCGAGTTTCGAGCCGCATCGAAAACTCGTATATCCGCGCGGCTGTTCCCGGCATAGTCGAACCCCCCGTCTCCATAAAGATCGACCAGTGCCTGCCGCTTGGTCTGGGAGGCCATGTTGCAATGTGGATCAGTGCACAGGACCCGGTCGAACACGCCCAGATATGCAGCGATTGCTTCTGCGAGCTTTCGTGGGGAGGCCGTCGCAAGCACGATCTCCCGCCCCTCGCCTTTCTGCACCTGCAGGCGTGTCAGCAGCTCGGTGCGGTACGGCAAACTCGAAGGTTCGAAATTCACTCGCTCGGCGATCTTGCACTTGAAGTGCGCCTTGCCTTTCAGCAGCCAGATCGGCAGGAGAAACACGCAGTGAGGCTGCTGACGGATCAGCAGGAAGAGCGTCTCCCACAGAAGATCGGTCGCAATGAGCGTGCCGTCGAGATCGACCGCAAGTGGTACGGAATTGCGCTCAGACCGCACATCCATATTGTAAGCCCCCTGATGCTCCCACGGGCGAAGAACGCGCCCTCCTGCAGGGGAATTACACTCAACCTCTTGGCGAATGGTATACGAGGATCGCAAAGCATTCGTGGTGGCGACCGAAACGCGGTTTAGCGTTAACACCCGCATAACGCGCAAACAAAAATGCCGGACATTTCTGTCCGGCATCATCCATGTCAAAACATCTCTGCTCGCAAAGCCCTACCGGATCCGGCCGCGCCCCTGTTCGATCTCGATGGTTTCAGAACCGGTGAGAACCTCCCGGTCGCCGTTCGGCATGGTCACGAAGCAGCCATCGTTGCAAAACTGAACAGTCTCGTCCTTGGACACGCTGAGACGCGCCTGATCACCATTCTCCGTCACCGTGATCGTATGGGTCTCTTCATCGCGATTGACGATACTGGCAGCAGAAGCTGCGGGAACGGCCAGGGTGACACCCACAAGAGCAAGAACAAGCTTTTTCATCATGCACTTCGGTGTCGCCACCGCCTCTGTTCAACGACGATCAGACAATGACCGTCTTACTTGCGCCCCGTTATAGCCATGGCATTGTGAACGGCAACTGAACGTTGCCGCAATCGCTATCAACCGTTCTCCTGGCCGTTGCGATCCGTTGTCTTTTCATGCGCGGCATCTTCCTTGGGCGCGACGACAAAACCTCCACGCAAATGAAGATCGCGCTGCGGGAACGGAATCTCGATACCTTCCTTCTCGAAGGCCTCGATAATGGCGAAGCGGATATCGTTTTGCACCTCGAGCTGGCGCAGGATATCGGCAAGATAGACCCGCACCTCGAAGTCGAGTGATGAATCACCGAAATTCGCGAAATGAACGAAGGGCTCGGGATTCTTGAGCACCAGCGGATGCGATTTCGCAATACCCATCAATATCTCGTGCACCCGACGCACGTCAGAGCCGTATGCAACTCCGATCGGTATCTCCAGCCGGCCAAGACTGTTCTTGTGCGTCCAGTTCCCGACCGCAGCATTGATGAGTTCAGAGTTTGGCAGGATGACCGTCTGCCTTTGGAAGGTTTCGATTTCGGTCGCGCGCACCGATATCTTCTTTACCGTGCCGGACACGGCACCGGCCACGATCCAGTCACCCGCCTTGAACGGACGCTCGACCAGCAGAATGAGCCCCGACACGAAATTCGAGACGATGTTCTGCAGGCCGAAACCGATACCCAGGGAAAGCGCACCGGCAACAAGCGCCAGGTTCGAAAGGTCGATACCCGCGGCAGAGATGCCGATCAGGGCTGCAATGGCGATGCCCACATAGCCAACGGCTGTGCGAATGGAGTTGCGCACACCGGTATCCATGCGGCTGCGCGACATGACAGAACCGTCAAGCCATGCCTGGAACCAGCGCGTGATGAAATAGCCGAGCACCAGCACCACGATGCCCGTCAGGATGCCTATGATCGAAAAAGAGATCGAGCCGATGCGGATTTCGTTGGCGATGCCATAGGTCCAGGTCGTCAGATCCGCGAAGTGGAAACCCCACTGCAACAGGATCATCGGCGCACCGATAAGCACGACAAGCACATTGATACCAAGACCAGCGACCAGTCCCAACTGATCAAGCACGCCTTCATCCAGCCCGAGGCGCTCCCCCATCATGTGCCCTATGCGGGAACGACCAAAAGCGCCCTCGCCGGCAATCGCACCGGACGTCAGGAAGCCGATATACATCGTGGCCAGAATGGCACCCGTCACCACAACCTGCTGCGACAGGAAGCGTGCAAAGCCGATATAGCCGAAGATCGCCGCCAGGATGGTTGCGATACCGAACAGGAAGATCGGCAGCCTGAATGCCAGCGGCCAGGGACGCGGCTTATCACCCTCCTCTTCCGGCGGAAAAGGTTTGACCATGCCGATAAGGATGAGAAGCACGCCGACTGCGACCGTTGCGCCCAAACTCGTCGCCACGGTCAATGAAAGCTGCGAGCCGATCACCGAATAGACCTGGCCCATGAAATAATCGAAGGCTGTGACCCCCGCCATGGCGGCAATAAGCCAGCAAAGCCGTGAAGATGCGCTGCACTCTATCGGCAGAAGTCGCCAATTAGCCCTGTGCGGTGCAAGCGCAGAGCGCGTGAGACGATAGACGAAGAATACCGTACCGATGACGATGAAGAGCGTCGCAAGCAGCTGGGCTATATCTTCGCGCAGCACATTGAACGTATCGAACAGGAGATATGTCAGCGCCAGGAAAATGCCCAAGGCAGCTGACGGCAGCAAGGTCGACCAGAGCGCGACCGAAAGCCGGGCAAGATATGACGGGTCATCATTTTCTATGTCGGGCGCAATGAGGTCGCTGAAATAGCGTCGGCCGCCCATCAGCAAGGCCAATGCGCAGATAAGTGAAGCACCTGCAGCCAGAAGAGCGGCCCTCAGCTTCACCTGCACCACATAGTTCAGCCACGAAGAAACGGAATTATAAAGGCGCTCGATGTCGCCGGTGAACTCTTTTGCGACCTCCGGTCCGAAAGCCGCTGAGATATCGAAACGCCTTGAAAGCGCATTGGTGAAGAGCTCGCGCCGCTTTTGCGCAACCTGGTCGATCAGCCGGCCAATACGCACCGAAAGCGTCTCCGCCTCACCGATCATCGCATTGATCGTGGCTTTCTCGTCGAGCAGCCTCTGACGCTCCTGCACGACGATCTCGGGTTCTGGCGGCTCGCCCTCGCCGCGAGCCGGACCCAGCTGGTCGAGACGATCATTGATCTCGGTGAGCCTCGGTCGGAAGGCAACCCCGCTCTGCAACAGCTCCCGCGACAGCCGCTCCAGTTCCAGCCGCGCTGCTACAAGTTCTGCGTCATCAACGTCTTCGCTGGAGACCTTTTCCGAGAGAGATTCGGTCTCCTCATTGATATCCGCGATTTCGTTTTGCTGCTGCTGCACCAGTTCGCTTTGCGCCAGAGCGCCCAGCGAAAGAAACAGGAGAAAAAAGACAATGGAAACCGGCTTCAATAAAGCAACTCGAACCGCTCTCAAAACTCGCGTCTGTCTTCTCACGATTGATTCGTGTCCTTCCTGTCAGCACCAGGAACATCAGGTAACATTCAATCAGCTTCGTCAAAACAGCCTTAGCAGACTTCTTGGCATGAAAAAGGCCCGGCATTGCGCCGGGCCCTGATCGAAGTCACGAGAAAATGCGGCGTTTATTCTGCAGGTGCCGCACGTGGCGTCACGGGCTTCCGGTCCTGACCGTCGTGCACCTTGCGCATGTGATGACGCATGCCCTCACGGCCGCCTTTCTCGCCATGCTCCATGTGGCCGCCATGACGCTTGCCCTTGTGCATGCCGCGCTCGCCCGCGAATTTGCGTAGCTCGTCCTGGTCAAGCACGCCGTCATCGTTGCGATCCGCCAAGGCGAAGCGCTTGGCCTGATGGCCTTCGATCTCTTCCAGCGTCACGGTGTCGTCTCCATTGATGTCGAGACGTTTGGCCAGCCGTTCGGCGCGCCGCTCGAAAGCGCGACGCATCAGATGATCTGCGAGTTCTTCTTTCGAAAGTTCGCCATCACCGTTTGCGTCGACTTCGGACAGGCGACCCGTATGACGGGCGGCAAATTCCTCAGCGGAAACCTGCCCGTCATTGTTGGTATCCAGACGCTGAAGCATCCGGCCTTGCCGCGGGGTGGCCCCAGCTTCTCGGCTGGATGAAGCCTCTGGTGTTGCCGGGGAATTGTCCTGGGCGTGAACCGCCGCAGTGCCGGCGAGAAGGGATAAAGCGAGGGCGGAAAGTATAATCTTGCGAAACATGAGGTAGTCTCCTTGCATGCGTCGTCGGGGGGTCTACGACGTCTTGAACATGCTCAGAGTGGCATCCGGCAGATTACAGCCCTCTTGCCGCCAGATTAAGCTTTCGTAATGCGCTGACCTTCTTTTCCTATTTTACGAAAGTCACGAATTCCTCGAGCGGAGCCCGTTCGCTTCGCAGGCTGTTTTCCGGCTTCGAGCTGTCTTCATAGCCAAGAGCCATGCCGCAGACCACGATCTCCTCATCCGGAATGTTGAGGATCGGCCGGATCAGCCGGTGATAGGGCGCGAAAGCGGCCTGTGGGCAGGTGTGCAGACCCCGCGCCCGCGCGGCGAGCATGATGGACTGCAGGAACATGCCATGGTCGATCCACGAGCCCTTGTTCAAACGACGGTCAATCGTGAAGATCAGTCCGACAGGCGCGTCGAAGAAGGTGAAATTGCGGTCATGCTGGGCACGCATGCGCTCAACCTCGCGGCGCCCGATACCAAGCAGGCTGTAAAGCGCGAAGCCGACGGCGCGACGGCGCGAGAGATAGGGTTCGAAGAATTTGTCCGGATAGTAGTGATACTCGTCCCACTCTACCTTCTCCGGGCGAATGCCCGATGAAAGGATGGCGTCCGCAATCTTCTGCTTGACCTCACCCGTTGCAACGAAAACCTTCCAGGGCTGCATGTTCGTGCCTGACGGCGCGCGCGAAGCGAGTTTCAGAATGTCGCGTATGGTCTCGTCATCAACGGGATCCGGCAGGAACGCGCGCACGGAGCGGCGCGTGAGAAGCGCTTCGTCAACCGTTTGGGCGATGTCGGAATATTTCCCGTTTTTATCCGGAGCCAACATGTTCCCTTCCCGTTCGGATCGTCGTTCTTGGACAAAAGATAATGGCCGGACACTTGAAGCGCCGGCCCGTGAAATTCAGCTTGATTTTTTCATAGCCGCCGGTCTGAATAATTTCCAGAGGAAATTCGACGCAGACAAATGCTCAACGATCGCACAAACACGCAGGACTTGAAGATGCGCGCCATGCGTTTGCTGGCCGAGGACATCCGGCGTCTGCGAAAGTCGAACGGGCTGACGCTTGCAGGGCTTTCGCAGAAACTCGGGCGTTCGGTTGGATGGCTGAGCCAGGTTGAGCGTGGCATATCCCTGCCCACACTGGCAGATCTGCGTTTGCTCGCCGGCCATTTCAGGGTGCCGGTAAGCTTCTTCTTTCAACCCGTCCAGGAAGACAGGCAGGATCTGCCAGGCGTGGTTCGCCTGGGAGCGGGCCGGAACCTGAAAGTGGAAAGCCCGGGCGTCAGCAGGGAATTGGTTTCACCCGATCTGGGCGGCAGCTTTTCCATGACCAGAACCGTGATCGACCCGGGCGCCTGCTGGTCACGGCCTGCAGATCGCCGTGGCGAGGATGCGGGGCAGATACTTGTTGGTCGCGTGGAATTCACGCATGCCGGGGGGCAAAACCTGCTTGAAGTGGGTGACAGCTTCACCGTGAACGAGGGGGAAGCTTCCTGGCGCAACCTGGACGCCATACCGGCAACGGTCCTCTGGATCTCGGCACCTGCAGGCTGCTGAAACGAACATGGCGGGAGCGAGCATCGGCGCCAATCGCTTGACAGAAGGCGCGTGCTGGTAGACCCCCTCTGTCAGAAACAAATTACACTGAAGGCGCACTCACATGCCTCACCCCTCAAAACGCGTCAGCGGCATTACCGCTCAGGGCAAGGATGGTTGGGAAGTTCATTTCGCGGCCATGCAGCGCAAGCTGGCCGGTGAAGAGATCCTCATGCTCTCCATCGGCGATCATGATTTCGACACACCCGAAGGCACCGTTGAAGCGGCAGTTGACGCCGTGCGTTCCGGTTATCACCACTACATCCAGCTCCCCGGCCTGCCCCGCCTGCGCAGCGCGCTTGCGAAGCTCTCCACGGAAGCGACCGGCATTGATACGCTGGAGCAGGAGGTCATCGTAACGCAAGGTGGTCAGGGCGCACTCTTCGCTGCCTGCCAGGCCACGTTGGACGCAGGCGATCACGCCATCATAGTTTCGCCCTACTACGCAACCTATCCCGGCACCATCCGTGCCGCCAGCGCAAGCTTTACGGAGATAGCGGCAGAGGCAGAGCGCGATTTCGAGCCGGACCCCGACAAGATCGCCTCAGCGATCCAGCCGGAAACGCGGATGATCCTGATCAATTCGCCGAACAATCCCACAGGCGCGGTTTATTCGCGCAAGACGCTCGAAGCCATCAGCGAGCTTTGCATCGAGCATGACCTCTGGCTCGTCTCCGACGAGGTCTATTGGACCATCAACACGCCAGGCAGCCACCTGTCGCCGCGCAGCCTGCCGGGGATGAAGGAACGAACGCTGGTCATCAATTCGCTCTCCAAAAGCCACGGCATGACCGGATGGCGCGTGGGCTGGTTGACGGGCCCTTCCGAGATGATCAGGGCACTCATCAGCCTCAACCTCGTTTCAAGCTACGGCCTGGCGGATTTCGTCTCGCGCGCGGCGGCCATCGCTGTCGAAGAAAAGCACGGTGTTTCCCAGATTGCCGAACGCTACGCGAAACGACGCAGGGTTTTCCTGGACGAGATCGCCGGTCTCAACGGCATCGTCCAGCGCGGCGTTGACGGCGGCATGTATGTCATGCTCGACATCTCCGCGATCGAGCCGGACTGCGAAGCTTTTGCCTGGGGCCTGCTGAACGACGAGAATGTCGCCATCATGCCCGGCACCAGCTTTGGCGCCTCGGCGGAAGGCCATGTACGCATCTCCATGTGCCAGGATGACGAGATCCTGCGGGAGGCCGCGCTAAGGCTCCGCCGCTACATTCTCCAGCGCAGCGCCGGCACCGTAGCGGCGGAATGATCAACGCCGCCGGAGCCACCACCGGCGGTCTTCACGTTCTGTATTCAGAACGCATCTGTAGCCGACAAGGCAGGCGGCACTGTCGCGCGTGGGCACTGTCGCCCGCTTCGCCATCTGGTGCGGAGGGCAAAATCGCTCATTGGCGACATAGCGGTCATATGTATGACGCCCCGTGCCAAGAACAATCGAACCATTGGCGGCGACAGTAGCCCGCGCCTGCGCACAGGACAAAGCCCGGCTGTCGGTGCGCCCGGATTGCGCAAGAGCGGGCACGGCACCGCAAATCACCACGGCCGCAGACATCATCGTGAGGGCGGATTTTCGCATGAGGCGAGCCTTTCTCGAATTAAATCCGGTTATTCCCGGTGCCTTCCTTCACATTTGGGGGACCATGTCCTAGCTTGTGAGAGCCCTCCCAAGGCTTCATGATTCCGCTCATTTCTCGCAACAATATGGCTGGCACACCAGAACCACTCGCAAAGCTCGATAAAAACGCCCTGCATCCCCTTGAAGTCGCGATCTTTCTGGATTTCGACGGGACGCTCGCTGATATCGCAGAAGACCCCGCAGCCGTCGCTGTCCCGAGGCAGACGATCGAGGCTCTCGCACGCCTTGAAAAGATCACTGGTGGAGCGGTCGCGATTGTTACTGGACGGCCGATTTCCGAGATCGATTATTTCCTGTTTCCATTGAACCTCCCCATCGCCGGAGTGCATGGACTGGAACGTCGAGGAGCCGATGGCTCCATGACTTCGGTGCCTACTGACGAGAAGGCGCTGGAATACGTGGCAGATCACCTGGAGCGCTTTCGCGACAGGAACGAAGGCATTTTTATCGAACACAAGCAGGGTTCAATCGCGCTGCATTACCGAAAACGGCCGGAACTTGAATCCGCATCGAAGACTGCGGTGCATGAAGCAGTCAACGGACATGCCGGATTGCATATTCTCAATGGCAAGAAGGTCATTGAGATCAAGGCGGGCAAGGCCACCAAGGCCGATGCACTGAAGGCATTTCTCAAGGAACACCCTTTCACGGGACGCATTCCACTTTTCGCCGGGGATGACGTCACGGACGAAGATGCATTTGTTGCCATTGCCGGTGACAGGGGCGTCTCCATCAAGATCGGCGATGGCAAGACCGCTGCGGCCTATCGGGCCGACAGCACCGAAAGTTTCAGAAGCTGGCTGGATTCGCTGGCCGGCATGTTCGAACGCAACAACTGACTACATAGGTGCAATATATGTCGACACTCGATCTCGGCGCAGTGGGAAACTGCACCTTCTCCGCATTGATTGACCCGAAGGGCCGCATCGTCTGGTGCTGCTTGCCGCGTTTCGATGGCGATCCGGTCTTCAATTCGCTCATCAGTGGAGAAGACGAACCGGACGAAGGCCTTTTCTCGATCCAGCTTGAAGACCTTGCCGAGACGGAACAGCATTACGATCCGAATACCGCGATCCTGATCACCCGCCTGCACGGGGCTTCCGGTTCGCTGGAAATCGTGGATTTCGCGCCGCGCTTTTTCTGGCGTGACCGGATGTTCCGCCCGCAGACCCTGGTGCGTCAGGTCCGTCCGCTTTCCGGCACCCCACGCATCTCGGTGCGTCTGCGCCCGACCTTCGCGCATGGCACCGTGCGCCCCCAGATGACGCGTGGCTCGAACCATATCCGCTATACCGGTCCGGAACTGACGCTGCGCCTGACGACCAATGCGCCGATCGACTATGTCCTGGACGAAACCTGCTTCAATCTTTCCAGCCCCCTCTCCTTCGTGCTGGGCCCGGATGAGACGCTCGACGGCGATGTAAGCGAGACTGCACGCGAGTTCCGCGATCGCACTGCCAATTACTGGCACAGTTGGGTCACGGGCCTCTCCCTGCCCTTCGAATGGCAGGAAGCCGTCATTCGCGCGGCAATCACGCTCAAGCTGTGCACCTATGAGCCGACCGGCGCGATCATTGCTGCAATGACGACCTCCATCCCCGAAGCGCCAGACAGCGGTCGCAACTGGGACTACCGCTTCTGCTGGCTTCGCGACGCTTTCTTCGTGGTCCGCGCGCTCAACAGTCTGGGCACGGTCCAGACGATGGAGAACTATTTCCGCTATCTGATGGATATCGTGGCGGATGCCGATGGCGGCCATCTCCAGCCCGTTTTCGGTGTTGGACGCGAAGCCGATCTCGTCGAAAGCATACAGGAGAATTTCGCCGGGTATCGTGGAATGGGCCCGGTGCGGCTGGGCAATCAGGCCCACGAGCACTACCAGCACGATGTCTATGGCAATGTGATCCTTGGTGCTGCGCAGATATTCTTCGACCAGCGCATTCGCATGCAGCCAAGCCTGACCGATTTCCGCCTGCTGGAACAGGCCGGCGAGCAGGCATACAAGCTTCACAACGCACCCGATGCCGGGATGTGGGAACTGCGCTCCCGCTCACGCGTTCACACCTCGTCCAGCCTGATGTGCTGGGCAGCTTGTGATCGCTTGGCGCATATCGCCCATCGCATTGGAGAGACTTCTCGTGTTCGGTATTGGCGAGACAGGGCGGACGAGATCAAGGCCCGTATCCTGCAAGAGGCGTGGTCTGAGAAGCGCCAGGCATTCGTCGAAAGCTTTGGCGGTGAAACCCTCGACGCAAGCGTGCTGCTGATGACCGAAGTCGGCTTTATAGATCCCAAGGATCCGCGCTATGTCAGCACCGTCGGCCAATTGGAAAAGCACCTTTCCGACGGTCCTTACATGTTGCGCTATGAGGCGGCAGACGATTTCGGAAAGCCCGAGGTCTCGTTCAATATCTGCGCCTTCTGGCGTCTCGACGCTCTCGCCCGCATCGGTCGCAAGGATGAGGCACGTGAGTTGTTCGAAACCCTTCTGAAGACGCGCAACCCCCTCGGCATGCTTTCGGAAGACACCCATCCGATTACCGGAGAAATGTGGGGCAACTATCCTCAGACCTACTCCATGGTTGGCATCATCAATGGCGCGCGGCGCCTGTCCGCACCCTGGGAGTCTGTGGTTTGAAAAGACTTGTAGTCATATCGAACCGCGTTGCAGACCTGACTAAGACGTCGCAGTCGGGAGGGCTCGCTGTCGGACTGGCCGACTCGCTGCGTCAGCGTGGTGGTGTTTGGCTCGGCTGGGACGGCCAGACCGCCAACAGCGATGAGAATCTTGAACCTCAGTCCAAACAGGTCGGTGATGTCACGCAGATCACCCTGCCGCTGACCCGTCGGGATTATGAGGAATATTATCTCGGTTTCTCAAACAGCGTGCTTTGGCCGCTCTTCCACTACCGTCTCGACCTGGTCGAATACAAAACGGACTATCTGGAGGGCTATCGGCGGGTAAATGCCCGTTTCGCCGATGCGCTGATGTCATCACTCCACGAAGACGACCTGATCTGGATCCATGACTATCACCTCATCCCCCTGGCTGCGGAATTGCGCCAGCGCGGCTGCAAGCAACGCATCGGTTTCTTCCTGCACATACCGCTGCCCCCGCCGGAGATGCTGTCGGCGGTCCCCCGCCATCGATGGCTGGTGGAAAGCCTTCTTCAGTTCGATGTGATCGGTCTGCAAAGCCAGACGGACCTGAACAATCTTCAGCATTATATCGAGCAGCACCTGTCCACCGAAGTGAGTGCGGAGGGGCATGTACGCTGGGGTGACCGCGAAGTGATCGCAGGCGTCTATCCAATCGGTATCGACGTGGATGCCTTCGTCGAAATGGCCGAGCGTCCCAATGACGAAGTGCTGATCGAGACGCGGCGGCGCGAAATCCTGGGGCGCCGGCAGGTCATCGGTGTGGACCGTCTCGACTATTCCAAGGGATTGCCGGACCGGCTTCGCGCTTTCGCGCGCCTGCTTGAGCTCTATCCCGAAATGCGCAAATCCGTGGCGCTCATGCAGATCGCCACGCCCACGCGTGAGGAAGTTGAAGCCTATGTTGAAATACGAACGGAGCTGGAAGCACTGTCCGGCGCGATCAACGGGCGTTTCGCCGACTTCAACTGGACACCGGTTCACTACATCCACGGCACCGTGCCACGCGACGCCCTGGCAGCACTTTTCCGATCAAGCCAAGTGGGTTTCGTCACGCCGCTGCGTGACGGTATGAACCTGGTCGCCAAGGAATATGTTGCCGCGCAGTCCATGGACAATCCCGGTGTCCTCGTCCTTTCGAAATTCGCAGGTGCGGCGGAAGACCTGCGCGAGGCCCTGATCGTCAACCCCTACGATGTCGACGACATGGCGCGGAATCTCTGCCGAGCGCTGACAATGCCTCTGGACGAGAGACAGGAGCGCCAGCGCGCCCTGCTCGAGCGGATCAGAAAGCGCGACAATGCCAACTGGCTGAGCAACTTCCTGGCCACCCTCGAACACGAAATTTCGCCGCCGCCACTGGATTGAATAGAAAGCCCGCATATTGCGGGCTTCCTTGATATCCGTACCGGTCAGTCTTTCTTGTCTGGAAGACCTTTGCGATCGGTTTCCGCAAGCTCTTCGAGCTCCTTCTCGGTCATGGAATCTTCCATGTCCTTCGAGGCACCCTTGAGCTTCGACTTCGGCATGTCGCCGCGTTTGGCAGCCAGTGCTGCACCGGCAGCTTTCTGCTGAGCCTTGGATTGGGCTGGCATCGTCACCTCCTTCGATCCTGTCATTCTCAATGGTGTGCCGAGCCGCATTGTTCCCGTCATGCTTGGCGCAAGCTTGATGGAACTCTGCATCCTGCCCCGTGTTGAGTCATCGAATTCCTCCCGAACCAATGAGGCTCGACATGAACCAGCACATGCCTGCACAACATCAAAAGCATCAGCCCGGCGACGAGCACGAAATGAAGCCCCAGCCGGACTATGAACCGCGTTACAGGGGATCGGACAGGCTCAAAGGCAAGGTTGCAGTCATCTCAGGCGCAGATTCCGGAATTGGGCGTGCGACAGCCGTTCTCTTCGCGCGTGAAGGTGCAAATGTGGCGTTCTTCTATCACGATGAGCACGAGGATGCGCAGGAGACCGTCCGGCTGATTGAAGCCGAAGGCGCCAAAGCCTATGCCAAATCAGGCGACATTGCTGACCGGAAGGCAGTCTTTTCCTTCGTCGATGAAGTTCTGGAGAAATTCGGTCAGATCGACATCCTGATGAACAATGCCGCCGAACAGCACTATCAGGAAGAGTTCGAGAACATTCCCGAAGAACAGTTCGTCCGCACCTATCAAACGAATGTCTTTGGCGCTTTTCACCTGACCCAGGCGGTGCTGCCACATCTGAAGGAAGGCGCATCCATCATCGTCACCACGTCGATAACCGCCTATAAGGGGCAAGATGTGCTGATGGACTATGCAACGACGAAGGGAGCGCTCTTGGCCATGGTCCGTGCGCTTTCTGGCAGCCTTGCGTCAAAGGGCATCCGGGTGAACGGCGTTGCCCCGGGCCCCATCTGGACGCCGCTTATCCCTGCATCTTTCCCCTCAGAGCAGGTCAGGGAATTCGGCTCCAACACGCCTCTTGGCCGGCCGGGTCAACCCAACGAGGTCGCACCATGCATGCTGTTCCTTGCCTGCGAGGATTCGTCATACATGACCGGTCAGGTTCTCCACCCCAATGGCGGGACCCCGGTCGGCGGCTGATCCTCGACAATAAAAGGCCCGGCATTTTCCGCCGGGCCTTCTTTTTCTCGGCCAGTCTGTTGCAGAGGTCAGTTTTCCAGCCGCTGCCAGCCTTCATCGGGCGCAAACCGTTGGCCGTGCTTGTCCTCCAGCTTGGAAAGCGCTGCTTTGATATCCGCAACACCCCGCTTGCGGGCATAGTGCAGGGGCCCGCCCCTGAAGGGTGCGAAGCCGGTCCCGAAGATCATTGCGCCGTCCAGCGTTTCCTCGTCTTCGACTACGCCTTCACGAAGACAGGCGACCAGCGTGTTCAGCATGGGCAGCACCATTCTGTCCGCCAGTGCTGACAGATCCTCGCTGTCGTCACCGGAAGACGACTGCTTTTTCGGCTTGCCCTTCTCATCATAGCTGTAGAGACCGCGACCGGCTTTCCTGCCTGTCTCGCCGCTTTGAACATGCCTCTCAAGCCATGCGGGAGGCGCTGGCAAAGTGTTTTCCGGGTCTGACTCCCGCAGCATGCGCGCGACTTCGAGACATATGTCGAGCCCCACGCGATCTGCGAGTTCCACAGGCCCCATCGGCATTCCGAACCGTTCGGCCGCCCGGTCGATCGTCTCTTTCGCCACACCTTCGTCAATAAGGAGAAAGGCTTCGGCAAGATAGGGAAACAGTGCGCGATTGACCAGGAAGCCGGGAGCACTTCTCACCAGAGCAGGCAAACGGGAAATGTCACCGCAAAAGGCCTGTGCGCGCACCAATGTCTCGTCGGAGACCCGGTCGTGCCGTACGATCTCAACAAGCTCCATCTGCGTAACCGGATTGAAGAAGTGGACCCCAACGAACCGCTCGGGCGATGGCGCGCTTTCCCGCAGGTCTTCAAGCGGGATGCTGGAAGTGTTGGTGGCCAATATGGCGCCCGGCTTCATCTTCCTTGCCAGCTCGGCATAAAGGGCCTTCTTGATTTCGACCTTCTCCGCGACGGCTTCGATGACAATGTCGGCCGTGGAAACACCAACGCCGTTGAAGTCGGGCATCAACAGGTCCAGCGCATCACGCTGCGCAATACCTGAATGGAGCTTCTTGTCATAGAATTTGGACGCGCGGCCAACCGCGGCAGCGATCGCCTTCGGCTGCAGGTCGCTGAGCGTGACCTTCAAGCCTCGCGCAGCGCACCATGTCGCGATGTCGCCGCCCATTGTCCCTGCCCCGATCACATGGACATGCGCGATGTCGCTTTCCCCCTTGGCCTTGGACTTCATCTTCTCCCGCAGGAAGAAGACGCGGATCAGGTTCTGGGCGGTCTCTCCACTCAACTGCTCGGCAAACGAGCGTATCTCGGCTTTCTGCGCACGCTCCATGTCACCATTAGCGTGTTCCCACAATTCGATGAGGGCATAGGGCGCGGGATAATGTTCGCGCCTGGCGCGCTTCTCCACCTCCCCGCGCATGCGTTTGGCCGCAAGCCCGCGCGCAGGCCCAAGCCCCAGCAGCCGCTCCTTCCAACCGCTCGCAAAGCCTGCAGTGTTCCTGTCCTGCTTCTTCAGGCCCCCGGCGGCGAAATCCGAGACTGCCTTGTCGACATGGCGCTCTTCGATGACTGCCTCGACCAGTCCAAGCTTCCTGGCCTTGCGATCATGCACCGTCTTGCCGGTCAGCATCATGGTCATGGCTTCGATCGGATCGATCAGCGCAGGCAAACGATAGGTGCCGCCAAGCCCGGGATGTAGCCCCAGCAGCACTTCGGGAAGACCGAAGGTTGCCCCGGCAATGGCAATGCGGTGATCACAACCAAGCGCCAGCTCCAGACCGCCGCCCAGACAATGGCCATGAACAATCGCCAGGGTTGGATAGGACGCATGGGCCAATCGGTCCAGGATACGGTGAGCATCCTTCATGCGCTCTTCGATCTGGCGTGCATCACGAACACCCTTGAAGTCACGGATATCCGCACCGGCCGCAAAGCCGCCGGGCTTGGCCGAGCGCAACACGAGTGCCTTCGGGCGCTTCTTGTCGAGGTTCTCCAGGATCTCTCCCAGTTCTTCCATGACCTCTTCGGAAAGTGTGTTGGCGCTCTCGCCTGCGCGATCGAGAACCAGCCAGGCGACATCGCCGGCATCGCGCGCGATCTTCCAGTGTCGGTATTCGCCATCTGCGATATCGGTGACTGGTCCCAGCTCGATATTGCGGCTCTTCAGTTTCTCCCAGACCTTCGCTTCAGAAACAGACATCAGACCACCTCCAGAAGCATTGCGCCGCCAAGACCACCGCCAATGCATTCGGTGGCGATCCCTCGCTTGAGTTTCTTCCGCCGCATGGCGTTCACCAGATGCAGCACGATGCGGTTGCCACTTGTTCCCACCGGATGCCCGAGGCTGATCGCCCCGCCATCGACATTGAGCTTGTCGCGATCAATCCGGCCGAAAGGTCCTTCCAGGCCAAGCACTTCCCTGCAGTAATCGGCATCGTCCCAGGCTGCCAGGCAGGCCAGAACCTGAGCGGCGAATGCTTCATTCAGTTCCCATAGATCAATATTCTCACGCGCCAGTTCATGGCGTTTCATGAGCGCAGTCGAACACAGGGTCGGTCCGAGCCCCATGATCGAGGGATCCAGCCCCGACCACTCGCTGTCAACGATCCGTGCAAGCGGCTTCAACTTGTATTTCCTGACCGCCTCTTCCGAGGCGAGGATCACCCAGGACGCGCCGTCGGTTATCTGCGAGGAATTGCCAGGCGTGACTTTCCCATAGGGCTTCTCGAAGACGGGTTTGAGTTTGGCCAGCTTTTCCATCGAACTATCCGGGCGCACCCCGTCATCATGATCAAGCAAGCGCCCGTCTTTCGTCACCGCCGGCTCGACCTCATTCGCGAGATATCCTTCAGCCTGCGCATGCGCGAGACGCTGATGGCTCTCCAGCGCATAGGCATCCGCCTCTTCGCGACTGATATTGAACAGATGGCCGATCACCTCGGCCGTCTGGCCCATATTCAGTTCTGTGATGGGATCCGTCAGTCCCCGTTCAAGACCGATAACCGGCTTTGCCATCTCCGGCCTGAACGCACCGACAGCCGTTGCACGGTCCATGGTGGTCTTGGCCGTCGCGAAACGGCCGAACCACCCGGCAGCCTTTCTTGAAAGCACGAGAGGTGCATGTGAAAGGGCTTCGGCTCCACCAGCCAGTATGAGATCGGCCTTGCCTGCCTCGATGGTGCGAAATGCGCTGTCGATGGATTGCATTCCCGAACCGCAATTGATCTGCACCGTGAAGGCTGGCATGGCCGCGCCCATGCCGAGACGGAGCGCGGCAACGCGGGCTGGGTTCATCTCATCCGCTATCACATTCACGCAGCCCAGGATGACGCTGTCGAAAGCTTCAGCCGCAAAGGGCTGGCGCGCCAGGAGCGGACGACCGCATTGCACCGCAAGATCAACAGGTGTGAACGGTCCCGGCTCACCCCGGGCTCTCAGAAACGGCGTGCGCGACCCATCCACCACGTAAACCGGGCGGTCGCCGGTATGGGACGCGTTCACCGGCGCGCCACTCCTGCGCGCTGCGGGCCTGCGTGATGCACTGCGGCGTGCGGTAGGCTTGGAAGTCGTTTTAGGAGTTACGGCCATGAATTCACCCTGTTGCGACTGGAAGCAATGCCCCGTCAGCATATTAGGGCATGGGCGCCCTTCCTCAACCACAATGCGTAAACAACCAGCGTACACGCAGAAAAATCGGCCGACTGCGAAACCCCGCCTCGTGCGGGACGTTGCCTGAGCATGGGTCTAAACACAGGAGAAAGACCATGAACCAGGAGAACAAGGCACGCGGCCTCGACAAACCGGCAGATGAGCTGCGCGAGACTGATCTGGCAAATCGGAAAATGGGCGACAATGACCTGAAAGGCAACGATCAGGCGAATGTGCGCAACCAGCGCCACGCACAGCCCGACGCCAAGCGCGAGGCGGATGACGTTATCGAAAGCTTTGAGAAACTCGACAAGGATGTCCGCGCCCGCGAAGATCTCGGGAAGGGCAATCGCGAAAGCCCCGCAGGCGACTGACTTACCGTTCCCGCGGCATCAGCCGCGGGATTCCCCTACCGTATCAGCCATGACAGCCCCACGTTTCCCGATAGGCTCATCCGGCCCGACAGTGGTGTCCTGCATCGTCTGATGCTCGATCTCGGAGTTCAGCTCCGCACCGATCAGCAGGATGACCACCGACAGCCAGGTCCACATCATGAAACCGATGACCGCGCCGAGCGAACCGTAGGTGGCATCATAATTTGCAAAGTTCTGCAGGTAGAACGAGAACCCGATTGATGCAGCAACCCAGACAATGGTTGCGATTGCTCCACCCCAGGTGATCCAGCGCCATTCGGCGCGGCTGCGGCTGGGGCCATACCGGTAGATGACGGAAATACCGGCTGCAATGACGACGAAAAGCAGCGGCCACCGCAGGAGCCGGATAAGCGTCTCCGCCACGCCTTCCAGATTTGCAAAGGCCAGAATGGCCGGAATTACCCCCACCGAGACGATGAGGAAGATGCCGATCAGCATTCCACCCAGCGTGAACATCAGGCTCATCAGGTTCAGCATGATGAAGCCCCGTTTCTCATCCTCGTCATAGGCGATGTTTAGCGCCTCGAACAACGTCTTCATGCCCGTATTTGCGCTCCACAGCGCCAGCAGAAGGCCGAAGACGAAGCCGAAGGACAGCGCCTGTGCGTCCTGCGATGCCAAGCGGTCGAGTTGCTGCTGAATGAGATCCAGGCCTCCGCTCGGCAACATCCCACCCAGAAAGGCTATGTGATCCGCCACACTGCTTGGATCGGCAACGAAGCCATATATCGACACGAAAGCGGCAAGCGCAGGGAACAGCGCAAGCAACAGATAAAAGGTGGCTCCCGCGGCTACCAGCGTCACACGGTCATCACCTATTTCCCCATATACGCGCCAAAGAATATCCTTCCAGCCGGAACGAGGGATCTGGGACGGCGCGCGCGCATCGCGCCCGCGCTCGTTGGGAATTGTATGTGGCTCCTGTTTTGTCATGTCCCTTCCTCGGCCTGACGTGAAAACGCCTCAAACGATTGTTGAATTGGTCACATGATCTGGGCTAGCAAATCAGTGCAGTACCTGTTTTGCCAATTCCTGAAGCCGGAACAGGTTGCATGAAGAAGGGGGCGAGCCTTCCTCATGGGCCCGATTGGTCGGGTTTTTGACTATTCGCCGGGGAGGAATGTCTTGCAGCATGCTCGGATCACAGGTCTTTGCCGCGCACGCCCTTTTGCGCGGACAGTCCTTGCTGCAAGCATCGCTATTGCGCCACTGCCCGCCTATGGTTTCGAGCTCTTCGGACTACGTCTCTTCGGCAAGGACAAGCAGGAAACCGTCGACACGATTGGCACGCCCCAGGATTTCGAAGTCGAGTTCACGGTTGTCGGTGAGAACGACGAGCTTTCGCGGGAGCTGAAGAAGGCTTCAACTCTGTGGAAGGATCGCGATGAACCGGCATCCGGCGCAGGCGGACTCATAGCGAAGGCGCGTGGTGACTATCGGCGTATTCTCAACGAACTCTACGCCAATGCACGCTATGGCGGCACCATCTCTATCACGATCAATGGCCAGCAGGCCTCCGAGATCCTGCCCGACAGCGAATTTCCAAATCCCGTCCAGGTGATGGTTCGCATCGACCCGGGTCCGGAATTTGTGTTCTCAACGGCACGTGTCGAAAACGAAGCTCCACCAGCGGGACCCGGAGACGAGGTTGAGGTCGCCGACGGCTTTGCCCGCGGCCTTCCAGCGCGATCCGGCGCGATCATCAAGGCAGGACGCCTTGCCGCCGAAGCCTGGCAACAGCAGGGCTATGCAAAGGCGCGTGTCGCCGAGCGGCGCGTCGTTGCCGCCCATGACGCGGACACGATCGACGCGACCATCGTCCTCGAACCTGGACGCTATGCACGACTGGGCGGCGTCTCCGTTCGTGGTACCGAGCGCATGAACGCTCGATTCGTGGCGCGCCACACGGGGCTGAAGCCCGGTGAAGAATACGATCCCGATGATATCGAGTTGGCACGTGAACGCATCAATCGGCTTGGCGTGTTCCGTTCTGCCCGCGTGGAGACCGCCGAAGAAATCGGGGAAGACGGGATACTGCCGGTCAATGTGATCGTGCAGGAACGCCTGCCGCGACGGTTTGGCGTCGGCGGCTCGTATTCCACCGTCGACGGGCTTGGATTGGAAGCCTATTGGCTGCACCGCAATCTGTTCGGTCGCGCGGAAAGTCTGCGCGTGGAAGGCAAGGTTTCCGGGATCGGCGAAAGCATCGATCCGGAAGACTTCACCTACCGACTCGGCGGAACATTCACCCGACCGGGCATCTACCTGCCTGAAACCGACTTCGTCGCATCGCTTTACGGCGAGCGGGAGGTTCTTGACGCCTATACGCGCACGGGCGTGTCGGGGGAAGTCGGCGTTACACATCGCTTCACGCCAGATCTGTCAGGTAGACTTTTCGCCAATGGCGGCTGGGCACGCTTCGAAGACGATTTCGGCACGCGTGAATTCGTCACTGCCGGCCTTCTGGGCGCAGTCACCTATGATACGCGCGACAATCCCGCAGACGCGACCGAAGGCATTTTTGCCGAGGTAACACTCGAACCGTATTACGAGTTCAACTACGGCAACGCCGCTTTGCGCATGATCGCCGAAGCGCGGGCCTATTACAGCTTCGACGAGGAGGACCGGTTCGTCATTGCCGGCCGCGCAAAGATCGGCGCGCTTCTTGATCCGCCGGCGCTGAAAACGCCACCCGACAAGCTCTTTTTTGCAGGCGGTGGCGGGTCGGTCCGCGGATATGCCTATCGCAATATTGGCGTGCGGGACGGTGAAAATCTGCGCGGGGGCCACTCACTTGCCGAAGCTTCCGCCGAATTGCGGGTCAGGATCACCGACACGATCGGTGCTGTCGCCTTCGCTGATGCGGGCTATGTCGGTGCCGAGGCATTCCCGGATTTCTCCGAGGATCTCAAGGTGGGTGTGGGCGCAGGCTTGCGCTATCTCACCGCACTTGGCCCGATCCGGCTGGATGCCGCGGTGCCTCTCGATCCGGAGACGGATGATCCCGATTTTGCATTCTATGTGGGAATAGGACAGGCATTTTGACACGCTTCCTCACCGCCCTCGCCTTCCTGCTCTTCGCTTTCGGCGCAGCCGCCCAGGAAGCTGCTCCGGCAAATGAGGAAGAAGAACGCTCTTTCTTTACGGCCTTCATCGAAGACCGCCTTTCCACGCCAAACCGTCAGATTCGACTGCGTGGCATCTCCGGCGCACTTTCCTCCGAAGCGACCATCGAGGAGATCACCATCGCGGACCGTGAAGGGATCTGGCTCCGCATCGAGAACGCCAGCATCGACTGGGACCGCTCGACACTCGTGCTGCGCCAGCGCCTCGAGATCGAGCGCCTTGCCGCCGATCGCGTAGAAGTGCTGCGCAAACCGCTACCCGACGAGGGACTGCCCTCCCCGGAAGCGGGTGGTTTCTCGGTTCCAGAACTCCCGATCGCCATCAATCTGGGAATGCTGGAGGTGCCGCTGGTCTCCTTTGGAGGAAGCGTTTTTGGCTTGGAGTCGCAGATATCGGTAACCGGAAACCTTGCGCTGGCAGGCGGTTCCCTCGACACCGAACTGGATGTCACCCGGCTCGATGGCCCAGGCGGACGCCTGGCGCTTGATCTTGCCTACGCCGCCGACACCGAACGCTTCGAAATCGATTTCCAGCTACAGGAGCCGGAGAACGGTGTCGTCGCCAATCTCCTCACGCTTGAAGGCCGCCCGCCGGTGGAACTCGTCGTGGCCGGTGCGGGTCCTCTGGATGCGCTGGACGTGCAGCTTTCGCTTGCGACTGCCGGCGAACCGGCCCTCTCCGGCACTGCGCGCCTTCGTGGCCGCAGCGAAGGCCTCGGCTTTACCACAGATGTGAGTGGAACCCTGGCACGACTCGTTCCCGAACAATACCGGCCGTTTTTCGGTGATCGAACGCAGCTGACAGCATCTGGCGTGGTGCGTGACAGCGGCGGAACGCTGCTACAGGATCTCAGCCTGGAAAGCGGTGCACTGAACCTGACAGCTGCCGCAGAAACAGCTTCGGACGGCTTCCTGACTGCCCTCTCGCTGGAGGCACGCATTTCTGATCCGGCCGGCGAGCCGGTTTTGCTTCCCGGCGGCGATGGTCAGACAAAGGTGGGGCGTGTCGATCTCCTGGCCTCCTATGGTGAGGCCAATGCGGAGCGCTGGCAGGCACGCCTGCTGTTGAGCGATCTGACCACAGCTGATTTCGCTGCCGGCACCACACGTCTTGAACTCGGCGGCACTGCCCGAAATCTCGAGCGGCCCGAACAGCGCAGCATCACGTTCGAAGCCGAAGGGGCGATTGAGGATATCATCGCTGAACGCGCTGATATTGCCCAGGCTCTGGGAGAACGCCTCGATCTCACCGCACAAGGCTCCTGGAGCGCAGGCCAGGCCCTGCGAATTGCCAATGCAGCAATCTCCGGCAACGGACTGTCCATCGCAAGCGAGGGAAACTTCACCGACGGCTCATATGACGGCACGACCCGGATAGAAGCGGCAAGCCTCGCGCCATTCTCCGGCTTCGCAAATCGCGAACTTGCCGGACGGGTTGACCTTACCGCCCGCGGCCTTCTGAAGCCGTTCAGCGGTGGCTTTGACCTGACATTCGATGGTGAAGCTACGGATCTGAATACCGGCGTTACCGCTGTTGATGGTCTTCTATCAGGCGCTACCACCCTCACAGGTCGGGTAGCGCGCACGGATGAAGGTATTGCCGCAGATGAGTTTGCACTGAGAAACGCGCAGGTCGAGATAGAGGCAAACGGGACGATCGCGTCTGAAGCCTCGGATTTCGATATCGAGGCTTCTGTCACCGATCTGGCGAGGATCACGCCGCGCGCGCAGGGTCGGCTGGAACTGAAAGCCACGGCAAAAGGCGCAGGCGATGCTCTGGCACTCCAGGCGATCGCGAAGACGAGCGAGGCGAAGCTTGTCGACAAACGGCTCTCTGACGCGACACTTCGCTTCGACGGAACGCTCGGCGAAGTCGCGTTGGTTGGACAGATCACCCTCGACGCCTTTCTGGATGGCACGAGAACCAGCGGCAGCGCCGAAATCTCGTTTGCCGAAAATGAGCGCTCAATCCGTGAACTTTCACTGCAAGCCGGCGGCGCGGAACTTTCCGGTGAAGTCGCGCAGAATTCCAACGGCTTGTTCTCCGGCATGCTTGCCCTTGATGCCGCCGAACTCGAAACGGTCGGCGCACTGCTTCTGAGGGACGTACAAGGGGCAGCACAAGCGCGTATAGAACTTGCACCGCGCGGGGACGACCAGTGGGCGAGGATCGATGCAGAGGTCACGAACCTGCAGATTGACGAAACGCGAATTGGCGCAGCAGGAATAGAAGCGCAGATTGATGACCTGCTCGGCGTGCCGCTGGCCGAAGGTGAAATCACTGCCGACAATCTTCGGGTTGCCGGGATCGACATTGCAACACTTCAGGCAACCGCCAGCACGCAGGAGAACCAAACAGATTTTCGCGCAGATGCACGCCTTGCAAATGGTGCTGATATCGCGCTTGCCGGTGTGCTGGAACAACAGGAACAGGGCTTCACGCTCGGCCTGGACACGGCAGAACTGACACGGCTCAACACCACAGCCTATCTCGTGGAGCCCACACAGCTGCAGATGATCGGCGATGATATCACCATCTCACCGACGCTCCTGAACGTCGCAGGTGGTGAAATCAGCATCAGCGGAACTGTCTCGGATCGGTTGGATCTGGACGCTACGCTCCAGTCCATCCCGCTCTCCATCGCAAACACCGTACGGCCTGATCTCGGCCTTGCAGGCACGGTCAGCGGAAATGCCATGATCACCGGCACGCGGGATTCGCCGCAGGCCGAATTCGAACTGATCGGCCGGGACATCGAGGCGAACGCCCTAGTCGATGCCGGTGTTTCGTCACTCGACATCGACGCTACCGGACGCAGCGTCTCGGATCGGCTGAACATCGCTGCAAATTTGCGCAGCCCCGGGGGGCTCTCTGCAAATATCTCCGGCACCGCGCCCCTGTCGCCGGACGGGCAACTGGCGCTGGACGTGGAACTGCAGTCATTCCCGTTGACCCTTCTCAACCGTCAGATCAGCGGCCAGGATCTCGCCGGCAGCGTCACCGGGACAGCGCGGGTCGCGGGTGCGGCCACATCGCCGGACGTGACTTTCAGTCTCTCCGCTTCCGGCCTGTCTGCGCGTCCCCTTGCCAATCTTGGCGCCGCACCTCTCGATCTCAGCGCCAACGGCAATTTCTCCGAAGGAGTGGTCAATCTTTCTGCTCTGAATGCACAGGGACCGCTTGGACTTTCTGTGGAAGCGAGCGGGCGCATTCCCTTGAGCGGATCCGGGCTTCAGGTGAATGCGCAGGCAAGCGTGCCTCTGCAGTTGGCGAACAGACAGCTCATCAGCCGTGGAACACAGTTCAGCGGGAGCGTTCAGGCACAGATCTCGGCAACGGGCAGCGTCACGAACCCGTCGCTGTCGGGCGTCGTTACCACACGTGATGCAACGGTCATCGACCCCATGACCAATCTGCGTCTGAGCGGCATCCAGCTGGATGCGGCGCTGGCAGGTGAAACCGTCACCCTGCAACAGGTAACCGCAAATCTCTCTAGCGGTGGCAGCGTCAGCGCCAACGGCACCATCTCCACCAATGCCGCTGCGGGTTTTCCCGCATCAATTGCCATTCGCCTTTCCGATGCCCGTTATACCGATGGCGACATGCTCTCAGCCACTGTAGGTGGCGCCTTGAGTCTGGAGGGCCCGCTCACCCGGGATCCGTTGCTTTCCGGCAACATCGACATTGCACGGGCCGAAATACTCGTTCCTGACGGCATGGGCAGCGACGCGGCACAGCTTCGTGTGCGCCATGAAAATGCGCCTGCGGCAGTGAGGCAGACGCTACAGCGTGCACGTGCGGAGGACGGTACGCCGATGCCTTCCTCGCGCCCGAGCGTGATGCGTCTCGATGTAACCGTTAATGCCCCTGCCCGCATCTTTGTGCGCGGACGCGGACTGGATGCGGAGCTTGGCGGCTCCGTCCGCCTGACCGGTCCCGTCACCTCCGTGCGCCCTGTAGGTGCCTTTCGCCTCATTCGCGGGCGGCTTGGCATTCTCGGCCAGCGCATAACCTTTGACGAAGGTACGGTGACGCTCGTCGGAGATCTCGATCCGTTCCTCGATTTCGTCGCCCGCTCACGCGGGAGCGACATTCTCGTTTTCATCAATGTGACAGGACGCGTTTCCGACCTGGAGATTACGTTCTCCTCACAGCCAGACCTGCCGGAAGACGAAGTGCTCGCCCGCCTGATCTTCAAGCGAAGTGTGGGCGAGCTTTCACCACTGCAGCTGGCACAGCTGGCCGCGGCGGCGGCTGAACTTGCAGGTGGCGGAAATTCCTCTCTGCTGGGCTCGCTGCGCAATGCGACCGGTCTGGACGATCTGGATGTCGTGACCGACAGCGAGGGCAATGCGGCTGTGCGTGCCGGACGCTATGTTCAGGAAAACATCTATCTTGGTGTGGAAGCAGGTGCCGGTGGCAGCACACGCGGCACGATCAATCTCGACATCACCGAAGACCTGAAGGCCCGAGGTTCCGTCGGCTCCGACGGGGATTCGTCCGTGGGCATCTTCTTCGAAAAAGACTACTGAGCTGCAGCCAAAAAAAATGCCGGCATAAGCCGGCACACGGCACGCAGGTGTGTGGGGGTTGGGGGCGGGGAAGCGCGTGCCGTCATCGTGCTAACCGCCTGCACGTGAGAAGGTTCCAAACTTTTTTCAGTTTTTTCCGTGCGGGAACCGCGACCGGTTCTTGGACATTTGAAAAGCAGATCAAAGGAGCGGCCGATGTCTTCCCCCAAACCCGAGCTTTCGCTCTATCGCCTCATACCGGATGCACCGGCAACGGACCCGAACTGGGACCTTGCGCCTTCCCAAGGGATCGTTACCGTGTGCGCCTACTCCCCCGCCGACGCGCGCATAGTTGCCGCGGAAGCTGAACTCGACTTCCTCGACATCGCTGCAAAACCCGGCGACGGCACCTCGACGAAGATGGCCAGCGCCTTTCGTGACGAAAAACTCTATCGCGTGGAAGAGATCGAACAGGGTACAAGTGGCGAGCGCGGCGTGGTGCAACACATTCCGCAGGAAGACCTGATACGCGGCAAGGGCTGAAACGCCGCGTCGGCACCCGAGATTTTGCTGAAAGGCGGAGAGTGGTGGGTGATGTAGGGATCGAACCTACGACCCGCTGATTAAGAGTCAGCTGCTCTACCAACTGAGCTAATCACCCGACCGTTTGTCTCCAAAGAGCCCCCGCCGATGGTCGCGGCGGAGTGAGTGGGTCATTATCCCGTATGACGCATTCGTGCAACCCCTTGATGACAGTGTTTTTCACGAAGGCGCAATTTTTTCTCAACCGACTCTTACGCGCATGCAGCCGTGGTGGGTAAACGCGTCAAAAGCGCAGTGTACCGCTCGCGATTTCCACAGCACTGCCGCCAA
The DNA here is from genome assembly GCF_000733725.1 of Nitratireductor basaltis. NCBI lineage: Bacteria > Pseudomonadati > Pseudomonadota > Alphaproteobacteria > Hyphomicrobiales > Phyllobacteriaceae > Nitratireductor > Nitratireductor basaltis. The sequence continues at coordinate 793,531 of NZ_JMQM01000001.1, read as the reverse complement.
TTCGCGCGGCGTCGATGGCACCGCCGGCCACATCCATCTCCAGGCGAATTAGGGAAGGACGTCCCATCTCCAGCCCCTGCTCGATCCGGAATTGGTGCGAACCGTCCACCGGTGCATCGAAAGCGTGAACAGCGCCTGCGAATGCCGCCGCGGCCGAACCGGTGGCGGGATCTTCCGTTATGCCTGAGAGCGGGGCAAGCATCCGCGCATGAAACGCGTTCTCATGCCCCACCGTTTCGCGGCAATAGACATATGCCTCGGCAAGAATCCCATCTTGCGAGGGAGCCAATTCGCGCCAAAGCTGCGCATTCATGTTCACGCGCGCGGCTGCGCCCAGATTGGCCACGGGCACGAGTACATATGGGACGCCTGCGGACCAGACGCTGATCTTGTGGTTCTCGAACCCGATCTCGTTATGAGGCAGCGCCAATGCGGCCGCGACAGCTTCTGCCGAAGGTGCCGCATCGAACTTTCGAGGCAGTCGCGGCAGATCGAACTCGGCGAAGCAACCACCATCGCTCAGATTGACCGCGCAACGTACAGGTCCGACCTTTTCCTCCAGAACAATGATCGCAGACTGGCCTGCCGCATTCAGTGCATCGCTTCGCATTGCCAGCGAAATGGCGGTACCAACAGTCGGGTGCCCCGCGAAGGGCAGTTCGTGCCAGGGTGTGAAAATGCGGACACGCGCGGAATGGATCGGATTCTCCGCAGGCAGGACGAAGACCGTTTCCGAGAGATTGAACTCGCCCGCAATACGCTGCATGTCATCATCCGACAGGCCCTCGCTGTCATAGACGATTGCCAGCGGGTTGCCGCTGAGAGGCTTGTCCGTGAACACGTCGTAAATGGCATAGGAACGGTTCTTCATCACGCATCCTTCGGCAAAGAGATGGGCTAGCTGCGATTGGCAGCCAAAGTGAGAGACATTGCAACCGGACAGTGATCGGATGCCTTTGGCCGGTCCCAGCCGGTCCGCGGATAGCGCTCCGCCTCCTGACCGGCAGGAAAGGGCGTGCGCCACGGCTGTCCGCCCCGCACGATGTCGGGAATACCGGTAGACCGCTCCGCAAGAGCCGGTGACAGCAGCATGTAGTCTAGCTGGCACAGATGGCGTTCCTGCGGGCCGCGCGTGTGGTAGAGCGTCCACCGGTCTAGCACTGGACGCCGCTCGACCACATTCACGCAGAAACCATCTTCGGTCAGCACGTCGATGCTGTTGAGCGCGCTCTCCCGCACCGGCTCGAAGGCATAGCCGTCGAACATGTCGCCGGTGATGACCACGCGCTCCCGGTAATCATTGAGATCACCGCAGATCACCCAGTCACGTTTGCGCGCCTCGTCTGCTCCATAGCGTTCGTTGATGATGTGGCGGATCGCGCGTGCTTCGGCAACACGGATCGGCATGCTGGCCGTGCGCCCGTCCATACCGTTCCGCGGCGGGCTCATAGCCTTGAAATGCGCACCGAAAATGCTGAAGTCGCTGCCGCCAATGCGCAGATCGACCTCCAGGCAATCGCGCCTGAAGATGCGCTCATCCGGCTCTATGCCGAGTTCGGCCAGGTCCTCGTTGTGAAGGTCCAGATCCCGAAAGGTCAGATGAGCATGGCTGTTCATGCCGACAAATTCTATCGGTTGGCCGTCAGCGGTTTCCGGCCTCATCATGATGGCAACATCAATGCCGCGCCCGTCATTGCCCTGACTGGAATATTTCTCGCGGTACCCCTCGCCTATCATCTTGAAGAGATAGCCGTATTCGAAGGCCTTGAGCGCGGCGAGATTGTCAACCTCCTGCAGGCAGATGATGTCCGCCCGCGTCGCCGCGATGGCGAGTGCGGTCAGCTGTCGCGCGTCGTCCGTATGCGCAACCATGCGAGCGCTTTCCAGCGCCTTGTACTCGTCTTCGCTTTTGATGTCGTAGAGCGCGAGAGCGCGGTCCTGCCGAATATCATTCCTGTAACCGGAGAAATCGAACCGGTTCATGAGATTTTCGACATTGAAGGTGGCAAGGCGTAAGGTCATGCAGCAGCTATGCCTGCTGTAAAACGCAAAGACAAGGCGCGACCACGACCGCAGCTTCTGCCTCAAAACCGCGCCAAATCTGCCTCAAGCTGCAACCTTTATGTTCATGCGCCATTCATGGAGCATATGTGAAATTGCGTTCATTCCCTGGCGGTTTGGGCTTGGGCCGTCGCTTAAGAAGACTGGAGATGAGAGATGAAATCGATATTTTCCGCGATGGCCGTTGCAGGTTTTCTGAGCATCGGCATGGCAGCAACACCGGCTGGCGCCTCGGCACTTGGCGTGGTTTCGCAGCCGGTAAAGACCGCCGAAAGCGGTGAGACCCTGGTGCAGAAGGTGCATGACACCCGCCGCAAGCATCGACATGCCCGACGTCACCATAATCGCAAGCACTGGCGTCGCCATCACTCGCGCCCGCGCGCCGGGATCTACTTCGAGTTTGGAACGCCCGGTTACAGCCGCCCCTACTATGACCGCCCGTACTATGCGCGCCCGCGCTATGTGCGCCCGGCTCCGCGCGTGCGACTGACCCGTGCCCATGTGAACTGGTGCCACAACCGGTACCGCTCTTACCGCACGGCAGACAACACGTTCCAGCCCTATAACGGTCCTCGCCGTCAGTGCCGCTCGCCATACTGGCCGCGGTGACGGGTTGAACATCTGCAAAATGAAAAGCACGGCGCATCAATGCGCCGGGCTTTATTTTAAAGTCTGCGCCTGGAGCCGCACCTGAATCACATCATCAGATGCAGCGCGCAAGGAACTGAAAGATCAGTTCTTTTCCTTGTCGACCAGCTTGTTCTTGGAAATCCATGGCATCATGCCGCGAAGCTTCTCGCCAACTTCCTCGATCTGATGTTCGTCATTGAGACGGCGGGTAGCCTTGAAGCGTGCTGCACCCGAATGCCATTCCTGCATCCACTCGGCGGTGAAGCGGCCGCTCTGGATGTCCTTGAGGACGCGCTTCATCTCGGCCTTTGTTTCCTCGGTGATGATGCGCGGACCCGTGACATACTCGCCCCACTCAGCCGTATTGGAGATGGAATAGTTCATGTTGGCGATACCGCCCTCATAGATAAGGTCGACGATCAGCTTCACTTCGTGCAGGCACTCGAAGTAAGCCATTTCCGGTGCGTAACCACCTTCAACGAGCGTCTCGAATCCGGCGCGGATCAGCTCGACGAGACCGCCGCAAAGCACGACCTGTTCGCCGAACAGATCCGTCTCGCACTCTTCGCGGAACGTCGTCTCGATGATACCGGAGCGACCGCCACCGACACCGCAAGCGTAGGAAAGTCCAAGATCGAGCGCATTGCCCGATGCGTCATGATGAACGGCAACCAGGCAAGGCACGCCGCCGCCCTTCTCATACTCGCCGCGAACCGTATGGCCAGGGCCCTTCGGTGCGACCATCAGAACATCGACGGTCTTCTTCGGCTCAATCAGACCGAAATGGACGTTGAGGCCGTGGGCGAAGGCGATTGCAGCGCCGTCACGAATGTTAGGAGCGATTTCGGAATTGTAGATACCGGCCTGCAGTTCGTCTGGCGTTGCCATCATCATCAGGTCTGCCCAACCGGCAGCCTCGGCAACGGTCATGACCTTGAAGCCGTCAGCCTCGGCTTTCTTGGCCGTCGCAGAACCTGCACGCAGCGCCACCGCAATGTCCTTGGCGCCCGAATCCTTCAGGTTCAGCGCATGCGCACGACCCTGGCTGCCATAGCCAATGATGGCAACCTTCTTGGATTTGATCAGGCCGAGATCGGCGTCGCGATCGTAATAGACTCGCATTTCGTTTCCTTCCTTGAACTTGAACTAAAAAGAAATCGCTCCGGCAGCCTGCCTAAAGGCGGGCCACCCTCTCCTCTTCCCGCGCCGCATAGAGCGCGAAAAACTTGGTGACGGCTGCCTCGGCAAGCTCGTCGAAACGCTGCGGCTGCCGAGCTCCGGCATCGCCCAGAAGCATGCGCACATGCAGGTCGCGCACGATCAGGCCATAGAAGACATGATAGGTGTCATCGCGGTCATCATAGTGGATCAGACCTCTACGCTTGCCCGCCTCGAGAAGCGCACCGGCACGCTGATCGATGCGCTTGCGTCCCCTCTCGATAAGCAGTTGGGCAAGGCTGTTGCCCTCCTGGCTCGCCTGACCGATAGCCAGACGGTTCAGAGCAAGGGAGACATCTCCTGCAAGCACATTCAGCAGATCTTTCGCGAAGGCCAAAAGATAGGCCCGGTAACGCTGCGCATCCATTGCGGCGCCATCGTCGGTGAAGGTACGCACCTTGCTGGCCTGATAGGAAATCATGGCCGCAAGAAGTCCCTCGCGGTCGCCGAACCACTTGTAGAGGCTTTCTTTCGAGCAGCTCGCTGCCCGCGCAACACCGGCCGTGGTCAGTGCCTTTTCACCACCGGCTACCAGGAGACCAAGTGCCGATTCCAGCACCGCCTGCTGCCGCGGAGTGTATTCATCGCTGTGGTTCGTATTCTCAGGCACTTCGCCCGCCCCATCCATTAACAGTACCGTACGGTACGGTTCTGCCACAGGCATTCATCAAGGGCAAGAGGCGGAGACGAAAAAATGCATCTCGTTGAAAGGCGCTACTTCTCGTTCGGGAAATCTCTGCAATTAACCAATTGTTAAGAATTGGTGCGTACAACCATAAGTATAGTGACTTGAGGCCTCCTCAACTATTTCAGACAGCATTTATCCTATCCATTTTCCTCCCAAGATGCTGGCGGCACTGTTTGACAGTGCCGCCATTTTTCCTGCTCACACTAGCCCTTCAAAGCGGCCAGAAAGCGCTCGACCGACTTCGCCATTCCGTGTTCAAGCGCATCTGCGGTCAGACCATGCCCGATCGAGACCTCGTCAAGATTGGGAAGTGCGCGGACCAATGGCGGCAAATTTGCGACGGTCAGATCATGACCGGCATTGACGCCCAGACCGACCACGCTTGCCGTCAGGCCGACTTTCTCTATTTCTTTCAGCGACTTGCCTGCCTTTTCGGAATCATCGAAACAGCCGCCGTACGGCCCGGTGTAGATCTCCACGCGATCAGCCCCGATCTCGCGCGCGATGGCGAGGTCCTCTTCACCCGCATCCGGATCACAGAAGAGCGAAACGCGCATCCCCTGGCTTCTGAGCCGCTTCACGACAGGCGTGAGAAGCTCTCTTGAAGCCTGGAACGGCCAACCGTGGTCCGATGTCGCCTGGGTCGGGTCATCGGGCACCAAAGTAACCTGTTCGGGCTGCGTCTCTTCGACCAGTGCCAGGAAGTCCTCCGTCGGGTAACCTTCGATGTTGAACTCGGCCTCAGGAAACTCGTCATCGATCAGCGCTCGGATTTCAGGCAGATCGCTGAGACGTATATGGCGCTGGTCAGGGCGCGGGTGAACCGTCAAGCCGTGAGCGCCAGCCTGCAATGCAATTCGCCCCAGTCCCGTTACACTTGGCCAGGGCAGATCGCGCCTGTTTCGCAGCATCGCGACGGCGTTCAGATTGACGGAAAGTTTGGCAGCCATGGCATCCTCATGCATTAAGTGCTGGCGAACCTATACGTGCTTTACGCGGAACGCGAGAGAGCCAGCCATCGTTACCATCATGTACAGGAAGCGAGCCAGGCGAAGGGTCCGACGCGATGCAGCACCAGGAAATTCCTCACGTCAAACGCATCGAGACGTCCCGCGAAGACGCCGTGGCATTCGAGGTGACTGGGCACATTACCGCGGCGGATGTCGAGAATCTCTACGGTCTTCTTGATGGCATCTATGTCGTTCACGACAAGATCGATCTGCTTGTCCTGATCCACCATTACGAAGGCTTTGACTGGACCGCGGCCTTTCGCGAAGGCACCATTGCTGGCAAGACCAGCGCTCTGAAGCATATCCGCAAATATGCCGTTGTCGGCGGCCCCTCCTGGATGAGTACCACGCTCGCCTTCTTCCGCCCCTTCCTCTCGATCGAGATGAAGCATTTTGCGCTTGAGGAGCAGGAAGAAGCCTGGAAGTGGCTGGGGGCGGAGCCCAGACCCATTGAATGAAACCACGTGATCGTGACTGGCCAGTGAGTAGCGAAAGGTGATCACCTGAATCACAACCTCACGGGAGGTCTGGTGATGACGATGAGCCGCGTTGTTCCGGTGCTTCTGGCGATCTTCCTGTCCGCCGGTCATGCTGCAGCCAACCCTGATCGCTGGCGAAGCGAAGGGTGGAAGACGGACTTCAGCAGGAACAGCATAGAATGGAGCGAGATCCTGTCGGGCGGCCCTCCCCGCGACGGCATCCCGTCCATTGATTCTCCCGATTTCGAGAAAGCTTCTGCCAACAAGACATTGGATCAGCGCGAGCCTGTGATCCAACTGCAGATCGGCAACGAAATCCGCGCCTATCCACTCAGCATCCTCACCTGGCATGAGATCGTGAACGACACTTTCGATGGCATGCCCGTGGCCGTCACTTATTGCCCCCTGTGCAATGCATCCATCACTTTCGACCGACGCGTCGACGGTCGCATTCTCGAATTCGGCACGACGGGAAAGCTACGCCATTCGGACCTCGTCATGTATGATCGGCAGACCGAAAGCTGGTGGCAGCAATTCACCGGCGAAGCCATAGCCGGAGCATTGACCGGCTCGGCCTGAAGCTCATCCCCTCAAGGATCGTCGCGTTCGGCGACTTCGCGGCGAATTATCCCGAAGCGAAGGTTCTCGTACCGTCAGATCGCAACTTCAGGGACTACGGAAGGAATCCCTATATCGGCTACGACACTGCCGCTGCCCCCTTCCTCTATCAAGGTGACCTGCCCGACAATATCCCAGCCATGAGCCGCGTGGTCGTCATCCGCACCGAAAAGGAGCCGATTGTAGTCAGCCTCGAAAAGATACGCAGATCCGGTTTCTCATCGGACGGCTACGAGATCAGTTTTCAGGCCGGCGTGGCTTCGGCCCTTGACAGTGCAGCGATATCGGAAGGCCGCGACGTGGGTACGGTGCGTGTCACCAGAAATGGCGAACATGTGCCCCATGACGTGACATTCGCCTTCGTCGCGCACGCCTTCCACCCCGATGCAGCGATCATCACCGAATGATCAGCGAACGATCGTCAGGCGTTCCGCGGCACGCGTGATGGCGGTGTAGAGCCAGCGTTGGCGCGTGTCACGAAACGCGTAGCTCTCGTCGAACAGCACGACATTGTCCCACTGCGAACCCTGCGCCTTGTGCACGGTCAGCGCATAGCCATAGTCGAAATCGTCGAACCGCTTCTTGGTCTGCCACGGGATGTCCGCATCAGGATCCTCGAACTGCGCCTTGAGCAGCTTGATCTTGGCGACACCGCGATCGGGATCATCCTCTTCGGGTGATACGAGCAGGTTGATGCCCGGCTTTATCGTCTCCTTCGCCGAAGTCATCACTTTCCACAGCGACCCATTGAGCAGCCCTTTTGCAGGATCGTTGCGCAGACATACCAGCTTGTCTCCCGCCTGCGGATAGACGGCATCGAAGCCCTTCAACTCGCGCAGGCGCGCATTGTAGCGGCGGCGCGTGCGGTTTGTTCCCACCAAAACCTGGTCAGCATCCAGAACCAGCTCGCGATCAACCTGCCCCTTGGAGATGACCTGTGCAGACCCGTAGTCACCATGCATGAATTCCCTGCCCTCGCGCACATCAAGCGCAAGCCGCACGATGGGATTGTCCCTTGCCTGTCGGTGGATCTCCGTCAGCAGGAAATCGGGCTCATGCTCGGTGAAGAAGCCGCCACCGGAAATCGGCGGGAGCTGGGCGGGATCACCAAGAACGAGTATCGGCGTCCCGAATGTCAGCAGATCACGCCCCAGCGCCTCGTCGACCATCGAACACTCGTCGATCACGATAAGCGCCGCCTTGGCGACAGGACTTTGACGGTTCAGGGAGAATGTGGGCGACATGGAGGTACGCCCGGTGGTCTCGTCCTCCACCTGCTCCTCGCCGCGTGGCCTGTAGATCAGGGAGTGTATCGTCCGTGCATTGGTTGCGCCCTTGGAACGGAGAACCTGTGCGGCCTTGCCGGTGAAGGCGGCGAATTGCACCTCACCGTCCACGTGCTCGGCAAAATAGCGCGCAAGAGTCGTCTTGCCCGTACCGGCATAGCCAAACAGCCTGAAGACCTGGCTCTGACCGTCGCGCAGCCAACGCGCCACCGCCTGGAGCGCCTCATCTTGCTGGGGTGCAAATTCCATGACTTCGAAGAACAGGATTCGGCCAGGTTATGCAAGCGATGGAACCTGCCATAGAAGCTCGGCGTTCACCGCGCATGATGCTCGGCACCACAAAAGGCCTCGTTGCCACGCTTGTGCTCACCTTGTTCGCGCTCAGCGCATGTTCCTTTCCTTCCGACATGCGCGGCACTTCCGACGAGATTCGCGGCACCGTAATGGTTGTCGGAGTGATTGGCAGCGATAAAGCCGGTCCACGCGAAAGCGAGATCATCAACAGAATTGCCGACCACTACAACGCTCGTGTCATGTGGGTAACAGGCGAGGCACACCGACTGGTTTCGGACCTTGAACAGGGGAAGATCCACCTCCTGGCAGGCGCAATTCCACAGAGCACACCATTTGGTAGGAAGATCGGCCTGAGCCGCCCCCTGGCCTACACCATCATTGGCGGCGACCGGCACAAGACCGTGCTTGCGGTTCGCAAGGGGGAGAATGCTTTCCTGCTGCAGGTCAATCGCGCAATCGGTACAAGCCCATGAGAGATCGTCAGGACCTGCCTGAGGACATTGTCGAGGCGCTCAATCGCGCCCGACGCCTTGAATGGTGGACGATCGGATTTATCGGCTCCATCGTCATCGTCATGTATTTCGCGGTCGGCTCCAGCCAGGCGATGAAATCGGCCTGGACAGAGGATATGTTGAGCCTCCTGCCGCCAATCCTGTTCCTCGCTGCAACCGCGGTGGAACGCAAGGAGCCGACCGAATTCTATCCCTATGGCTTCCATCGGGCTGGCTCACTGGGCTTCTTCGCGTCCGCAATGGCGTTGACCGCGATGGGCGCCTATCTGCTCTTCGAGGCTGTGATGACATTGGTCAGCCGTGAGCACCCAAGCGTCGGCAGCACGCACCTCTTCGGATACGAGATCTGGCTTGGCTGGTTCATGATGGCAGCCCTGCTCTACTCCGTCATTCCGCCCGTGATCCTGGGGCGGAGGAAAAAGAAGCTTGCGCGCGAACTCCGCGACAAGATCCTATTCACGGATGCCGACATGAATGCGGCTGACTGGCAGACCGGTGCAGCCGGCATTGTCGGCATCATCGGCATCGGCCTTGGATACTGGTGGGCCGATGCGGCCGCCGCAGGCCTCATATCCTTCTCGATACTGAATGACGGACTGCGAAATCTGCGCACGGCTTTCGCTGAACTCATGGACGGCGCGCCACGCAAGATCGATGCGGCGGAAATCAGCGAAACCGCCAGGAAGATCCAGTCACGCCTGAAAAAGCGCAATCCCGGCCACCGCATTCAGATCCGGCAAACCGGGCGTTACATCAGGGCCGTGATCGTCCCCGATGCACAAGAGGCGATCTCACGGGAAAACGCGGAAGCGCTTGCCGACAAGGACGCCTGGCAACTTACGGAAGTGTCGCGCGCTGTAAGTTCCAGCGCCGATCTCGCCTCGACCTCGTCCAACCACAAGCGCTGACGGCGTCCACCCTTAGCTCAGCATTGGCCAGAGCGTGGCGATCAGCGCCAAGCCCATGACGATGTTGAAATACTTCAGGCGCACCGGATCGGAAAGGAAACCGCGCAACGCAACGCCGAAGCCGGCCCAGATATAGAAGGTGGGAACGGCCATGGTGACAAAGCCCAGCGCAACAATCACGACGGAAAGATAGGGAGCGCTGGTCGAGGTGTAGATCGCCATCGCAGTCACACCCATGACCCAGGCCTTCGGATTGACCCATTGAAATGCCGCCGCCTGCAGGAAGGTCAGGGGCTGCTGGGTCTCATCGTTGCCTTTGCCCATCGAGCGCGATGTCGCAATGCGCCAGGCAAGATAGGTCAGATAGGCCCCGCCACAGAACTTCAGGACAAGCTGAAGCTGCGGAAAAGCCGACAACAATGCGCCCAAACCGAAACCGACTGCCAGCAGCAAGGAGCAAAATCCGAAGGCTATGCCAACCATGTGAGGAAGCGTTCGCCGCAGACCGAAATTCACGCCCGAAGCGAGCAGCATGAAATTGTTGGGACCAGGTGTTACCGATGAAACGAAGGAGAACACCAGGAGCGCCGATATGACTTCCAGTTCCATGGGAACACCCGACCAGACTGCCACCCAAGGCAGCAAACGCGTTTATCTGCTGAGCGTGAGGGGCAACAGCAGCCTCACATGCCTTCCGGACCGCGGTTCATGGCGGCAGCACCGGTACGGCAGACCTCAACGAGGCCAAGCGGTGTCATGATCGAGATGAACTGCTCGATCTTGGAAACACGTCCCGTAATCTCGAAGATGAAGTGCTCGGTATTGGCATCGATCACCTGCGCACGAAACGCATCCGCCAGACGCAGGGCCTCCACCCGCTGTTCACCCTTGCCACGCACCTTCACCAGTGCCAGCTCACGCTCCATGGCACGATCATGACCACGCTCTTCAGCGACTTCTGACAGATCAACGACACGGTGCACCGGCACGATGCGCTCCAACTGATGTTTGATCTGCGTAAGGACATGCGGGGTGCCGCGCGTCACGATGGTGATGCGTGACAAATGCTTCTCGTGCTCGGTTTCGGATACGGTAAGGCTGTCGATATTGTAGCCGCGGCCGGAGAAAAGACCGATCACGCGTGCAAGGACGCCCGGCTCGTTATCGACCAACACTGCAAGTGTGCGCCGTTCATCGCGCTCGGTTTCCTTGGTGATGAAATAGGCCGAACCGGTAGGCTGAAGTTGTGCATTCATTCGATGAATCTCTTTTTCAGTTCACTCGCGCAAGCGATTCAAATGACTCTGTAATTCCCTCAGACCAGGGATCGGCCTTCCGCATCAATCGCATTCGCCACTGCCTCGTCCGTTGCTTCGTCGGGCAGAAGCATCTCGTTATGCGCCTTGCCCGACGGGATCATCGGGAAGCAATTGGCGAGATTGGCCACGCGGCAATCGAAGATGACCGGCTTGTCGACCTCGATCATCTCGCGAATGGCATCATCGAGGTCGCCCGGCTTCTCACAACGAATGCCATGTGCGCCATAAGCTTCCGCCAGCTTCACGAAGTCCGGCAGCGCCTCCGTATAGGAATGGGACAGGCGGTTGCCATGAAGCAATTGCTGCCACTGCCGTACCATGCCCATATACTGGTTGTTCAAAATGAAGATCTTGATCGGGGCCCGGTGCTGAACTGCAGCACTCATCTCCTGGATCGTCATCAGAACCGACGCATCACCTGCGATATCGATGACGAGCGCATCGGGATGTGCAACCTGCACGCCAAGAGCTGCGGGCAGACCGTAGCCCATGGTCCCCAGCCCCCCGGAAGTCATCCAGTGGTTTGGCTGCTCAAAACCGAAATGCTGGGCAGCCCACATCTGATGCTGGCCGACCTCTGTGGTGATGTAGGTGTCGCGATCCTTGGTCAGTGCGCTCAGCCGCTCGATGGCATATTGCGGCATGATCACATCATTGTTGTGCTGATAGGCCAGGGAATTGCGTGCGCGCCATTTCTCGATCTGCTCCCACCAGGGCTGCAGCGCCTTCTTGTCTGCCTTGGCACCCGCCCGCCAGAGACGGACCAGATCCTCCAGAACCTGACCGCAGTCGCCGATGATCGGAATGTCGACATGAACATTCTTATTGATCGACGAGGGATCGATGTCGATATGGATTTTCCGGGAGTTCGGCGAGAAGGCATCCAGCCGGCCCGTGATGCGATCGTCAAAACGTGCACCGATACACAGCATGACATCGCAATCATGCATGCACAAATTGGCCTCATAGGTGCCGTGCATGCCCAACATGCCCAGCCAGTTCTCACCGGAAGCAGGATAGGAACCAAGCCCCATCAGCGTGGAGGTGATCGGGAAACCCGTCAATTCGACGAGTTCACGCAAAAGCTGACTTGCTTCCGGCCCGGCATTGATGACACCGCCGCCCGAATAGATGACGGGACGCTTGGCCGAAGCCATGAGCGCGACAGCCTCGCGAACCTTTTCCTGATCGCCCTGCACCTGCGGCTGATAGCTGGTACGCGGAGCCGTCTGCGGCGGCGTGTAGAGACCGGTAGCGAACTGCACATCCTTGGGCACATCGACGACGACGGGACCGGGACGGCCGGTTTGTGCCACATGGAAGGCTTCGTGAAGCACGGCAGAAAGCTCGTTCACGTCACGCACGAGCCAGTTATGCTTGGTGCAGGGACGGGTGATACCCACAGTGTCGCATTCTTGGAACGCATCGGAACCGATAAGGGTGGTCGGCACCTGACCAGTGATGCAGACCAGGGGGATGGAATCCATCAGTGCATCCTGCAGTGGTGTCACCGCATTTGTAGCACCTGGACCCGAAGTGACGAGCATGACCCCGGCCTTGCCGGTTGAACGGGCATAGCCCTCCGCGGCATGCCCCGCGCCCTGCTCGTGACGCACGAGGATGTGCTGAACCTCGTCCTGCTGGAAAAGCTCGTCATAGATGGGGAGAACAGCGCCACCCGGATAGCCGAATATATGCTCGACACCATTGTCTTTCAGCGCCTGGATGACCATTTCAGCGCCCGTCATCTCTCTGGTGCCCGCTTCTGCGGCTTGTGCTTTTGGCGCTCGCGTATCCATCTTTCCCGATCCCGTCTCTTCTTGATTGCGTCGTCGTCTGGCCAATAAAAAAGGCCCCCGGTGGGAGCCTGTCTTTCGCACATGAGTGGCTCTCGCCCGGCGGCTACGCCGCCTTGCCCATGTGCGTTCCTACTACGATAAGAATTTTCTTCATCATGGCGCGGACAATAAGACCGAAAATTGCGCCGGTCAACCTACAAATGCCCTTCTGCTCCGGAGCGACGCGCAGATGCTCCGACCCGGGTTAAGCACTCGGCAACCATAGGCGCAAACCTCACCTTAACCCCGGCGCCAATAATCTGGCTGAACGGGGTAAAGGGGCATGCAATGTATCTAGATGCGACAACCAGACAGGGCGAAGCGACATCACAGGAGCGCCGTCGCAACGACCAGCCGTCATCGCGCGTGCTTGGCCATGTGGTGCAATGTGATGGTGCGCGAGCGGTCATAGCCGCCACGGTCGGCAGCGATGCCGGCGAGACAGGTAGCATCTGGACAGTCGGCAAGATGATCTCGATCAATCTGGGCAGCACCCGGACTGTTGGGCTGATCTACGCAATTGAGAGGCCCGAGCGCTGCTGGTCGGAAGACAATTCCAACCCGATCATGATCTGCGTCGAACTGATCGGCGAGGTACGGGATGAAGCCGGTCGCGCCTATTTCGATCGCGGCATAACCGAATATCCGCATATCGGCGCTCTCGCCCATCGCATCCGCTCGCACGACCTGCGCGCCATCTATGATCTGGGCGGTCGCCGCTCGGTGACGATTGGCAAGCTTTCGCAGGATCATTCCATCGATGCGTGCCTGGCCGTCGATGAAACGCTCAACCGCCACTTTGCGGTGGTGGGCACCACCGGCGTCGGCAAATCCACAGCCGTCTCCCTGCTCCTTCGCAAGATGGTCGAATCGCGGCCTGACCTGCGGGTCATGATCCTCGACCCCCACAACGAATTCGCCTCGGCACTGCCCGAATACAGCGTGCGCATCGACACGAACACTCTGGAACTGCCCTTCTGGCTGTTCCGCCTGGAGGAGTTTGTGGAAGTCCTTTTCCGCGGCCGCGAGGTGGTTGAAGAAGAAGTGGAATTGCTTCGCGATCTCATCACCCAGTCCAAGCATCACTATCGTGATCCGGGTGGCCTGAGCGCGTTGCGTCGGGCTTCCGAGAAGACGGACATCACGGCCGACACGCCCATCCCCTACCGGATGGCGGATCTGCTGCGTGAACTCGAGGACCGGATGGGCCAGCTCGACCAGAAGGTTGAGCGACCCCATTACCGCCAGCTGCGGATCCGGCTGGAAGCTGCGATTAATGACCCGCGCTATCGCTTCATGTTCACATCCCGACTGATCGAAGACACGATCCACCAGACGATCGGCCACCTTTTCCGCATCCCGGGCGATGGCCGTCCGGTCACCTGCTTTGAGATGTCCGGACTGCCCGGTGAAGTGGTCAATTCGGTCTGCTCGGTCATCGCGCGTCTGGCCTTCGATCTCGCACTATGGAGCGAGGGACGGCTGAAGCTCCTGATGCTTTGTGAAGAAGCCCATCGCTACATGCCTGCTGACAGCCGGCTGGGCTTCGCCCCGACGCGCCATGCGCTCGCGCGTATTGCGAAGGAGGGCCGCAAATATGGCTGCTTCCTCGGAGTCATCACGCAGCGCCCTGGCGATCTGGACCCAACGGTCCTTTCGCAGTGCTCGACCGTATTCGCCATGCGACTGGCCAACGAGCAGGATCAGGCCATCATTCGCTCGGCCATCGCCGACTCCTCCGCATCCTCCCTCTCCTTCCTGTCCTCGATGGGACAGCGCGAGGCGATTGCCTTCGGCGACGGTGTGGCCACGACCATGCGCATGAAATTCGAAGAGCTGCCCCGCAGCCTCCTGCCTGGCGTGAAGGACAAGAAGCTGGAGAGCATCGACGGCACGCCGGAAGAGGTCGATCTGGTCGGCATCGTCAACCGCCTGCGCACCGCCGGGCGTCGCGGCAGTCCAGCCGACGCATTCGAAAACAAGACGGGAGGGCCGGTCATGAGCGATGACAGCCTCCAGAACGGCGCTCCACGCTTCAGCTATTTCAGCCGCTGAAGCTGATCCGGCTATCGAAGAAAGTGAAAAAGGCCCGGCTATCGCCGGGCCTTTTCTCGTTCGGATGGTTTCTGGAAGCCAAGGGCTTCCGTCAGGCGCACACCCGATTACGCCCTAGACGTTTTGCCTGATACAGCATCTTGTCCGTGCGACGATAGAATTCGTCAGCCGTTTCCTTGCCGTCCCAGATGGCAAGTCCGACACTCGTCGTCACGCGCAGCCGCACATTGCCGGATTCGATGGAAAGATTGGATATTGCGGTACGGATGCGCTCTGCAAGCTTGACCAGTGCCTGTTGGCTCATATTGGGCGCAACGATCGCGAACTCCTCGCCACCAAGGCGGGCAACGACGTCGTGATAACGCGTCATGTCTCGCAGGCAGGCTGCGACCTGGCGCAGAACCTCATCGCCCACATCGTGTCCATGCGTGTCATTGACCTGCTTGAAATGGTCCAGATCGAGCACCATCAGCCCGATCGGTTTCTGGATGCGCCCGAACTCCCGCAGATATTCGCGCAGCGCCCCATCGAAGAAGCGTCTGTTCTGCGTCCCCGTCAATCCATCCGTCAGAGCTGCATGTTCCAGGGACTCCGAACGCTCGCTCAAGGAGCGGGTCATGGCACGCAGCTTGCCTTCCTCGCGCACCTGGGTGCGGATGAGGGGATATATGAAAAAGAGGCCGAAAACGGTTGCCGTCGCCAGCAGCACGCCGGTCGTGAAGATCAGACGGCCGAACTCGCTGAGTTGTTCGGGATCACCGATGGGCGGAACCGCATTCGCATTGGTGCGCAATATTCCATAGGCAAAGAACAGGAGCGCGCCCGCACCGAGCACCAGTGCGATGAATACGAAGAAAGCCGATTCCGCTTTGTGGAAACGCATGACCCACCCAAACCATTATTTCAGCGGTTGTCTCACGCAGCCACCTTACGGGAGGTTAATCCGCGCCCACAAACGGTTCGACTTGCGAACTTTTTTCCACAAAATTTACTCAGGGTAAACCCCGGCGCCAAAGCACCTGTAAACACGCCATTGCGCACCCAATTGGCCACGAAACCAGGTCGACTGCCGCTTTGCATATTGGCTCGTAGCGATAGTGGAAAGTTGCACCGCTTCTTCCAAGGTCAAGCGACCTGCCAGAAAGTCTCCGATTTCCCTCACACCGATCGCTTTCATTGCCGGCATGTCCGGCGGGAGATCCAACGAAAGCAGCTGCTTCACCTCATCAATCGCCCCCTCCTCGACCATCGCATTGAACCGCAGAGCGATCCGCTCTCTCAGTTCTCTTCGGTCAGGCTCGAGAACCACTTTCCGCGCAGCACTGCCGTCGATCACCGGCACCCCCTTCTGTGACTGCCAGTAACCGATGGATCTGCCCGAAGCCTGCAGCACCTCAAGAGCCCGCAGGATGCGTTGACCGTCCCCCGGCTCCAGTCGTCGGGCAGTTTCAGCATCAAGCTCCAACAGCCTGGAGTGCAGGGCTTTCGGTCCCTCCTGCGTCAACGCCTCTCTCAGAGCTTCCCGTAACTCCTGTGGAACTGTCGGCATTGGCGACAGACCCTCGCACAGTGCGCGGAAATAAAGGCCGGTGCCGCCAACGAAAATCAGCGGCCGCTCGCGTCCGAGCGTCCGCACGATCTCCTCTGCCTCGCGCAGCCATTCACCCGTAGAATAAGGTTCCCCTGGATCCCTGTGGCCATAGAGCCGATGAGGCGCTTGCTTCAGTTCATCAGCTTGGGGCCGGGCCGTAAGGAGTGAAAGAACGCCATAGACCTGCATGGAATCGGCGTTGACGATGACCCCGCCACTCTCCCGGGCCAGTCTGAGCGCCAGACCTGACTTGCCGCTGGCTGTCGGCCCCGCTATCAGGGTCACGTCTTTCATCGCCGCTCAAAACTCCCGGAACCTGCCATGCCTCTCGTCGCCACCCTCATCTCGCATCCAGAACAGGCCGCGCTCAAGGCAGACATAGCGAATAAGGCGTCCGCTGCCCTGGATGCAAGTCAGGTGAACTGGCTTTGTGAGAATGTGGCTTGTGACCTCGTGCTTGGCGATGGAGCAGATGCAGCCAAGGTGCTGGACATCTTGCGGGAAATCGTGGCCGGCCATCCGATCGATGTCGCGGTCCAGGAGAGTGCCGCGCGGCGCAAGAAAATGCTGATCGCCGACATGGATTCAACCATGATCGATCAGGAATGCATCGACGAACTGGCTGAAGAAGTCGGGCTCAAGGATCATGTCGCTGCCATTACGGCGCGCGCGATGAACGGCGAGATCGCTTTCGAACCCGCTCTGCGCGAGCGTGTGGGTCTCCTGAAGGGCCTCGACCGGAAGGTCATCGACAGCGTGATTTCGAACCGCATCACCCTGGCGTCTGGAGGACGCGAGCTCGTCGCTACCATGAATGATGCAGGCGCACACACCGCCTTGGTATCAGGCGGTTTCGACATATTCACCGGCGCCATCGCAGCCAAGCTCGGCTTCAGGGAGCATCGCGCGAACCGGCTGGTCGAAGACGGCGACAAGCTGGCGGGGCTGGTCGAAGAGCCTATCCTTGGCCGCGCCGCCAAGGCGCAGGCACTGGCCGAAATCACCAACCAACTCGGCATCACTTCACGCGATGTCATTGCTGTTGGCGATGGTGCGAATGATCTCGACATGCTTCAGGTAGCGGGAACCGGTGTTGCATTGCACGCCAAGCCTTCCGTTGCCGAAGCCGCACCCTTTCGCATAGATCACGGCGATCTGACTGCCCTGCTCTACCTTCAGGGCTACCGAAGGGTAGATTTCAAACTGTGAGCCTGCTGCAGACAGAACGTCTCCTGATACGCAACTGGCAAGAGAGCGACCGCGCGCTGTTCCATCGCATCAACAGTGATGACAGGGTGATGTCATTCTTCCCGTTCCGCCGCAATCGTGCCGAAGCTGATGAAATGATGGACGGCCTGAGCCGCGAGATCAGCGATCTCGGCTATGGCCTTGCCGCGCTGGAGCGCAAGGATGACGGCCAGGTGATCGGCTTCACCGGTATCCGGAAAGTGCAAGACTTGCCTGTTCTGCCGGATTCAAGTCACGAGATTGGCTGGCGCCTCATACCGGAAGCCTGGGGCAAGGGATTTGCGACAGAGGCTGCCAATGCTTGGCTGGTGTTCGCGTTTCGCCGATTGCAGCTGGCCGAGATCCACTCTTTCGCCGTTCACGACAATCTTGCGTCACTCGCTGTCATGCAGCGCATCGGGATGAGGGAGCTGGATGGCAAGGCGTTTGACCACCCGGCAGTCCCGGACAGTCATCCGCACCTGAAGCGCCACCGGCTCTACCGCCTGAAAGCGGAAGAATGGGAGAGGCTCTAGGCCGATCAATTCATCCGCAAGGTCACGAAGCGCAGCTCGCCACTCTTCGACGCCAGCATCAGGAGCGCATTCTTGCGGCCCTGCTCCTTCAGGCTCTCGATCTGATCCAGGGCCTCCTGCGGTGACGACACGGACTGCAGCGCGATCTCGACGATCACGTCTCCGGCCTGCACGCCCTCGCGCGCTGCAACCGACCCCTCCTCGACTTCCGTGACAACGACACCGCTTGCCTCTTCGGAAAGCTCGAATTCCGCCCGGCGTTCGTCTGTGAGTTCCGCGATCGTCATGCCGAGAAGCTGCGCGCTTTCGACCTCGACCGCCTCTCCTTCGCCTTCCTCTGCAGAAGCCTCGGCCAGTTTTTCGCCCTCTTCCAGACGACCAAGTTCGATCGCCACGCTCATGCGTTCGCCCTTGCGCAGGATCTCCACGGTTACCGTTTCGCCCACTGGGCTTTCCGCCACACTGCGGCTCAACTCACGCACATCGTCGATGTCCTTGCCGTCGAAACCGATGATGATATCGCCTGCCTCGAGCTTTCCTCCGGCCGCCGGTCCGCCCTTGTCGATCCCGCTGACCAGAACGCCGCTGGCTGATTCCAGCCCAAGGCTCTCGGCGATCTCCTCGGTCACGGGCTGTATGCGCACACCAAGCCATCCACGCCGGGTTTCCCCATATTCGCGCAGCTGGTTCACGACATTCATGGCGAGCCGTGAGGGAATGGCGAAGCCGATACCGATCGAGCCACCCGACGGCGAGATGATCGCCGTGTTGATGCCGATGACCTCGCCATCCATGTTGAAGAGCGGGCCACCGGAATTGCCGCGATTGATGGCGGCATCCGTCTGGATGTAATCGTCATAGGGGCCGGAGCCAATCTGGCGATTGCGCGCCGAAACGATGCCCACGGTGACAGTGCCACCGAAACCGAACGGATTTCCGATCGCCATCACCCAGTCGCCAATGCGCATCTGAGCGGAATCACCGAATGGCACCGCCTTGAGATCATGCGCCTTCGGATCGACCTTCAAAACCGCGATATCGGTCTTCGTATCCGCCCCGATCAGTTCCGCATTCACCTTGCTGCCATCAGCGAAGTTGATGACGATCTCGTCGGCATCGGAAATGACATGATTGTTGGTAACGATGATGCCTTCCTCGGCATCGATAACGAATCCGGAGCCCAGCGAGGAGCCGGGACCGGGGCGCCGCTGAGGCGGACGACCATTCTCGAAAAACTCGTTGAAATACTCCTCGAATGGCGACCCTTCCGGGAGCCTGGGCATGGGGACATTGCCCTGACCACTGCCACCATTCTGCGATGTGGATATATTCACCACTGCATCCAGCAGATTGTCTGCCAGGTCGGCAACGGAGTTCGG
This sequence comes from Nitratireductor basaltis, assembly GCF_000733725.1. Taxonomy (NCBI): domain Bacteria; kingdom Pseudomonadati; phylum Pseudomonadota; class Alphaproteobacteria; order Hyphomicrobiales; family Phyllobacteriaceae; genus Nitratireductor; species Nitratireductor basaltis. The sequence goes on along the minus strand of NZ_JMQM01000001.1, from coordinate 773,882 downwards.
CCCCTTGGTCTGGGCTGCGGACGGAACAGCCGCGACAGCCAGAAAGGAAGCAACTGTCAGAGAGGATAGTACCCGGCTCAAGGTGCGAAGCGGGCGGGGCGAACGCATTCTGGCAATCTCCGGGTCAAGCTGCATGATAGGATGATCGTCATCAAATGCGGCGTGTTTCGGGCCAATTCCAAGACACGCCACAGATATAATTCATACAGGCTCCTCAGCCACGCACAAGCCACACGATGAACACACCAAGCGCCATGGCGAGAAGGCCGGTTCCGCGCAGCACGCTTTCGGGCAAGCGCAGCACATCGGCAGCCATCCGCTTGGCGAAACGAGGAAGGCCTCCATAAAGGAGGCCTTCAAGCACGAGGACGAGCCCCAGCGCCGCAATGAAATCACTCACGATGCGTTTCCCGCTTCGTCAGTTTGATTGCGCGGGTGCTGTCGGTGCAGCCGGAGCACTCGTCGTGGGCTCTGCAGCATCTGTCATGCTGCCGCGCCCTGCCGGGTTGCCGAAATAGCGGAAGAACTCCGTATCCGGTGAAAGCAGCATGGTCGTGCCAGACGGATCCAGCGCCTGGCGATAGGCTGCCATCGAGCGATAGAAGTCGAAGAAGTCTTCGTCACGCTGGAACGCTTCCGCAAAGATCGCATTGCGCTCGGCTTCGCCTTCACCGCGAAGGATCTCGGCTTCACGCTGGGCGGCAGCGAGTATCTCCACCACCTCACGATCGGCACGGGCGCGGATGCGTGCTGCGGCTTCGCGACCACGCGCACGCAGGCGCTCGGCCTCGGCGAGACGTTCCGCCTTCATGCGATCATAGGTCTGCTGGGAGACTTCGTTGGTCAGGTCGGTTCTGCGGATGCGCACATCCTCGATCTGAACACCAAGCGACGCGGCATCCGGGCGAAGCTGCTCGGCAACTTCACGCATCATGGAGGTGCGCTCTTCCGACAATGCAGCTTCGAAGCCGCGCAGACCGTAGACACGGCGCAGCGCCGCATCGAGACGCGTGCGAAGACGCTGCTCGGCAAGACCGACGCTACCCGAGACAGCCTGACGGAACCGGCGTGGATCCTCGATCGAATAGGCGATGAAGGCGTCAACTTCGTAGAACTTGCCGCCGGAGACCTGAACACGGATGTCTTCAAGGTCGAAGCGCAGGATACGGTCCTCGATGATCTGCACATTGTCAGCTTCCAGGAAGCCGAAAGGCAGCTTGAAGTAGAGACCGGGCTCCTTCTTCACATCAACGATTTCACCGAAGCGAAGAACAATGGCCTGCTGGCGCTCATTCACGACGAAGATGGAAGACAGCGCCAGGAACAGAACGATGGCGGCGGTCACCACGATAATAGGCAAACGGTTCGACATCAGTTGTTGCTCCCTTGTGCCTGGCCCTGCTGATTGGACGAGGGACTGTTGCGCTGCAATTCCGGCAGCGGCAGATAGGGCACGACGCCCTGTCCGTTCGGCTCGACGATGACCTTGTTGGACCCGCCAAGCACCTCTTCCATGGTCTCGAGGAACAGACGCTTGCGCGTTACGGACGGAGCCTTGGCGTATTCGTCATAGACGGAGATGAAGCGCTGCGCCTCACCTTCGGCCTCCTGAACGACACGGTTCTTGTAGGCGGCTGCCTCTTCGCGAATTTCAGCCGCTTCACCACGGGCCTGGCCCAGCTTCTGGTTGGAATACTGGTTCGATTCCTCGACGAAACGATCTTCGTCCTGCTCGGCACGCTGCACTTCATCGAATGCATCTGCCACTTCGCGTGGCGGTGCGGCATCCTCGATCGACAGCGCGTTGACCGTCAGACCGGCACCATATTCTTCCAGCGTGTTCTGGATGATTTCGCGGACTTCCTCGGCAATGCCCTGACGGTCATCGCGGAAAATGTCCTGCGCGGGACGGCGGCCAACCACTTCACGCATGGCGCTTTCGGCCACCTGGCGCACCATCTCATCCGGATTGGCGACGTTGAACATATAGGCTGCAGGATCAGCAACCTGGTAGGCAACGGAGAACTTCACATCCACGATGTTCTGGTCGCCCGAGAGCATCAGGCCGGAAGAACCACCCGCGCGCATCTCGCCGATATCGACCAGACGCTCTGCGATGGAAGCTTTCTCGACCGTCTCGATCGGCCACCAGTGGAAGTGCAGACCCGGCTCGGAGAACTCTTCCTTCGGCTCACCGAAGCGAAGTTCAACGGCAATCTCGTCCGGCTGCACAGTATAGACGGACTGGAACGCCCAGAGACCTGCAAGAGCGATCAGGATCAGCACGAAAAGCGCAGGGCTGGTCTGCCCGCCACCTGGCAGGGCATTCTTCAACCGGTCCTGACCGCGCTTGATGATTTCCTCAAGATCCGGCGGATTGTTCTGCGGGCCTTGTGGGCCACGCGGGCCTTGGTCCCAAGGACCGCCGCCATTTCCGCCGCCGCCCCCCCAGGGACCGCCACTCTGATTGTTCCAGGGCATTCTTGTTCCTTTTGCTTGTGGCCGACAGAAGCCGGCACCCGGCTGTTGTTATAGGTGCGCAGGTTCACCCTTTCAACGAGGCGATGGCACGCAGGAAGGGTTGGAAGTGAAAGATTGCGCGCAAAACGACGTGATCGTTAACAGGCGAAGGCTCAGTTGGCCTCACCTTGCCGCTGATAGACAACATAGCGCGTGGCATAGTCGTCTTTCTCTCCGGCCGGCACCTCCTCGGTCGAAACGACAGTCCACAAACGCTCGTCGATCCGTGGAAAATGCGCATCGCCGTCGATATCGGCAAGAACATGAGTCACCGACAATCTATCTGCTATTTCCAGCGCCTGCCTGAAAATCTCGCCACCGCCTATGACGGCCACTTCCGGTGCGGCATCCGCCTTGGCAAGTTCCAGCGCTTCCTCGAGCGAGCCAACGACATCGGCCCCTTCCGCTTGATATGCACGATTGCGGGTGACCACCACATTTCGGCGGCCAGGCAACGGACGGCCAATGCTTTCCCAGGTCTTTCGCCCCATTACGACCGGCTTGCCCAGCGTCTCGGCCTTGAAGCGCCTCAGATCCGTGGACAGCCGCCACGGCAGCTCACCATCGCGTCCGATCACGCCATTCTCCGCCATGGCGACAACGAGTGTGATTTTCATGTTTCTAGAAACAACTAAGCTGCAAGACGATGAATAATGGCATCTTCAACATAGATGCCGTTCACCACATTACGGGAAAAGCGCACTTCCCCAAGTCCTTCTACATGGATCGCAGAATGCAATCCCCGGATGAGCTTATCGTCCTGATGAGTAATTTTCACGCGACTCAAATCAAGAATAGGCCTATCCGGGTGAGCGTCGCGCCATCGAGCTGATATCGTTGCGGCCTCCAGGTACTTTTGCTGAAGCGCTGATTTTTGGCCTGAATAGCCGATCACCATTTTCCACTTCTCAAGCTCTCCGTGGTAGAGCCAAAATGCAGCAGAAACACCGAAATCAGCCTCATCCAGTGCCTGCACAAGGGTCAGCCCTGCCCTTATCTCGCTCTCTACCAAAAGCTCTGAAGCCACTGAAAAACTCCGTCCGTTTTGTCGACCATCGCGTCGCGCATAGCGGTCGAATTGAAGACATCTATCATATCGTAACGTGCGGCCTCTGACCAATCGGAAACTGTCGACCAGTAGCTATCGAACTGGGGCGATGTTTTTCTGGCGCACTCCAGTTCAGTCCGCAGTCCTGCTAGATTGACCAATGCGTCTAGGTCATGGCTATAGACGGCTTGGACAAATCGCTTGTCTGGTATTGTTTCCGCCGTGAAGCGATGGGCAATTCTTGCCTTAAGAGCGATCTCGGCAGCGTAGCCAAACAAATAATACGCATTTGAGTATCTCTCAGACTGGAACAGCAATTCTGCGTCGTCCAACTTCGAAAGCGCAATCTTCTGTAGTTCCAACCGGTGCATGTTCATACCGCAATCGGTGCGCGGATGGTCGGATCGGCCACGTAATTCTCCAACCGGAAATCGTCATAGGTGAAGGCAAAGAGATCAGTGACTTCCGGATTGATCCACATGTTCGGCAGCGGCTTGGGCGTGCGCTTCAATTGCTCGCGAGCCTGATCGAAATGGTTGGAATAAAGATGCGCATCCCCCAGCGTGTGCACGAAGTCACCGGGTTTCAGCCCAGTCACCTGCGCGATCATCATCGTCAGCAATGCGTAGGAAGCGATATTGAATGGCACCCCAAGGAAAATGTCCGCCGAGCGCTGATAAAGCTGGCAGGAAAGACGTCCTTCGGCCACGTGGAACTGAAACAGGCAGTGGCAAGGCGGAAGCGCCATCTCGTCCACCAGCGCCGGATTCCATGCTGAAACCACATGGCGGCGCGAATTCGGGTTGTTGCGGATGCTGGTAACGACATTGGCGATCTGGTCCACCTGGCCGCCATCGGGCCTTGGCCAGGAGCGCCACTGCGCGCCATAGACAGGGCCGAGATCACCATTTTCATCAGCCCATTCGTCCCAGATCGAAACGCCGTTTTCCTTCAGGTAGGCAATATTCGTGTCGCCGCGCAGGAACCAGAGCAGTTCGTGGATGATCGAACGCAGATGCAGCTTCTTGGTGGTGAGGACCGGGAAGCCCTGCTGCAGGTCATACCGCATCTGGTAGCCGAACACGCCACGTGTGCCCGTTCCGGTGCGGTCACCGCGGTCCACCCCGTTTTCCAGGACATGTTCAAGAAGGTCGAGATATTGACGCATGATCTGCCGATTCGATGTTTCGCTTAAAATCCGGCACGATCATAGACGATCATGGATGACGAGAAAGGCGCGCGCGGCGCCTTTCAACGACTGTTTGTACGATATGCGCTGGCAGCCCATCGCGCTGCCTCACCTGACATCAGGCGAGTACGCTTTCCTTGCTGAGCTGCTTGGCCACCAGATAGTAGAAGGTCACGCGGCTCTTTGAACGGTCGGCGGACATGGCCTCGCAAACCTTCTCGATCGCGGAATCGCATTTGGCTTCATCCGTTTCGCCGAGCTTCTTCATGCACCACTTTTCACGAACCCGCGCCAATTCGCTGGGATCGCTGCATGAGACAAGTGAAGAATCACGGTTGCGCAGCGCAATGCCAAGATGCCGCACGATCTTGTTCACGATAGCCTCATCGGCATTCGCATCATATTTCCGCACATCGGCGAGATAGTCGGACATGTTTTTCCCTCTAGCTTTCAAACCGCCTGCTGCAGCCCGCGAATGCTCGCTTCGCGTGCCCCCTGCACAGCCTGCACGCGTGGACCTTCCGCAATGGACGCGCTCAAGTCAATCCCGCAGCATTAAATTGCCTGCCAAGCCCTTTAATTGCCTGTCACATATCTCTATATTCACGCCGTCGGCTTGACCGACTATGGCGATAAACTGCCGATGCAATAAACCTATCGGACCCGGGGGCGGTACCCGGCGCCTCCACCAAAAACCGCTCGACCAAAGCGGCTTTTGCTGGGGGCGAAACAGGATCGACGAGGGTGTAAAGATCGGACTTTCGCTCGGCATTGTACCACCGTTATCGGGCTAACCTAGTAGTTGCAAACGACAACTATGCGGAAGCACGTCTCGCTGCGTAAGCAGTGCGACAGCTTCAAATTAAGTCTTAAGCCTTCGCAGGCTTAAGCGGGGTCCGGAGGCACCTGGCAACAGAAGCCTCCACTTTCCTCCCGCTTGATCTTCCTGATTGTAAACTGTGCATCCAACCAGTCTGCGCGTATGAAAAAAGGCGGGATCGCTCCCGCCTTCTTAGAGGACTCATTCGCCGGCCGGCTGAACTACCGCCGGTTCCGGCCGTCCCAGCGTCAGTTGCGTCAGAAGGACTGCCAGCACTGCACAGCTGGCAATTGCCGCAATCATTGGAAAAGGCTTGCCGTCGAAGAACAGCCCTGCAATTGCCATGGCCCCTGCCCCGATGGCGAAATGCAACGTCCCCATGAGTGCAGATGCAGTACCCGCAATCTCGCCATGGTCATCCATGGCCAGTACCGAGGTCGTGGGTATCACGAGCCCAAGGAAGCCATATCCCACGAAGAGCATGGCAGCCATGAGCCACAGCGGCTGGAAGCCGCTCCACATGATCGCGCAAAGCGTGACCATGACCGCCGCGAAACCGCTGACCGCCACGCGCACCACGCGGCGAAGCCCGAAGCGCTCGGTCATGTAGCCCGTCAGCTGCGACATGGTGAAGAAGGCGACCGCATTGATCGAGAAGAAAACGCTGTAGAGCGTTGGTGTCAGCCCATAATGCTCGATCAGCACGAAGGACGAGCTCGACAGATAGACGAAGAAGCTTGAAATGCCGAAGCCGCCAATCGCAGTCAGCCCCATGAAGCGCTTCTGCTTCAGGAGGAAGCCGTAGCCAAGCATTGCACTGGCAAGCGAGCTTCCGCCGCGCTGATGCGCGGGTCTGGTCTCCGGAAGCGACAACGCCAGAAGCACAATGGCCAGCACGGCGATCACGGTGACCGTCCAGAAAACCGCGCGCCAGCCTGCAAGCTCGATGATGATGCTGCCCGTCAGTGGCGCCAGGATCGGCGACACGGAAAATACGAGCATCAGAAGTGACATAAGGCGGGCGGCTTCCGTCCCTGTGTGCAGGTCGCGCACGACCGCACGGGAAATGACCATTCCCGCAGAAGCACCGATACCCTGCAGGAAACGGAAGGCGATGAGCACTTCCACCGTCTGGGCGAGTGCCGCACCGACACTGCCCACGGCGAAGATGACAAGCCCCCAGTAGATTGGCGGTTTGCGCCCCATAATATCGGCAAGCGGACCGATGATGATCTGCGATGCTCCCATGGACAGGAAGAAGATGAGCAGGCTCAGCTGAACCGCAGCCGTGGATGCGTCCAGATCCGAACCGATCGACGGCAAGGCGGGGAGATACATATCGATGGCAAACGGGCCTACAGCCGTAAGAATGCCGAGCACGAGCGCCGTGCGGAAATAGTGTGCGGACATAGGATGTCTCCGGATGTTTTCTGGACCCGCTCAAGGGATTGCCGGCATCTCTCCCCGTGCCGGTTCTGCAGATAAGCGGGAGGCGCAATTAACCTCCACGACCCAGACTGGTCAATGCTTCTGGAACACAACTGTTCAGCTATCCTGCCACGCAATGGCAGGAGGATGGAAAAGCGACTGATGCTATAATTGATGCAACTGCACCGCCTTTATCAGGTTTACGAGGCAGGCGCGCCGCATTAGAGCTATGTGCATATCAAGTGCAGCACCCAGGAAAAACAGTAAATGCCCGAAGATCGCATCCGTTACGACATTCTTGCCCAGGAAGCCCTGCGCGGCGTCATGCGCAAGGTGCTGCAGGAAGTGGCGCGCACGGGCATGCCTGGCAACCACCACTTCTTCATCACCTTCCTTACCGATGCACCGGGCGTGCGTATCTCCAGCAATCTGAAGGAGCGCTATCCCGAGCAGATGACGATCGTCCTTCAGTACCAGTTCTGGGACCTGAAGGTGGACGAAAAGGGCTTCGAGGTCGTGCTCTCCTTCGCGGACACACCTGAAAAGCTGGAAATCCCGTTTGCAGCTGTCCGCGGCTTCTATGATCCATCGGTCAATTTCGAACTCGAATTTGATGTGAAGTCCGAGGAAGCCGATGGTGAGGCCGTTGCACCGACGGAACTTCACGCCGACCAGAAAGACCACGCACACAAGGTTGATGCCGAAGCGAGCGATGCCGCTGAGGAAGAAGCTGCTGAAAACGATGGTCAGGGCGCAGAGGTCGTTTCGCTGGACGCATTCCGCAAGAAATAGCAGGCACCTCGATGGCCGAGATCATCAATCTCAGGACAGTGCGCAAGCGGAAATCGCGCGCCCAGCGTGAAGATCAGGCACAGGAAAATCGCATTCGCTTCGGGCGCACCAGGGCGGAGCGGCGTGAGCAGGAGAAGCTGTCGCGCAAACAAGCGGCCGATCTGGATGGTCACCGCCTGGAACCAGATGATGAAAAGTCATGAATGGACCGCGAAAACGATCGGTCACCATTCACGGTCACAGAACCAGCTTCTCTCTTGAAGCACCCTTCATGGAAGAGCTGGAAGGCATCGCGGCAAGGCGCGATCTGCCGCTTGCAACATTGATTGCCGAGATCGATGCAGGCAGGCCGCGCGACACGAATCTCTCATCAGCCCTGCGCGTTTTCGTGCTGGAGGAACTGCGCAAGGCAATTTCAGCTCACTGAGTTTCCTTGCCTTCCAGCATGTTCAGAAAGCCATCTATCGTAAGGTCATCCTGGAAGATCTGGGCGCCCCCGGCATCCGTCCCACTGCCAGAGGGAGGTGCAAGGGGTTCACGCTGGACGCCCCCCTCTTCCACATCCAGGGATTGCTGTTCGCGCCGCTTGGCTTCTTGCTCGCGCTGTCGTTCCGCTTCAGCGGCGCGCGCAGCCTCCTCGGCTTCGCGGGCGGCCTCTTCGGCAGCACGTTGCCGCGCTTCTTCTGCGGCGCGCTCTTCTTCTGCACGCTGCGCGGCTTCCTCGGCCGCGCGGCGCTGATCTTCCAATGCCTGTCGCTCGCGTTCGGCCTTGGCCCTTTGGGCTTCCGCCTCAAGCCGTTGCCGCTCCGCTTCCCTCGCGAAACGCTCCTCTTCGCGTTCCTCGAAGAAGCGAACTTCCCGTCTGAGCCGCTGCTTTTCGAGCAACACGGCCTGCATGTTCTCCACGCGCGCCTGTTCGCGTTCCAGCGCGCGTTGGGTCAGAAACTGCGCCAACGGCTCGCTGTCCACCGACAGTTGGACATTGCCCAGACGACCTTGCGCATTCAAGCCGACCAATGGTTCGGATCCCACCACGCCTTCGCGGCCAGGCTCATACTTCAGCGAGCCGGCGGACGCGAAACGCCATTGGCCCAGATCCACTAAGGCGTCCAGCGACAGCACGCTTCCCCCATCCGTGGCACTGACCGGCGGTATGCGCGCGCTGCCATTGGCCACGCTGAAAGCGAATTCGACTTCACCCGCATCGAAGTTCCCATCGCGGACAACATCTGGCGCGAAAGAAGCAACCGCATCAGCCGTGATCGAAGGGCCCTCCAGCTCAGCGGCAGCGACAAGAGCATCGAAACCGGAGGGGTTGAGACCATGCACCACAAATTTACTGAATGCGCCGGAGCCCGACCCCGCAAGAGAGGCGGCCATGGCATCGATCGATTTGCCATTGGCGCTCAATGTGGCGCTTATACTGGCAATGCCTTCTACGCCGTCCTGCCCGGCCAACTGCCGCAGATCAGCATCGGAAAGCGCAAACTGTGCAGACAGCAGGCCGGTGCCCCCATTGTTCTGGAAGTCCAGATGACCGGTCAGTCGGCCTCCCGCAAATTCAGCGACGACCTCACGAAGAGTAATGCCGCCCTCGTCCAGACCCAGACGAAGCTCGGCCGCCTCCAGTTCATGTCCCGGTGCGAAGGAAGCGCTATCAGCGCGCATTTCCAGATCAGCCAGAAAAGGCATATTTGTCTGCTGAGCCAGTGGAGCGCTCGGCCAGCCGCCGTCCTCATCAGGCAAGACTGCTTCACTTCCTGCCAGCATTTCCGCGAAACTCACCAGATCCAGCGCACCGACCTTCAGGGATCCCGTGAATTTCGGCTTTCCGTTCTGGAGCGTGCCCGTCACGTTACCACCCACGGGAACGCCGGCGATGCTTCCTTGGAGTTCGATGAACTCTGCCCGCTCTGCCGAAACCTGAACTTCACTTGCAAGCTCGACTGACAAGCCCGAACCGAAGCCTGGGAGAACGATGCCACCAGTGGCAAGCCAGGGCTCAAGATCCTGCGCCTTCAGAACCAGCTTCCCGCGATAGTCTGCCGAGCCTCGCGTCAGTGTCGTACTGCCGTCGAACAGCCCCTCGAGATCCTGCCCGCGCAAGCTGATCCGGGTACGCATCTGTTCATCGGGAATGCCTGACGCAGTTGCCTCAAGTTCCGCCCGCCCGATCGGATCGATCTGCAGGACTGGCAGGCCTGCCAGCGCATAGAGCACGGCCGCATCGTCATTGCGCGCAGAAAGACTGGCATCCACCTCCATGCCCAGAGGATCGCCAAGTTCTCCGCGCCCCGAATAAGATGCGCTGAAACGGGTTCCTCCGGCTTCACCATTCGCGGTCAAAGCCAGGCCCGGACCCTCGCCATCGCGCGCCAGGACAGCGACGAGATCGATCTCACTGTCACCCAGTAGACCCGGATTGGCCTGCACGCGATCAGCCAGCTTCCGCAGGAGTGAATCCTCGGAATATCGCTGTGATACCATTGCAAGCGATGGCGCAAGATCGTCAGCCAGTATGGTGGCATCAACCTTCCCGGAAGCTTCAGCGCCGAGCCCCTCGATGCGCCCTGTCGCGCTGAGGCGCAATCCGCCATCTGCCCTCACCGAAAGGCGATCAATCTCCAGCCGGTCCTCACGAAGGCGAAGAGCCGTGTCCACCTCCTCCAGATCCAAGCCGCCAAATTCGATTGGACCCGCAACAAGTTCCATATCCGCATCATGCTCGCTGAAGCGATTGCTGCCGTCTGGCTGGAGGAATATCGCGGTGAACGCGCTCAGTCCCTTTGCATCAAGCCCATCTCCTTTGAGGTTGAGCGAAAGAGAAGGACGCGCATCTTCAGGCGAGAGACGCTTCGCTTCACCCGTGAAACGCGTGGATCCGAGAATGAGTTCAAGGTCCTCAAGTTCCTGGCGCTGCGCATCAAGGTTCACACTGGCACTGAAACCCGCAGATGGGAGCTGGCGTATGGCCTCATCCACATCGCGCGCAAGCCATGAGGCGAATCCGGATGGCTGCCCGATTGCAAGCAGCATGTTCCCGTTGAACGAAGGCTCTTCGCCAACACGGACCAGCCCGGCAGCTTCGATCCGCGTGCGCCCTGGCAATGTGGCTGCAAAAGACTGAAGCTGCCATCCCTCCTGCGCCGGCTCAGCCCTTACCTCCACTTCGCGGATTGTCGTCTGCGCGGCGACGATGGCAGGGAGGCTGACGGCTATGCGCCCGGGTATCTCCGGCCGCGGCAAAGCTTCGATGAATCCGACGACGTCATCCAGCCGATCGGCCAGAGTCATGTCCTCGACAGAGGCGGCCGAAGCCTCTCCGCTGCCAATCCGGATCTGCGCACCATCGGCAGCGATATAGAAGGATGGCTCCTCGCCGAGTTTCAGCCATGCATTGCCGCTGGCCGTGTAGGGATCGGAGACGGAGCCGGTGGCGTAGCGGAATTCCGGTATCTGAAGCTCGTCGTGGCGAAGCTCGAACGCGCCTGCAACGCGATTGGCTTCTGCCGCCCGACGTTCTTCCTCCACCGTGTCGTCGCGCGGTCTTGCCCGCATCTGGAACGTGCCGGAGTAGAGACCCACGCCAGCGTCAAGAACGGCCTGACCATCTGCCTCAAGTACCATCGGCACCTGTTGCGGCTCCAAGACCACCCGCAGTCGCATGGCACCGTCTTCACCGGCCCGACCCGTCGAAACCGACATGTCAACCGGCACATCGTTGACCGACATCGTGCCGTTGACGCGCCAGGGTCCGGCCAGCGTTCGTGCAGAAAGTGAGGCATCTATCTCGGTCAGCGTTACCGAACGCGCGCCGGCAGCCTGGTTCAGAACGACGCTGCCATCGGTGATCGATACATTTTCAAGCGTCACCTGCGACGGGTCAAAACGGGTCTGGGGCCGAATGGCCCAATCGATCTGTCCGTCTTCCCGAAGCGTGATATTCACGCGTGGGCGGTCGAGCCGCATGTCGAAGATGAGAAGCTCACCGCTGAGAAATGGCGCAAGCTCCGCATCCATGGAAAAGGCATCCACCGTCATGGCAGGCTGCCCGTCAGGCCCACCCGAGACCTGCACATCGGTAAAGGTGACCGACGGGAACGGCAGCAGGGTGGCACGAGCCTCACCCGCCACGCGCACCTCACGGCCAAGGACGCGCCCCGCTTCACGCTCGAAATCGGCGCGATAGGACTCCCAGTCAATGAAGAGCGGCGCGAACAATGCGGCTGTCAGAAGCAGCACGATCAAACCACCGATGGCAACGAACAGACGGGCCAGTGCAAGGCTCCTGAATGATTGGCTTATGATATTGTAAGGATAAGCCTTTTTGTGCGTCGATAAAGTGGCTCTTTATCGATCCTGTCCTGCGTCATCCGGCAGCACCTTGCCCGGATTCATGATGCCGAGCGGATCAAGCGCCTGCTTGATGACCTGCATGAACATCACGCCTCTGCCATGTTCACGTTCAAGATAAGCGCGCTTGCCCTGCCCGATCCCATGCTCACCGGTACAGGTGCCGCCCATGTCCTGCGCGCGGATATTCAGTCGCGAAACAAAGGCTTTAGCGCGTTCGACCTCTTCGGCATCACTCAAATCCATCAGCACCTGCACGTGGAAGTTTCCGTCCCCCACGTGACCGATGATCGGAGCCACAAGGCCGCTTTCCCGGATATCGGCCTCGGTCTCCACGATGCACTCGGCAAGGCGTGAAATCGGCACGCACACATCCGTCGACAGCGCCTTCGCACCAGGGCGCAATGCGATACACGCCCAATGGGCGTCGTGCCGCGCCTTCCATAGCTTCTGGCGTTCTTCCTCCGCCTTCGTCCACTGAAACGGACCGCCTGCGAACTCCGCCGCGATTTCACCGAATGTCTCGGCCTGCTCGGCCACGCCGCTATCCGTGCCATGGAATTCCAGGAAGAGACACGGCCCTTCCGCATAGTCGAGCTTGGAATACTGGTTGAGGGCACGCATGCCCAGCGCGTTGATGAACTCGATGCGCGCGACCGGCAAACCCATCTGGATCGTCAGGATCACCGCCTGGCATGCAGCCTCCACGCTGGGGAAAGGGCAAACCCCGCCGGAAATCGCTTGCGGTATGCCGTGCAGCTTTACCGAAAGCGCCGTGATGATCCCGAGCGTACCTTCCGATCCGACCAGCAGACGCGTCAGATCATAGCCGGCAGACGATTTCCGCGCTCGCGAGGAAGTGCGGATCAGCTCGCCATTCGGCATCACCACGTCAAGCGAGAGGACATTCTCCCGCATGGTGCCATAGCGCACGGCATTCGTGCCCGAGGCGCGCGTCGCCGCCATTCCGCCAAGTGTGGCATTGGCGCCCGGATCTATCGGGAAGAACAAGCCGGTATCGCGCAGATAGTGGTTGAGCTCTTCGCGCGTGACGCCGGCCTCGACCTTGCAATCCATGTCCTCGGCATTGACCTCGAGAATGCGGTTCATGCGCGACATGTCGATGGAAATGCCACCCTTGGGCGCGTTCACATGGCCTTCGAGCGATGAGCCAACCCCAAATGGGATGATAGGCACGCGATGCTCCGCGCACAGCCGCACCACATCCTGGATCTCTTCGGCAGTCTCGGCAAAAAAAACGCCATCGGGCAACTCGGCTGCGATATAGGTCGTGCTGTGGGCATGTTGCTCACGCAATGCCCGCCCGGTCTGAAAACGTTCGCCAAAGCGCGTCGCAAGGGCCTCGCAAACCGCCTTCACATCATTCACTGCCCTTTGCATCGGCATTGCCTGTGCAGTGGCCATGATTTCCTCCGCTATATCCGACACCTGCCCTTGTGGAGCCGAAGCTGTTGCTTTTCAATCCCAATCCTGCCCCCATGTGGCAACGCATCGCCCTTTTGTTCAGGTAAGGAGAACGAGATTGGCTGCCCCGCATCTCTCCAGCATGTTCGAGGTGGAGAAGGATTGGATCGACTATAACGGCCACATGAACATGGCCTATTATACAGTCCTCTTCGACCGCGCGGCAGACGAACTGTTTCTGGAAATGAAAATGGGGCCGGACTACGCATTGCAGCGCCGCCTGACGATCTACACCGCGGAAATTCATCTCAGCTATATCCGCGAACTGCATCTCGGCCATAGGGTCCGCGTGAGCTCCCGCCTGCTCGATCACGACGAAAAGCGCCTCCATCTCTATCAGGAAATTCACCACGAGGACGGCTGGCTTGCAGCCGCGTGCGAGTGCATGAGCCTGCATGTCGACATGAACGGGCCGAAGGTAAGCCCCTTCCCCCACGATATTGCCAGCATCATCGAAACCATGCAGCGCGAGCATGCCGACCTCCCGCCCCCCGAGCGTGCGGGCCGTTCCATTTCCATTGCGCGCCGGTAATCGCCATGACACCGGAAATCATCAGGCAACTGCCAAAGATCGTGCATTCCTGGGTGGCCCCCAACCTCCATGCCTTTACCGGCACGCGCCAGCCCTATGTCTGGCTGCTGGCCCTGATCATCGGCTTTGGCGTAGCCGTTGCCGCGATACTTTTCCGCGAAGGCATCGGTTTCGTTCAGCTTCTGTGGCTGGGTACCCGCAGCGAACACGTCTATTCCGCAGCGCTCACGCTTCCCTGGTACTGGATCATGGCCGGTCCCGTCATTGGCGGCCTGATCGTCGGCGGTCTCCTGCCACTATTAACCGCACGCCGCACCGGCGCCGTTGCCGATGTCATAGAGGCGCGCGCCCTTACCGGTCGCCGCCTTCATTTGCGCGACGGACTGCTTTCATCGGCCGTAACCGTCCTTTCGCTTGGCTTTGGAGGCAGTGCGGGCCGCGAAGGCCCCGTCGTGCATTTGGGAGCGGTTCTGGCCACGGCCCTCGCCTGGCGTGCCAATCTGCCCGAATGGTGCCGGCGCACACTTCTGGCCGCAGGCGTGGCGAGCGCCATCTCCGCCTCGTTCAACGCGCCGATCGCAGGTGTGCTCTTCGCGCATGAGGTCATACTCGGGCACTACGCCATGCGCTCCTTCGTGCCCATCGTGATTGCTTCAACGGCAGGGGGCGTGGCCTCGCGCCTGTGGTTCGGTGATGCTGCGGCATTTCTCATTCCCCATCACCAGATCACCTCATTCTGGGAATTTCCGGCCTTCGCACTGCTCGGTGTAACGGCTGCGGTGGTCGCCATCCTGTTCCAGCTTGCACTCTTCCTTGCCGACTACCTCGCGCGCAGCCTCCATATCCGCTATTGGCTCCTGCCGGTGCTGGGCGGTCTGGCGGTTGGCGGCATTGCCGTCTTCTTCCCGCAGGTGCTGGGCGTCGGTTACGAAGTCACCGACATGGCGCTCTGGCGGAAGCTGCCACTCCTCACCATGCTCACGCTCATTGTGGTCAAGACGATCGCCACCGCGATCACGCTTGGGACGCGTTTTGGCGGCGGCATCTTCTCGCCCGCGTTATATCTGGGCGCTCTGACAGGCGGCTCCTTCGGCATAATCGCGGCCTCGGTCTTTCCCGAGCTTGCCTCCAGCGAAGGCCTTTACGCCATCCTCGGCATGGGTGCGGTCGCAGGCGCTGTGCTTGGCGCTCCCATATCGACCACGGTGATCGTATTCGAACTGACCGGCGGCTACACGCTTTCCATCGCGCTCCTGCTTTGCGTTGCGGTTGCTCACGGCATCACTCAGGCCATCCATGGCCATTCCTGGTTCCACTGGCAGTTGGAAACCCGTGGGCTTTTCCTGCAGCAAGGCCCGCACCGCGCCCTCGGTCAGAACAAGCGCGTCATGGATTTCATGGATCCCCTGCCCGACGACGCCGAACCTGAAGGTTATGATCCCGACAAGTCGCCCAGCCTCAAACCCACCGATACGCTGGAGGCGGCTCTGCGCGCCTTCGACAAGGGCGGACACAACCGTCTGCCGGTTGTGGATCCGAGGGATGAAACCCGCATCATTGCCTGGGCAACCCATATTCATGCCCTGCGGGCCTATAACCGCGCCCTGGTACAGGCCAGCGAGGAAGAACATCGTTAAGGCAAGATGCTTCTTTACCTGCCATTGACCATGAAATCCTTTGCACAGCTTTGGCTTGCCAGAAACTTGATGGTTAACGCCTCACGGCATGATCCTCCTCCTTGCGGTTAATGATTCGTATCCGGCGCGGGAACTGCACCGGCAGGAGGCATTCGTGAGGATCGATGTGAAGGAGATGTCCGAGCGGCTGGCCCACGATCCAGCCTTCTCGAGCTACGACTTCTGGCGCGCCTTCAAGCGCCTCGATGACGAGCTCTACCAGCTTAGCCGTTCAAATGCTCCGATACCCATGGACCTGATCTACGGTCGCGCGATCATTCAGCGCGCAGCACAACTGCGCCAATAGCCCGTCGCTCCACAAGAACGAGCGCCCGGGCGTGAAATTCGGGCCATTCGTGCTGCGTACTGCCCTTTAACCTTGCCACCTGAACCGGTACAAAAGGAAAACGTTTGCCCTTGGCACCTCGAATCACCATATGCGGAGCCTATGTCCGGTTCACCTGATGATATCCCCTTCTTCGACGAAGAAGATGCAGCACCCGCACCTGCTCCCCGTGCCGGCGGCATTGCCGCGCGCGCCATGGCGGCCCGTGCCGCTCCCCGACAGGCCTATCTCGATGGCCTGAACCCCGAGCAGGCCCAGGCCGTGGAGACCACCGAGGGCCCTGTCCTTGTGCTGGCGGGTGCAGGAACGGGCAAGACCCGCGTTCTGACGACGCGCATCGCGCACATCCTTGCGACCGGCAAGGCCTATCCCTCGCAGATCCTGGCTGTGACTTTCACCAACAAGGCCGCACGCGAAATGAAGACGCGCATCGGCGTTTTTGTGGGTGAAGCGATCGAGGGCATGCCGTGGCTTGGCACCTTCCATTCGATCGGTGTGAAACTTCTGCGCCGCCATGCCGAACTGGTGGGTTTGAAATCCTCCTTCACCATTCTCGACACGGACGACCAGATCCGCCTGCTCAAGCAGCTCATCCAGGCTGAAGGGCTGGACGACAAGCGCTGGCCCGCGCGCCAGTTCGCGCAGATGATCGACGGCTGGAAGAACAAGGGCCTGACGCCAAAGGAAATTCCGGAGGGCGATGCGCGCGCTTTTGCCAATGGCAAGGGCCGCGAGCTGTATGCGGCCTATCAGAACCGCCTTCTAACGCTTAATGCGGTGGATTTCGGCGACCTTCTGCTACATCCGATCCGCATCTTCCGCGAATATCCGGATGTGCTGAAGGAATACCACAAGCGCTTCCGCTACATCCTCGTGGACGAGTATCAGGACACCAACACCGCCCAATATATGTGGCTGCGCCTGCTCGCCCAGCGCCAAGGCCAGTCTGTCAATGTCTGCTGCGTGGGTGATGACGACCAGTCGATCTATGGCTGGCGCGGCGCAGAAGTGGACAACATCCTGCGCTTCGAGAAGGACTTCCCGGGCGCAACCGTGATCCGGCTCGAGCGCAATTACCGCTCGACCTCGCATATTCTCGGCGCTGCCTCTCACCTGATCGCCCATAATGAAGGCCGGCTGGGAAAAACGCTTTTCACCGAACAGGCAGACCCCGACGAACCCAAGGTGCAGGTTCACGCATCATGGGATTCCGAGGAGGAAGCCCGCGCCATCGGCGAGGAAATCGAGGCACTGCAGAGCAAGAAGCACGCACTCAACGACATGGCGATCCTGGTGCGTGCCTCCTTTCAGATGCGCGAATTCGAAGACCGTTTTGTCACGCTCGGGCTGAATTACCGTGTCATCGGTGGCCCGCGTTTCTACGAGCGGCAGGAAATCCGCGACGCGATGGCCTATTTCCGCGTCGTCGCACAGCCAGCCGACGATCTCGCCTTCGAGCGCATTGTTAATGTGCCCAAGCGCGGCCTTGGCGAAGCAGCCGTCCGGCAGATCCACGACGTTGCCCGCATGCGTCAGGTGCCCATGCTTCAGGCTGCCCGCGACCTGGTCGGCACCGAAGAGATGAAGCCAAAGCCGCGCGCGGCACTGCGCACCGTGGTGGAAAATTTCGAGCGCTGGCAGGACATGCTTGACCGCACCTCCCACACCGAGCTTGCGGAGCTGATCCTTGAGGAATCCGGCTACACCGACATGTGGAAGAATGACCGTTCCGCGGAAGCGCCCGGTCGGCTTGAAAATCTCAAGGAGCTCATCCGCTCCATGGAGGAATACGAAAGTCTTCGCGGTTTCCTCGAACATGTTGCACTCGTCATGGACGCCGAGCGCGATGAAGAAATGGATGCAATCAGCATCATGACGCTGCACTCCGCCAAGGGTCTGGAATTCGACACCGTCTTCCTGCCCGGCTGGGAAGAAGGCCTGTTCCCGCATCAGCGTGCACTTGATGAAGGTGGTCGGACGGGGCTCGAGGAAGAACGACGCCTCGCCTATGTCGGCCTGACCCGCGCCAAGAAGAACCTGCATCTGTGGTTCGCCTCCAACAGGCGCATCCACGGACTGTGGCAGACCACCATGCCCTCACGCTTTCTGGATGAATTGCCGGAAGCCCATGTCGAGGTCTGCGAGGACGGCAGCGCCTATGGTGGCTATGGCCGGCCCGATGGCCAGATCGGCCGACCAAATCCCTATGGCCGCTCCCGCTTCGATGATCAGGGCAGCTTCTCCAACACCTATGCAACGCCGGGCTGGCAGCGGGCGCAGAAGAACCGAAACAGCGCGACCGACCGGAACTGGGGCACCCGCTCCGGCCATCAGGTCGAGCGCATCGGCTATGGCGAGGCGGATTCCGGCTATGGCGCGGGGCGCGGCTCGGTGAAAGGCCGGACAATCGAGGGCGAACTGGTCGCGAAGTCCGTCTCCGACACCCCCTCTGCCTTCAAGGTCGGCGACCGTGTCTTTCACATGAAGTTCGGCAACGGCAACATCGCCGCGATCGACGGCAACAAGCTCACCATCGACTTTGACAAAGCCGGTCAGAAACGCGTTCTGGATGGTTTCGTGAGCCCCGTATAGGATCTACGAGGCAAAGGGCCGCAAAGCCCCTCCCTACTCTGCTGGCGCCTTGAAGTAGACGAACTTGCCTTCGTCATTCTTCTCGCGCAGCAGGACGCCACTCTTGGCATAGCGGGACAACGGGCCTGAAAAGGCGTTAGACTTGTAGCGCATGCCCAGTTCGGTCTCGCATCTCTTCACAATGTCACCAATGGTACGACGTTCGTTGAAGAATTCGCCTTTGAGTAGATCGCTCAGCGCTGCCACGGCACCACTGGCGCTTGGCGCGGTCTTGCGCCCACGCCGTGGGCGGCCACGATGCAGAATGTCACCGCGATCTCCGATCCACTCGATGCCTTGTGCGCCAGGCCCCGCCTGATAGACACTGCCGTTTTCGGACAGACCATCACCATCCTGCTGCTTGAACAGAAGCTCGACAATGCGCAGTTGCACCGCCTCGGATTCAAAGCGGTTCAAGGTCTCGGAAAGCTCGTTAAGTTGCTTCTTCAACTCATCGAACTGCTTGTGCATGTCTTGTCCCCTCAAGTCCGCCTCATGCGGTTTTGATTATATATGGCAATATATGAGCCACGGGTGTCAACACACGCGAAAAGCGAATAAACAGCGGCAACAGTTGCGCCTCTCCAGCTTTGGGAGAAGCCATTCAGAAAACACGTAAGAAACTGTTTTTTATCAGTTATCAATCGCGCATACATGATGATCATCGCGAAGGAGACGCGTAAACGGACGGGTAACTCGTACACGCGCAATTCGCTCTGTCACATACCCTATCTGTCATATACCCCAGCGTTTTTCTGCCCTTGCCACAAGATGATGTTGATTGGCAGGGCTACCCCCAAACACACCCTAGGGTAGAAATCGGGCTTCACATTTCATTTACGATATGCATCATAGTCTTTGCCCGCTTCAGCAAGATTTTCGGGCTGAACTCCTGCCTCCAGGAAATCCCCTTTCGCCTCGTTCCGGGCGGAAGGGGACCCCCAGTGAAAACTGACGGGCAAAGGTCAGTTCTTCTCCCACTTGTCCAGAAACTGGCTGATCCCCAGCGTCTGCATGTCGGGCACCGCATCGAACAGGCGATCATCGCTCCAATCCCACCAGCCAAGCGCCATAAGGCGCTCTGCGATATCAGGCGCGAATCGGTCACGCAGCTTCGTCGCCGGCACGCCTGCCACGACGGTGTAGGGATCGACATCCCGGGTCACGACCGAATTGGCACCGACAACGGCCCCATGACCTATGCTCACGCCAGGCATGATTACGGCCCCGTGCCCTATCCAGACATCGTGCCCGACGCTCACGGACCGCGATTGCCGCCTCTGCCTGAACGCGCCATCAACGCCCAGATAGCGAAAATATTCGTTCGGCCGGTAGGTGATCTTGTGGGTGGTTACACGCTCCATCGGATGTTCAAGCGCGTTGATCCTCGAATTTGCGGCAATCGAGCAGAAGCGGCCGATTGTGGAATAGATCGCTTCGGCATGCCTCTCGAAATAGGAAAAATCACCCAGTTGCACATCGCGCAGGACCACGCGCTCGCCGACTGCGCTGTAGCGCCCGAGCTTGCAGCCCTTCAGCGTGGCCGTGCTGTGTATCCTCGGCTGCGGATCGGTAAATCTCAGATCCTCGTTTTCCATCAACGCTTCCCACCTCGCGGCCACTGAACAAACTGTGAATGCTGAAGCATATGCCGCGACACAATGCTACTTTGCATAATCATTGGCGAAGGCTAATCTCACGCCATGAACGCTGATGGCACCCGCCCTTCTTACTATCTCGGTGCAGCCGCGCTGCTGACCGCATTTGCAGCGCTTGGCGGTGCCGGGGTTGCGCTTTGGCAGAACCAGGGCCAGTCCCTGCTCATATCACTCACGCAGAACGGCCTGCCCTTCTGTTTCTGACCTGAAAAACTGTTCCGGATAATTGAAAAATGATGCGTGCGATTCTCATTGCCATAATCGTGGTCATGGCTGCAGCCGTCGGCTACATGACCTATCAGTGGTACCGCAGCGAACCAGAAGTGGTTTCATTCGGCACGCCATTTCAGTTGGTGAACCAGGATGGTGAACCTGTCACCGAGGAAGCCTTCAAGGGCAGTCCCACGGCCTTGTTCTTCGGCTTCACGCACTGCCCTGATGTCTGCCCCACCACGCTCTTCGAGATGCAGAGCTGGCTCGAGCAACTCGGCGCGGAAGCAGAGGACCTTGATGTTTACTTCGTGACCGTCGATCCCGAGCGCGACACGCCGGAGATCCTCAAGGCTTATGTTGGCAACTTCTCCGATCGCATCCAAGCAATCACGGGTGAACCGGAAAAGGTCGCCGAAATGGTGAAGGGTTTCCGCATTTTCAGCCGGAGGGTCGAGCTTGAGGACGGCGATTACACCATGGATCACACCGCCTCCGTAATGCTTCTTGACCGGAAGGGTGATTTCTTCGGCACCATCGCTTATGAGGAGAACCCGGAAACGGCGATCGCGAAGCTGCGCCGCCTCATAAACGAAGGCTGATAACACGACATGCCGCAGACACGCCTGCACCTGCGCGGTCCCAAGCAGGACCTCGAACAGATCTATGCGCTTCTCGACCAGGGGCTGGAGGAGGAAGGTCTTCCCCTTGCCATCATGGAGATCAGTGAAGACGAGGATATCTGGGAAGTTTCGGTATATGCAGATGGCGATGCGGATGGCGCGGAGGGAAAAATGCGCGCCCTGCTGCATTCACTGGGCGAGATCCCCGCGATCAGCCGCGAGGAACTGCCCGACATAGATTGGGTCTCGCATTCACTGGAAGGTCTCCACGCCGTGCGGGCCGGCCGTTTCTTCGTGCACGGTGCCCACGATCGCGACGAGAAGCGCCCCGGCGAAATCGGGGTCCATATAGAGGCGGGTCAGGCGTTTGGTACGGGCCACCACGGCACAACGTCGGGCTGTCTGGAGACCATCGAACAGGTAATGCGCCGGGAGAACCCACGCAACGCGCTGGATCTGGGAACGGGAAGTGCGGTTCTCGCCATAGCCATGGCCAAACTCAGCCACATTCCTGTTCTCGCGACCGACATAGACCCTATCGCAACGCGTGTTGCTGCGGAGAATGTCCGACTCAATCAGGTTGCCGGACGGGTTGAAACGGTCACCGCACCCGGCTTCCACCACCGCATATTTTCCCAACGCGGACCGTTCGACCTGATTGTGGCAAATATTCTGGCGCGTCCGTTGATGGGCTTGGCGCCCCAGATGGCCCGCCACCTTGCGTCCGGCGGGTCAGCTATCCTTTCCGGAATTCTGGACCGTCAGCGCAACAATGTCGTTGCAGCATATGTGAACCAGGGCTTTCGCCATGTCTCGACGATACATCGCGAAGGTTGGGTAACGATTCATCTAAAGCGCTGAGGCACAAACGCCCCCACCAGAAATGCAAAAGGCGGCCTCGAGCCGCCCATCGCATCAGGTATAAAGGCTGATAGAGCCTTAGTACATGTAGGTGCTGCCGTTGCGGCGAAGCTCTTCACGGGTGTAGCCGTGAGCCTTGAGCGTGTCGTCGTCGAGCATGAGCAGCGCACCGTTTACGTAGCGGCTGACCTGCTTCTGACGAGCAGCCACCAGTGCGTCCACTGCACCACGGAAGAAATTGCGCTTGGCCATGTGAGGTCTCCAATCCTTAAGAGAAACTTTCTGTCCTCCACGCTTTGGAATGTAAGGTTTCCGCGGTCGGCCCACCAGCGCATATTGGGAATGGGAGCCATCTCATTTTTGCATATGCGAAGACAATTGTTGCGCTGCAATATAGTCCAGCTTCCCAACATCATCTGGTGCATTGCCCCTAAGCATCAGCAGGTTTACGGTGCCGCGTTCTTTGAGGTCATCACCGGGAAACCATGTTTCAGACATTCGATTCCGCATCCGACAGCGCGCAGGCTGCCTCACGTGTGTCTGCCCTGCGCGAACAGCTTGAAGCTCTCGATCTGACGGGCTTCCTCGTGCCGCGTGCAGATGAGCATCAGGGCGAATATGTGGCTCCCTGCTCCGAGCGCCTGTCATGGCTGACCGGATTCACGGGTTCGGCTGGCGCAGCCCTTATCCTGCGCGACAGCGCCATCCTCTTCGTTGACGGGCGCTACACCCTGCAGGCAGCAGAACAGACGGACGGCAACATTTTCCAGATCGAAAGTCTGGTGACAAACCCGCCCCGCTCCTGGATGAAAGCGAGTCTCCCGAGTGATGCGCGCATTGGCTTCGACCCTTGGCTTCACACCATCGGGGAGATGCGTTCCATGCGCGAGGCACTTGTCAGACGTGGCGTGGAACTCGTCCCCGTTGCCAATCTGGTGGACAAGGTCTGGCAGGACCGCCCTGCTCCTCCGGTGAAACCTCTAACCATCCACCCGCTGCAATATGCTGGTGAAACGGCCGGCGAGAAGCTGGACCGGATTGGTGAGGTTCTGCGTGAGGCCAATATTGCACACACGGTGCTAACCGACCCTTCTTCACTCGCCTGGCTCTTCAATATTCGTGGCAGCGACGTGCCGCACACACCGCTCGCGCTGGGATTTGCAATCCTGTCTGCTCACGGTCGGCCAAAGCTGTTTCTCCATCCCGGCAAGCTCTCCATCGAAACAAAGGCCTATCTTACGCAGCTGGCGGACCTTCATCTGCCTGAAATGCTGGAAAGCGAGCTGACCGCGCTCGCCTCTTCCGAAGCCAGCATCGGCCTTGATCCAGCGCTTGCCGCTGAAAAGCTACGGGCAATTGTGGAAGCTGCAGGCCGCAATGTGGAGGATTTCAAAGACCCTACCCGCCTGCCTCGCGCGATCAAAAACGCAGTCGAACTCGTCGGCTCCCGCAACGCGCACCACCGCGACGGTGCGGCTGTTGCCAGCTTCCTTGCATGGCTCGACCGGCAGACGCCCGAGGAGCTGGACGAAATCGCAGTGGTCGAGAAGCTGGAGGCATTTCGCCGCGAAACCGGAGAGCACTTCCAGATGCCGCTGAAGGACATCTCCTTCGACACGATCAGCGGCAGCGGGCCGAATGGCGCTATCATCCATTACCGGGTGAACACGCAATCGAGCCGCAAGCTCTCGTCCCACGAGCTTCTGCTTCTGGATTCAGGAGCCCAATACGAGGATGGCACGACCGACATCACCCGCACCATCGCGCTTGGCCAGGCGTACGACGAACAACGCCAGCGCTTTACCTTGGTGCTGAAGGGCATGATCGCCATCACGCGTCTGCGCTTCCCGGAAGGCACAAGGGGCGTTGATATTGACGCTTTCGCGCGCACTGCACTCTGGCAGCATGGTCTGGACTACGCCCACGGCACAGGCCACGGCGTTGGTTCATATCTGGCTGTCCACGAAGGCCCACAGAGCATTTCTCGCCGCGGCACGGAAAAGCTTCATGCCGGCATGATCATCTCAAATGAGCCTGGCTACTACAAGCCCGGCCACTACGGCATCCGTATCGAGAACCTCATCGCCGTCACGCCTGCCGAAGAGATCGCAGGTGGCGACATTCCGATGCACGGTTTCGAAACGCTGACCCTTGCTCCGATCGATCGAAAATTGATCGCCCCGGAGCTATTGAGTGCAGAGGAGCGCGCTTGGCTTGATGAGTACCACGCCCGCGTAATGCAGGAGATTGCGCCGCTCGTTGACGAAGAGACAAGGACCTGGCTTGAAGCGGCGACTGCTCCGCTGTGAGACGTAAGGGCGGTGGCGCAAGAGCGCCACGTCTCAGCCCATTACATTGCGCAGAAGAATGAGCACCGCCGCGGCAGTAAAGAACATCGGCATCAGCCCGGTGAACCAGCCGACAAGCACACCGACGGCCAGCGCCGTCAGCTCCGGCACGCCGCCCTGCAGGGCAGCAGGTGCTACAAGTGTCGTCAGAACCGCTGCAGGAACGGCATTCAGCCCCGCCTCAACCCGTGGATGGATGCGGGAGAAGCGTGACAGCACCATGTGCCCACCGGCGCGGGTGAGATAGGTCATGACAGCCCCGGCCAGGATGATCCAGACGGTCGTGGTCATGTCTCGTCCTCCTGGCTTGACCTTGCGGGCGTGATGAAGGCTGCCAGAACCACACCGGCCATGGCTCCGATCGAGACATGCCATGGCGAGCCGACAAGATGGAAAGCCACGATGGAAGCCACGCCACTCGTGGCCACCACGGGCAGCCACATCGCCCGCTTGCGGAAGCCCATCACGAGGCCAAGAAAATAGATCGGCAACAGGAAGTCGATGCCCAGCGCATGAGGGTCGGGGATGAAGCGCCCGAACAATGCACCCAGCCAGGATTCTATGACCCACGAAAGATAGATCGGCAGCCCCAGCCCCATATACCAGGCAAAGGTGATCGGCTTGCGTTCTTCCACGCGCCTCTCGGCTTCCGCAAATTGCGGATCGATCAGGAAGAAAAAGCCGATGATCTTCTCCGGCAGCGACCAGTGTGACAGATGCCGGCCAATGGTTGCCGAATAGAGCACATGGCGAAAATTCACGGCGAAGATGGACAATACGATCAGCCACGGCGCCACTTTCGTGCCGAACAGATCAAGCCCCACCATCTGACTCGCGCCGGCAAAAATGGTCGCGCTCATGAGCACCGCTTCAAAGGTGCTGAAGCCGTTCTCATGGGCGATGGTGCCGAACAGCAGTCCGAATGGAGCTGCCGCGACGAGCACGGGAATGCCCCGCTGCACGCCTCGCATGAATTCGCCCGGCCCCTTGGCCATGGCGATGCTGTCGATTGTCATGGTTCCTCCGAAAGGACCAGCATAGGTCAGCAATGTTGACCAGTCACATCAAAAGCTTTGAGCCAAGTGTGAGCAAAACTGAACCAGGGTTTCAGTCGATGTAGCGATCAAACCAGGTGGCCTCGTCGATCACTTCGATGCCGAGCTCGCCCGCCTTTTTCAGCTTCGAGCCCGCACCGGGCCCTGCTACCACAAGATCCGTCTTCTTGGAAACAGAGCCGGCGACCTTCGCACCGAGCCGTTCGGCCATTGCCTTGGCCTCATCGCGCGACATGCGTTCAAGAGCACCGGTGAAGACGATGGTCTTGCCGGAAACCGGCGAATTCGCGGCAGGTTTCTCCGCGTCGACCACCCTCACCTGTGCGGCAAGCGCGTCGACAAGCTCACGATTGTGCGCTTCCGCCAGATAGGTGGCCACCGCATCGATGACGGCATCACCGACATCATCAAGCGCATCCATTTCCTCGCGCGCCTGAAGGTCACCACCGGCTACGGCAAGTGCCGCGTCGTAAAACTCGCTCCAGGAGCCATAGCCGCGCGCAAGCGTCTTCGCGGTCTGCTCGCCGACATGGCGGATGCCAAGCCCGTAGATCATCCGGTCCAGCGGCATCTCACGCCGCGCTTCGATCGCATCGAAAAGCTTTGCGGCGGACTGCGCGCCCCAGCCTTCCTTGGCCTTCAGCTTCTTCAGATTGGCTTCATCGCGCTCTTTCAGCGTGAAGATGTCCGCCGGGCTCTTCACCGGCAGGTCCTCATCATGAAAGAAGAACTCGATCTGCTTCTCGCCCAGGCCGTCAATGTCGAAGGCCTTGCGCGAAACGAAATGGCGCAGATGTTCGATGCGCTGGAACGGACAGGCAAACTCGCCCGAACAGCGACGCACCACCCCTTCAGATCCTGCCGCCGTGCCCTCGCGCACCACCGGCGTTTTCAGATGGCAGGGGCAGACCTGCGGGAATTCGAACTCGACCGCATCGTCAGGCCGCTTGTCCTCGACATAACCCAAAATCTGCGGGATGACATCGCCGGCGCGCTGCACCGTCACCGTGTCGCCGATCTTCACGCCCAGACGCTCGATCTCTTCGGCATTGTGCAGAGTGGCGTTGGTCACCACGACACCACCCACCGTCACCGGCTCAAGCCGCGCCACCGGCGTCAGTGCGCCGGTGCGGCCCACCTGGATGTCGATACCGCGCAGAATGGTCGTCGCCTTCTCCGCCGGGAACTTGTGGGCAATCGCCCAGCGCGGCGTGCGCGAGATGAAGCCCAGCCGCTGCTGCAAGGCGAGGTCATTCACCTTGTAGACCACCCCGTCAATGTCATAGGGCAAGCCGCCACGGCCTTCCTCTATTCTGCGGTAATGCGCAATGAGCTCGTCCGCGCTCTCGCATAGCCGGGTCATGTCATTGGTCTTGAAGCCGAAGGCCTGAAGTTTCTCCACCATCTCGAACTGCGTATCGGCGGGGAGTTCACTCACCTCCCCCCAGGCATAGGCGAAGAATTTCAGCGGACGTTGTGCCGTGATGGACGCATCAAGCTGGCGAAGCGAACCTGCCGCCGTGTTGCGCGGATTGACATAGGTCGGCTTGCCCTCCTTTGCCTGCCGCTCATTGAGCGCAAGGAAGTCGCGATGGGTCATGTAGACCTCGCCGCGCACTTCCAGAATACCGGGCGGATCGCCATCCAGCACATTGGGAATGTCGGTCACTGCGCGCGCATTGGCGGTGACGTTTTCGCCAACCTGCCCGTCACCGCGCGTGGCGGCGCTCACCAATCTGCCGTTTTCGTAGCGCAGCGACAGCGAAAGCCCGTCGATCTTCGGTTCGGCCGTCATTGCAATGGGAGCATCCGCGTCAAGCTTCAGATAGCGGCGGATACGCCCCACGAAATCCACCACGTCGCCATCGTTGAAGGCATTGTCGAGCGAGAGCATCGGCACCTTGTGCCGGATCTTCTCGAACTTCTCCGAGACCGGTGCACCGACGCGGGCCGAAGGAGAATCGGGGCGCACAAGCGCGGGAAAAAGCTGCTCGATCGCAAGATTGCGCCGCCGCAGCGCATCATATTCGGCATCCGAAATCGTCGGCGCATCTTCCGTGTGATAGCGCCTGTCATGCTCGGCAATCTCTTCCGCCAGCCGCTTGAGTTCATCAGCGGCCTGAGCCTCCGTCAGATCATCGACGGGAATATCTGCAGTGGTCATGACATGAATATCCGGATTCGTTGGCGCGCCAACATAGAGCCATGCCCCCTGCCCGCTCAAGCGCAGCAATGAATGCTTCAGACATTCTCCTGAAGTAGCCTTGTCGCAGCAGCCCGCGCTTCTTCGGTAACGGTGGCTCCGGCCAGCATGCGGGCAATTTCTTCCTGCCGCTCCTGCGGCTCCATCACGCGAATACGCGTTGTCACCTGCTCCTGGCTGCCGGCCTTGGCGATGAGGTAATGCGTGTTGGCGCGTGCAGCCACCTGCGGCGCATGCGTGACGGAAAGCACCTGTATGCGGCTCGCCAATCGTGCCAGCCGCTGCCCGATGGCATCGGCGACCGCCCCGCCCACACCCGTGTCGATCTCGTCGAACACAAGCGTTGGTGCAGATCCACGATCCGCCAGAGCGACCTTTAAAGCCAGAAGAAAGCGTGAAAGCTCACCACCTGAAGCAACCTTCATCATCGGCCCCGGGCGAGTGCCGGGATTGGTCTGCACCCAGAACTCGACCGTATCAATGCCTTCGGCCAGAGGCTCGTCCGCATTGCTGCCGATCTGCACGATGAAGCGTGCGCGCTCCAGTTTCAGCGCCGGCAGTTCGGCCATGACCGTCTCGGCGAGTGTCTCAGCGGTCGTCTTGCGCGCGGACGAAAGCTCTGCCGCAAGGCGGTCATAGGCGGCGCGACGCTCCACGGTTTCCTGCTCAAGCGCACCAAGACGCTCCTCGCCCGCATCGAGATCGGCCAGATCATTGTCCATGCGGTCACGCAGAGCGGGCAGATCATCCACCATCACATTGTGCTTGCGTGCCGCCGCACGCAGCGCAAAGAGCCGCTCCTCGGCCTGTTCAAGCCTTTGAGGGTCGAACTCGGTGGCACGCATTGCCGCATCGACTGCACTCTGCGCGCCATCAAGCGACAACAGCGCCTCGTCCAGTGACTGGATGATATCGTCCAGAAGCCCCGGCACTTCATCTGCCTTGCGCTGCAGGCGCCTCAACAGGCTTGCCAGCGTTGGAATCGGCGACTGTTGCCCACCCAACACCTCCTGTGCGTCGGCGATATCAGCAGCGGTCTTCTCCGCGCGCATCATTGCCGCGCGCTCCTCGGCAAGTTGCTCTTCTTCACCCGGCTGCGGATCGAGCTTTGCCAGTTCTTCGACTGAGGCGCGCAGGAAATCGGCCTCGCGCGCAGCCGCTTCGACGCGAGCACGGTGACGCTGCAATTCCTGCTCGGCTTTGCGCCATTCTCTCCATGCAGCACGAACGGACTGGGCAAGACCGCCATGTCCGCCAAATGCATCAAGCAATTCGCGATGTGCTGCTGTGTCCACAAGCGCTCGCTCGTCGTGCTGCCCGTGAATTTCGACAAGCACGCGCCCCACCTGACGCATCAGCGCTACACTTGCCGGCTGGTCATTGATGAAGACGCGCGTGCGACCATCCGCGTTCTGCACGCGACGGAGGATGACGTCCCCTTCATCCTCGATGGCATTCTCGCGAAGGAGCTCACGTGCAGGATGCCCCATCGAAACGTCGAAAACTGCAGTGACCTGCCCCTGATCCGCGCCATGGCGGACAAGGCCTGCGTCGCCACGTGCGCCAAGCGCCAGTGAAAGAGAGTCAAGCAGAATGGACTTGCCTGCACCGGTCTCACCGGTGAGCACGGAAAGCCCCGCCGAAAAGTCGATATCCAGCCGTTCGATCAGGACAATATCGCGGATCGAAAGATGCGAAAGCATCGCGCGGCCGTCAGCCCCCTACGATGACGCTTGCAGCCTTCGAGATCCAGGACGCCCTGTTCTCACGCGGTTCCAGACCGCCAGACTGCAGAAGCTGATAGGAGGACTTGTACCACTTGCTTTCCGGGAAATTGTGGCCGAGTACCGCGGTCGCCGTCTGAGCCTCCGGTGCAATGCCCATGGCGAAATAAGCCTCGGCCAAACGGGCGAGCGCCTCTTCCACGTGCCGGGTATTGGCATAATTCTCGACAACACCGCGGAAACGGCGGATGGCGGCAATATATTCGCGACGCTCTAGATAATAACGGCCGATCTGCATTTCCTTGCCGGCAAGCTGGTCACGGGCAAAGCGGATTTTTTCCTGCGCATCCTCGACATATTCAGAGTCGGGCCAGCGTTCGACCACCTGGTTCATGGCCTCGATGGTCTTGCGCGCCTCGCTCTGGTCCTGCGTCACTTCCTTGATCTGGCGGAAATAGGACAGGCCAACCAGATACTGCGCGTAAGCTGCATCTTCGCTTGTCGGATAAAGCGTCATGTAACGCTGGCCGCTGTTCACAGCCTCCGAGTAACGGCCCTGGCGGTAATTGGTGAAGGTGCTCATCAAAAGCGCCTTGCGACCGAATTCAGAATAAGGATGCTGGCGATCAACGGCTTCGAACTTGGCTGCCGCTTCCTTCAGACGCCCTGCGTTCAGATTGGCCAGACCCTGATTGTAGAGCGCATCAGCAGGTTCGATGGTCTCGACATAGGTCGAAAGGTCGAGATCCTTCTCCCCCTGGCAGCCAGCAAGCACCAATGGAAGCGCAACCGCGCTCATGATGAGCGGCAGGGTCGGCTTGCGGCCTCGGCTGGCAATGCGTCCTGAAGTCATGAAAAATCCGCCCCTTAAGCGCAGTCGGTTCACGATATGCACGCACTCATAAATCATTATGGCCGCGCGCGGCAACGCTATCGGCTGGCAATGGCGCAAATTTATGGCAGTTTCAGCAGAAACTGCCAGTATCTACGAGAGTTTGTGGGCCGATAATATCAGAGCACCCAGGGTGCGAAAACCGGCGCATTGACCGCAATCATCTCCGCCGCACGTCCACGCTCGCGCCGCGTCGTCTCCACGATCTGGAAAGCCGAGCGGTCGGTCAGGAGGTGACGAAGTGCTGCGGCATTGAGACGGTGCCCACCACGATATGAGCGGAAGCAACCGATGAAGCGGGCACCGGCAAGAGCAAGATCGCCAATGGCATCAAGCATCTTGTGACGCACGAACTCGTTGGGATAACGCAGGCCTTCCATGTTGATGACCTTGTTGTCCTCACCGATCACGACCGAGTTTTCGAGCGAAGAGCCCAAGGCATAACCGGCAGCCCAGAGGCGCTCGACATCCTTGATGAAACCGAAGGTCCGCGCCCGCGCGATCTCCTTCGAGAAGCATTCAGCATCCAGATCCGCAGCAAAGGCCTGGCGACCGATCGCCGGGCTGTCGAAGTCGATCTCGACCTCGAAGCGCGTGCCGTCATGGGGACGGAATTCCGCCCAGGAACTGCCGCTGTCGATGCGAACGGGCTTGAGGATGCGGATATAGCGCCGCTTTGCAGACAGCTGGCGGATGCCTGCTTGAGTGAATGCCTCCACAAAAGCCGACGCGCTGCCGTCCATGATCGGGACTTCCGGACTGTCGATCTCGACCAGCACGTTGTCGACACCCATGGCCGCCACTGCTGCCATCAGATGCTCCACCGTGGCGACATGGTCGCCCGCCGGATTTCCAAGACTGGTGCTGAGATCGGTCTCGCCAACTTCCGATGCGAGTGCGGGAATGAGACGGCCCTGGGCGTCTTGGTCCACACGCTGGAATATTACGCCGGTATCAGCTTCTGCCGGCTGGAACGTCACCGTCACAGACTTGCCGGAATGTACGCCGATGCCCTTCAGGCTGACAGCCGAAGAAAGTGTTGTCTGAAACTCGAGCAAATCGATCCCCATCAGCACGTCCGTATCGTTCTGCCTTTAGCTTCTGCCTGCGGACGGCCCTTAAACCAGCACGGGAGACAAGCCCCAAATCATCCCCGCGCCTATTTCATTGCGCTGAAAGATAATGTTCCACCCGCACCGCGCCAAATCACGCTTCGTTACCCTGTGTTACGCCACACAGCTTTCAAACTTCCCTAATAAAACGTTGTTATTACTAATATTTCGCTAAACAAAAACGGGCGCTTGCGCGCCCGTTGTCTTACATGATGTTACATCGCGAGAGCAATCAGTTGGCCTGCCTGCGCAGGAAGGCTGGAATCTCCAGCTGATCATCTTCCTGGTTGGAGCGAACCTGCGGTGTGATTCGTCCCTGATCATCCAGCTGACCGCGACGCGGTGCGTAAAGCTGGCTCTCCTCGGAAGGCGCACGACGCGCTTCCGGAGCCTGCTGACGCAGACGTGGCTCTGGCGGCTGACCGGCATGCCCCTCTTCCTCACGGCGCGAAAGACCGCTCGTCAGACGCTTGAGCAGGCCCATCGGACCACGCTCTTCATGCTCCGAATTCTGCGCACCAAGCTCGGCCTGAACAACCGGCGGGAAGTCCTCCACGCGCGGCATTCGAACCGGCTGAGCCTGCTGAGGCTGCGCCTGCGGCTGAACAGGAGCAGGACGCGGTGCCGGTGCCGGCTCAGGCTGACGTGCTACGGCTGCAGCGGCCTGCGCGTGACCGTGGACAGGCTGGGTTGCCTGTACCGGCTGCTGAGGTGCTGCTGCGGGCTTGAAGAGTTTGCTCTGTGGCTGAAAGGCGCCCGCCTGCATCTGCGGTGCATCCTGCGACGCACTGCGGATTGCTTCAGCCACTGGGTCGTTTCCCACCACGGTGCCTCCTGCAGGCGCGGACTGAGCCGCGGCAGGCTGCTGTGGACGGCTCTCGACCGCCGGCTGGGGAGCAGGTTGTGAAGCCTGCGGTGCAGCCGGACGCTGGATGGCGCGCGAAGCGGAAGCCGGAGCGGAAATCTCTTCTGCAGTCTTGTCGATGCCCGTTGCAACGACGGAGACGCGGATGACACCTTCCAGCTCTTCGTCGAAGGTTGCACCCAGGATGATGTTTGCTTCCGGATCGACTTCTTCGCGGATACGGGTTGCCGCCTCGTCCACCTCGAACAGCGTGAGATCGCGGCCACCGGTGATCGAGATCAGCAGGCCCTTCGCCCCCCTCATGGAGGTTTCGTCGAGCAGCGGATTGGCAATGGCAGCTTCGGCTGCAGCCATCGCGCGACCCTCGCCGGAGGCCTCGCCGGTGCCCATCATGGCCTTGCCCATCTCGCGCATCACCGAGCGAACGTCGGCGAAGTCGAGATTGATCAGGCCTTCCTTGACCATCAGGTCGGTGATGCAGGCCACACCGGAATAGAGCACCTGGTCGGCCATCGCGAAGGCGTCGGCGAAGGTGGTCTTGTCATTGGCGATGCGGAAAAGGTTCTGGTTTGGAATGACGATGAGCGTATCGACGCATTTCTGCAGCTCCTCGATGCCCGCATCCGCCGTCTTCATGCGGCGCTGGCCTTCGAAGTGGAACGGCTTGGTGACAACACCAACCGTCAGGATGCCCTTCTCGCGGGCAGCGCGTGCCACGACGGGAGCAGCACCGGTGCCCGTGCCACCGCCCATGCCGGCGGTAACGAAGCACATATGGGTGCTCGACAGGTGATCCATGATCTCGTCGATGCATTCTTCCGCCGCGGCCTGGCCGACTTCCGGCTGGGAGCCCGCGCCCAGACCTTCAGTGACAGCGGCACCCAGCTGGATGAGGCGTTCGGCCTTGGACTGCGTCAGAGCCTGCGCGTCGGTGTTCGCGACAACGAACTCCACACCACGCAGTCCTGCGGTGATCATGTTGTTTACGGCATTACCGCCACCACCACCGACACCGAACACGGTGATCCTCGGTTTTAGCTCGGTAATGTCCGGCTTTTGTAGGTTGATGCTCATTTCCTCGTCCTTTCCGCCTTCTCCGCCGCTTCGCCCATGCGGCCGCACCTTTTGTTGGGGTTGCTAGAAGCTGTCTCGCAACCATTGACTGACGCGCTGGAACCGCCCTCCGGTGCCCGTCGCACGTGTGAATATGCCGCCCTTGGAACCGCGGCTCTCGAAATCCGCAACCTGCGGATAAATCAACAGGCCGATCGGGGCAGCAAAGGCCGGCCCCTTCGCAGCCTCGGGCAAGCCGGCAACGCCGAGCGGGCGACCAAGACGCACATTTCGTCCAAGCAGCCTGCGAGCGGCTTCGGGAAGCCCTGCAAGTTGGCTTGCGCCACCCGTCAGGACGATGCGCCGGCCGACCATGTTTCCGTAGCCCGACTGGTTCAGCCGATCGCGAACCATCTCAAGCGTTTCTTCGATGCGCGCACGGACGATGCGTGTCATCACCGCGCGCGGCACCTGAAGTGGCTGCTCGCTCTCATCCGTTCCCATCGGCTGAATGGCGACGATGTCGCGATCATCCGCCGTAGCCGGCAGCGCCGATGCGTGCATGACCTTCAGGCGCTCCGCATCCTCAAGGCGCGTGGAAAGACCGCGCGCCAGATCCATGGTCACGTGATTGCCGCCAATCGGCAATGCATCCGCATGGACGAACTTGCCGTCCATGAAGACCGAAATCGTCGTTGAGCCGCCGCCCATGTCGATGCAGGCCGCGCCCATCTCTGCCTCGTCATCGACCAGTGCGGCAAGTCCCGAGGCATAGGGGGTCGCGACCAGTCGTTCAACAGTCAGGTGCGAGCGATTGATGCACAGTTCGAGATTGCGCAGCGGCACCGAATCGGCGGTGAGGACATGCATGTCCACGCCCAGCGTTTCACCAACCATGCCGCGCGGATCGCGAATGCCCTTCTCAAGATCCAGCGAGAAGCCGACCGCCAGCGAATGCACCACTTCACGCTCGGCCTTGAGCGCCTGGCGCGCACCGGCTGCGAGCACACGGTCGATATCCGACTGGGTTGCTTCATGGCCACCAAGGCGGATTGTGGCGCTCGCGCTTTCGCTCTTCAGACGACCGGCAGAAACATTGACGATCAGCGAATCGACCGTCAGGCCCGCCATGCGTTCTGCAGCGTCGACGGCAAGACGGATGGCGTTTTCGGCTTTTTCAAGATCGACAATGACACCGGATTTCACGCCCTGCGACTTCTGGTGACCGATACCGATGACCTTGATGCGGTGTGTGCGGTGACGCAGAGCGCGGCTGCCTTCGAGCGGCAGCAGCTTGGCAATGATGCAGCAGACCTTGCTGGAACCGACATCAAGGACCGTGATGATGCCGGAACGCTGGGCGGAATTACGGGAACCAGAGAGCCAGCTCATATGCGTGCTCCCTTCTTCAATGCCTTCAGTTTTGCCTCGAACGCATCGCTTCGCTCTTCCGCAGCCTCAGCCGTCATGGCAACCGTGATGCGATCGGGAACGCGCATGTCCACAGCGGTAACCGCGCGTGAGAAGAGCTGATACTGTGCATCAAGTTCGGCAACTTCCCTGACTGCCGCGGCATATCCATGCTCCGGCAACTGTATCGTGACATCATTGTCGAGACGCAGATCCCAACGACGATCAGCAACGCGAATGAAGGCTTTCACCCGCCCCTGCAGCTGCGGCACCGCCTCAACGAGCGAAACGATTTCAGGTGCGATTTCGTTAGCACCCTCGCCGATCACCAGCGGCAGAACTGCATGATGCGAGCGCGAATAGGGCGCGATGATTGCGCCATCCATTTCCACGACCGAGACCGTCTGCCCGCGCTGCCAAAGGGCATAGGCCTGACGCTCCACGACCGACACCTCAACGGTACCGGGATAAACCTTGCGCACGGTCGCACTTTCCACCCAGGGAAGCTGGGCAATGCGCTCGCGCGCATTCGATGCGCTAAAACCGACCATGGAGGTCCAGCCATCCAGACCGATCTGCTGGAGAACATCTATTTCGGATGTCTCCACATTTCCGGCTATCTGCACATCACTGATCGCAAAGCCGACGCGCGAGGTCGTTGCCTGGACAACCTCATCAAGATGGCCACCCTGAAGCCCGCCATAAAGACCGGTCGCCGAAAACAGGATCGCTGTTGCGATGGTCGCCGCGAAGGGAGGCGGATTGATTTCATCGATGCGGAGACGCGAAACCATGCGCACCGGCCTGCGCAACCAGCGCGGCAGCACGAAGCCGCCATCTACGGCATGTGCACCCTTAGCCGACCTCAGCGCGAACAAGACGCATCCTCCACCATCCAACTCAACAACTCACCAAAGCTATGCCCTGCCTGGGCAGCGATATCGGGCACGAGCGAGGTGGGCGTCATGCCCGGCTGCGTGTTGATTTCCAGCCAGATCAACTCCCCGTCTTCGGAAAACCGATCATCGTAGCGAAAGTCGGAGCGACTCACCCCACGGCAGCCAAGAGCCTTGTGTGCCTTGAGGGACAGTGTTTGTATCTTTTGGTAAATTTTCGGTGAAATTTCTGCCGGCACCACATGCTTTGATGCTCCAGGCACATACTTTGAGTCGTAATCGTAGAAGCTGTGACCGACGGGCACGATTTCGCACACAGCCAAGGCCACATCACCCACGATGGCGCAGGTAAGCTCGCGTCCGTGGACATACCGCTCCACCATTACACGCTCACCATAAGACCAGTCACCGGCGCTGATTGCCTGAGGCGGATGCGACTGCCCCTCACGCACGATCACGACACCGAAACTGGAGCCTTCAGCCACCGGCTTGACCACATAAGGCGGCTTCATCGGATGCGTATTGACCACATCTTCACGATTCATGATCTTCGATTCGGCAACCGGAATACCGGCAGCCTTCGCAACCGTCTTGGCCAATTCCTTGTCCATGGCGAGCGCCGAAGCCAGCACACCTGAATGCGTGTAGGGTATTCCCAGATATTCGAGGATGCCCTGTATCTTGCCATCCTCACCGAAGGGACCGTGAAGCGCATTGAAGGCGACATCGGGCGAGAGCTCGGTCAACACCTGACCGACATCACGACCGACATCCACCCGCGAAACACGATAACCTTCAACTTCAAGCGCATCAGCGCAGGCATTGCCTGAAGACAGACTGACCGGCCGCTCGGAAGAGAACCCGCCCATCAATACGGCTACATGCTTTTTCGCCATTTAGGAGCACCCTCTCCAGCCTGAAGTAATATCCCGGCAACCCACCGCTTAAGTCCTCAATTTATAGCGCGCGCAACCTTGCGCCTGCCTTGCAGACGCCACCACGCTCGACCCACTGAAACTGGCGATAAACGGATACCGGCACTGGCCGCTGCAACCGCCCCCGGCGACAACCGACTCAAATCAGCTAACGCTGATGCCTAAAGAATCAGAGACTTGATTCCGTGACAAGAGCCGGGGATTCCGAACGATTCAAAAAATAATAAAAGTGATCAAACAAGTGGCCCATCAAGTTCATCTGGGCACGAATGAACGGCTATATGCAATTAAAGCATTTGCCCCAGGAACGGCTCGATCTCCCTGCCCGTCTGAAACTTGCCGATGCGCTTGATTTCCCAATGTAGCTTTATGCCGGAGTGCTCCAGCACCTTTGCGCGCACCGTCTCGCCCAGATACTCAAGATCGTAACCTGTTGCATTGCCGGTATTAATCATGAAATTGCAGTGCATGGGCGACATCTGCGCACCGCCGATCATCAGCCCTCGGCAGCCTGCATTGTCGACTTCCTTCCATGCAGAGGTGCCTTCGGGATTCTTGAAGGTGGAACCGCCCGTCTTCTCGCGCACCGGCTGCACCGTTTCGCGATGATGCTGCACCTCGTCCATTGCCTTTCGGATTGTTTCCGCGTCCTCGGGATATCCCTCCAGAAGCGCTGAGGTGAAGATCAGATCCGCAGGCGCTTCCGATTTCCTGTAGGAGTAGCCCATCTCTTCGCGCGTCAGGACGTGCCGGTTTCCCTGGCGATCAAGCGCCCGCACCTCCACAACACGCTCACAGGTCTCCACGCCATTGGCGCCACCATTCATTCTCAGCGCACCGCCAAGTCCACCCGGGATACCGTGGAAAAAGTGAAAGCCACCGATTCCTGCTTCCTGCGCCTTCGCAGCCAATCGCTTGTCAGGCAGGGCAGCACCCGCTTCAAGCTGCGTCTCAGACCTCTGTTCGACCCAGCCAAATCCCTTGGCGGACAGACGCACGACAAAGCCATCCAGACCGCCATCGCGCACGAGCAGATTTGAGCCGATACCAACCAGCGTGATCGGGATTTCTTCCGGCACGACACGCAGAAATTCGGCGAGGTCTTCCTCGTCCTGCGGCTGAAAAAGCGCTTCCGCAGCACCGCCGGTTCTGAACCAGGTGATCTTGTCCATGCCCGCATTGGCAACAAGCTTGCCACGCAGACCTTTCAGACGATCCCCCAGACGTTCGATCAGGTTCTGATCGCTCATCCGTTGAGCTCTCCCGGCAGTGCGTAAGCCCACTGGGTAATATTGCCAGCGCCGAGAAAGACGACAAAGTCGCCCGGCTTGGCAATCTCGCGAACCAGTGGCGCAACCGCCTCCGCACCTTCCAGATATCGCGCATCCCGATGGCCGCCTGCACGAATGCTGGCAACAAGAGACGCAGAATCCGCGCCCTCTATGGGCTCTTCGCCCGCAGTATAGACCGGCGCGACAAGCACTGTATCCGCATCGTTGAAACAGGCTGCGAAATCGTTGAAGAGATCGTGCAGACGCGTGTAGCGGTGCGGCTGCGCAACGGCGATCACGCGGCCCGAAGTCGCCTCGCGCGCGGCCTTAAGAACAGCCCTGATTTCTACGGGGTGATGGCCGTAGTCATCGAAGATCTCGACCCCGTTCCAGGAACCCGTATGGGTAAAGCGCCGCTTCACACCCCCGAAGCCGGCCAGCCCCTTGCGAATATCCTCGGCGGAAACGCCCAGCTCATGGGCGACCGCGATAGCTGCGACGGCATTGGACACATTGTGCCGGCCAGGCATGGGAAGGCGCAAGCCCTCAAGAAGCGTCACCGCATCTCCACGGCGCTCGCGAATGGCGACATCGAAAACGGAAGTGGCACCGTCCATGTGATGGTTCGAGAAACGCACGGCAGCCTGCGGATTCTCGCCATAGGTAACGACGCGACGGTCTTCGATATGGCTTACCAGTGCCTGAACCTCCGGATGGTCGATGCACATGACGCCGAAGCCATAGAAGGGAACATTCTCGACGAACTGCCGGAAAGCTGCACGAACCTTGTCGAAGGATCCATAGTGATCGAGATGCTCGGGATCGATATTGGTAACCACGGCAATTTCGGCCGGCAGCTTCAGGAAGGTGCCGTCGCTCTCGTCGGCCTCCACAACCATCCAATCGCCCTTGCCCATGCGCGCATTGGTGCCATAGGCATTGATGATCCCACCATTGATGACCGTGGGATCAAGCCCGCCTGCATCAAGCAGGGCCGATACCATGGATGTGGTCGTGGTCTTGCCATGCGTGCCGCCGATTGCGACGGCCTGTCGGAAGCGCATGAGCTCTGCCAGCATCTCCGCGCGGCGCACGATCGGAAGAAGCTTTTCGCGCGCCGCCTGATATTCCGGATTGGTCTTCTTGATCGCCGTTGATACGACGACGACTTCGGCGTTGCCGATATTTTCCGCCGCCTGGCCCACCATCACCGGTATGCCCTTTTCACGCAGCCGGATCACATTGGCGTTTTCCGCCTGATCGGAACCCTGCACCTGGTAGCCCAACGTATGCAAGGCTTCCGCAATGCCGCTCATTCCAATGCCGCCAATGCCGATAAAGTGGACGACGCCGATGGTCTGCGGCATTTTCATGAGCTGGTTTCCTTCCTCAATTCTTCGCTTGCGCGCCCCTGTGCCACCTGTTCGGCCAGGTCCGCAAGTCTTTTGGCCGCATCCGGCTTGCCCGAAGAGCGTGCAAAACCGGCAATGCGCGCCAAAGCCTGCGGTTCCTGCATCTTTTCGGCAAGAAAGGCGCTCAGCCTCCGTGCATCAAGTTGCGCCTGTGGCACGATCTCGGCGCCTCCCGCTTGCGCAAGCGCAGCCGCATTCGCCGACTGATCATGATCCAGCGCATATGGATAGGGCACCAGAAGCGCCGGACGGCCGATGGCAGAGATTTCCGAAACGGTCGAAGCGCCTGAACGGGATATCACGAGATGCGCTCGCGCAATATGCTCGGCCATATTGCTGAAAAAGGGCGACACCTCTGCGTCCACGCCAAGCTGAACATAGCGAGCGCGCACTTCCTCTTCGTCTTCCTTTCGCGCCTGCTGAACAATCTTCAGCCGTTGACGCATGGCATCATCAAGCTGCGCGACGGCTTCCGGAACCGCTTCGGAGAAGAACCGTGCACCCTGGCTCCCGCCAAAGACCAGGAGGTGGAATGGCTCATCAGGACCTGGCGCTATGTATTCCTGCTCCATCGCCTTCAGGACCGCAGGACGCACGGGGTTGCCTGTAACCACCGTCTTTTGCGGAAATGGCCCGCCGCCTTCCGGCAGGAAGCCGCCTGCGATCGCGTCCACTTTCGCGGCAAGTGCCTTGTTCGCCCGCCCCATGACCGCGTTTTGCTCATGAATCATGGAAGGGATGTTTTTCCGAGCGGCGGCAAAAAGCGGCGGGATGGTGGGGTAACCTCCAAAGCCGACAACCACACCCGGCTTCACCCGTTCAAGCAGTGCGGATGCCTGCCGATAGCCGCGCCAGATCGTCATCAGGCTGCGGAGGATCACAACCGGATTTTTCGAACCGAAGGTCGCAGCTTCCACGCGATGGATTTCTTCGGCTGGAAAGTCGGCCGCGAAGCGGGCTGCCCGCATATCCGTCACGAGTTGTACGGACCAGCCGCGGCCCTTCAACTCATGTGCCAGCGCTTCGGCCGGAAAGAGGTGACCGCCGGTCCCACCGGCGCAAAGCAAAGCTGTCTTGTTCTGCATGTCAGCCCGCCGCTGCCGCTCTTGATCCAAGACCACCCATACCCGAAGCCACGCGCCTTTGCGGCTTGCGCCGGGAAAGAGCGAGAACGAACCCCATGGAGATGGCCATGGCGATAAGCGAGGAGCCGCCATATGAGATGAAGGGCAGCGTCATTCCCTTCGCCGGCATCATGCGCACATTCACCGCCATGTTGATGATGGACTGGAAGCCGAAGAGGATTACCAGACCGCTCATAGCATAGCGCGTGAAGTCATCCGTTTCGCGCCGCGCAAGATAGAGCCCGCGCAGAACGACAAATGCGAAAAGGGAAACGATCACCAGACACATGATCAGGCCGAATTCCTCACCGGCCACCGCGAAGACGAAGTCCGTGTGGCTGTCCGGCAGGATGCGTTTAACGGAGCCTTCGCCCGGACCTTTTCCGAGCCAACCACCCCGCGTCAACGCTTCCAGACTCATATCGACCTGGTAGGTGTCGCCCTCGCCGGTGACAAAGCGGTCGATGCGGTCCGCCACATGCGGGAACGTCGCATAGGCCGCGAATGCGCCGCCAATGCCGACCGCGCCAAGAAGCAGGATCCACAGCCACGGCATGCCGGCAATGAAGAACATTGCGCCCCACGTGCCGAGCACCAGCATGGTCTGACCAAGGTCGGGCTGTGCGACAAGAAGCGAGACGACGAGACCAAGCAGGATCATCGCGAACAGGTTGCCCGGAATTTCAGGCTGCCGTGCATGTTCGGCAAAGAGCCAGGCACAAATGACCACGAATGCCGGCTTGAGATATTCGGAAGGCTGGATCGAGATGCCGAAGAGATACAGCCAGCGGCGTGATCCCTTGACCTCCATGCCGATGAAGAGCGTCGCCACCATCATGACCAGCGCACCGGCGAACATGAGAAGCGCGAAGCGGCGCACATAGCGGGCATCAAGGAACGAAATGCCTATGAGCGCAATCAGCGCCGGCACCATGAAGATCACCTGGCGTGTCACGAAGTGGAAGCTGTCCAGTCCGATGCGCTCTGCAACAGCAGGGCTTGCGGCGAAGGAAAGCACCACGCCCAGCCCCATGAGCATCAGGAAGGCGGCCAGAAACCACCGGTCCACCGTCCACCACCAATTGGCAACAAGGCTGCGGTCTGTGCGGCTGATCATGTCCCGCTCTCCCCGATGAGCTGAATTCCGGGCTGCGCCAGAACCGCATTGCGGAAGGCATCGCCCCGGACTTCGAAATTTCTGAACTGGTCGAAACTCGCACAAGCTGGCGATAACAGAACAACAACCTCACCAGCGCCGTCTTCAGCTGCATCGCGAGTCGCGTTTGCGACGGCAGCTTCTATGGTACCGGAAATCTCATAAGGCGTCGCCTCGCCCAGAGTTGCCGAAAACGCCGGCGCGGCCTCACCGACCAGATAGGCTTTTGCAACGCGCGGAAAAAGCGGTCGCAAACTCTCGATCCCACCCTGTTTCGGAAGGCCACCCACGATCCAGTAGATGCGTTCGAAACTGGACAATGCCGGAGCGGCAGCTTCCGCATTCGTGGCTTTGGAATCGTTGACGAAGAGCACGTGCCCCCGGCGACCGACCTGCTCCATGCGGTGCGCCAGCCCCGGAAATGTCGAGAAGCCGGTTTGGATCTCCTCATGCGAAAGTCCGCACTGGATGCAGGCGGCAAGCGCTGCCAATGCGTTCTGCGCATTGTGCCGGCCGCGCAATGACCCAATGCCGGAAAGCGAAATGACAGGACGCGTTTCCCCGTTCTTCGCCTCGAACAAAGCCGAACCTTGAGCGAAATAGCCCTCATCCAACGCGCCCGCAGCAGAGATACGCACCACCTGCTGCCCCTTCGCCTCGAGCCGGTCGGCAATCTGAGCGCACCATTCATCGTCGACACCAATGATGGCGCAGTCGCTTCCCGCAACAAGCCGCTCCTTGATGGCCGCGTAGTTCTCCATCGTCCCATGCCGGTCAAGATGATCGGGAGACAGATTGAGAAGCACACCGGCCGACGGTCTGAGCGTTGGTGCCAGATCGATCTGGTAGGAGGAGCACTCGACCACGTAGTGACGCTCGGGCGCCGGCACGTCGAGTGTCATGACCGCCCGACCGATATTACCGCCCATCTGAGTGTCCCGTCCGGCAGCCTGCAGGACGTGAGACACCAGCGCGGTCGTGGTGGACTTGCCATTTGTGCCTGTGATCGCAACCAGCGGAGCATCGGGTGCGCGGGCAGCACGCTCAAGCGAAAACAGCTCGACATCACCTATGATCGGCACATCGGCAGCTCTAGCCAGGTCAACGCTCCAGTGAGGATGCGGATGGGTCAGCGGCACTCCCGGCGAAAGCACGAAAGCATCGGCACCCGCCCAGTCGAACTCACGCAGGTCGACTGTCGTGATGCCTTCCCCATATGCTTTGTCGACATTTTCCGGATTGTCGTCCCAAGCGACGACCCGCGCCCCACCCGCGCCCAGAGCAAGTGCTGTGGCAATGCCGGAGCCGCCCAACCCGAACAGAGCGAGCGTTTTGCCTTCAAAGGTGGACGCAGGGATCATTGCGGCAAGCCTAACGCAGCTTCAGCGTGGAGAGGCCAATCAGGGCCAGCACCACGGATATGATCCAGAAGCGGATCACTACCTGGCTTTCCGTCCAGCCGAGCTTCTCGAAGTGGTGATGGATCGGCGCCATGAGGAACACGCGCTTTCCGGTCATCTTGAAGACGGCAACCTGGATGATGACCGAGAAGATCTCGATGACGAACAGGCCGCCGATAATGGCGAGAACGATCTCGTGCTTGGTCGCCACAGCAACCGTGCCGATAAGACCGCCAAGCGCGAGTGAACCGGTATCGCCCATGAAGATGGCAGCAGGTGGAGCATTGAACCAGAGAAATCCAAGCCCGGCGCCGATTACGGCACCAAGAATGACCGCCAGTTCGCCAGTGCCCGGTACGAAATGGATCTGCAAATAGTCTGCAAAGATCGCATTACCGGAAAGATAGGCGATCACACCGAAAGAAGCCGCAGCAACCATCACCGGAACGGTCGCCAGCCCATCAAGACCATCGGTCAGATTGACGGCATTGCCTGCGCCCACGATCACGAATGCGGCGAAGGGGATGAAGAAAAGGCCGAGATTGAGGATCAGTTCCTTGAGGAACGGAAAGGTTAGCGACGAGGAAAACGGTTCCTGCCCTGCATTCATGATCGCATAGGCGGCGACACCGGCAATAAGGAACTCAAGCAGCAGTCGAACCTTGCCGGAAAAGCCCAGATGCGACTGCTTGGTGACCTTCAGATAATCGTCATAGAAACCGATGGCACCGAAGCCCAGGGTGACCATCAGGGTGACCCAGACATAGACACTGCCGAGATTGGCCCAAAGCAGTGACGAGCCGATGATGCCGATCAGGATCATCAGGCCGCCCATCGTCGGCGTTCCCGCCTTCTTGAAATGCGTCTGAGGTCCATCCGCGCGGATCGGCTGGCCCTTGCCCTGGCGGATCCTCAGCGAATTGATGATCATCGGTCCGAACAGG
Organism: Nitratireductor basaltis; assembly: GCF_000733725.1. NCBI lineage: Bacteria > Pseudomonadati > Pseudomonadota > Alphaproteobacteria > Hyphomicrobiales > Phyllobacteriaceae > Nitratireductor > Nitratireductor basaltis. The sequence continues at coordinate 729,910 of NZ_JMQM01000001.1, read as the reverse complement.
AAAACGAGCAGCGCCGAGGTGATCAGCGCGCCGCCGGTGCGGAAGGTGATGTAGCGGAAAATGTTGAAGGCCGTGAATTCATCGGCGAACTGCACGAGAAGCATCAGCATGTCTTGTGTTCCTCTCGTGCTTTCTACTGCGCCGGCTTTTCGGCTGATGCCGATGAGAAGTGCTTCAGAAGCACGTTCACGAGCCTGGCAAATCCGATGCTCTTGGAAGCTTTCATCATGACTGTATCCCCTGGCCGTACCGTTTCGAGAAGCAGCGGCTCGAGTTCGTCCGCGCTTTCACGGTATTCCACTGTCACCCCCTCAGGTGCACTGTCAGCCAGTGCCTTCATTTCATTTCCTGCCAAAAGCAGGAGGTCAACGCCGCTCTCCGCAATGATCCCTGATAGCGCTTCATGCAGCTTGGCGGAATGGCTGCCCAGCTCCAGCATGTCACCGAGAACCGCAATGCGGCGCCCGCCATTGTCCTTCGGCGCGCTCCCAAGCACCTGCATCGCAGCGCGCATGGAAGCCGGGTTGGCATTGTAGCTTTCGTCGATCAGAGTGAAGGTGCCCGCACCCTTCCGCAGTTCATGCCGCCGCCCGCGTCCCTCCTCGGCAGAAAAACCTGCCATGGCATTGGCAACTGTTGTCAGATCCGCACCGGCCAGATGGGCTGCACCGATGGCAGCAAGAGCATTCTGCACCATATGACGGCCCGGCGCACCGATGCGCAGCAGCGCCTCCTGGCCTGCAGCTTTCATCTCGACAACGGAGCGATCGCCTTCGCCGACATGGCGCAACAGCTTGAACTGCGCGCGCTGATGCTCGCCGAAGCCCCAGATATTCTCGATCCCCGCATCATTGGCCATCTGCGACAGGAGAGCCCAGCGCTGATCGTCGCGATTGATGACCGCATGCCCGCCGGGGACGACACCAGAGAATATCTCCCCCTTGGCGCGCGCGATCTCGTCGAGGCTCTTGAAGTGTCCCAGATGCGCAGCCGCAACCAGCGTCACAATGGCGATTTCCGGACGCACCAGCTTGACCAGCGGTGTGATCTCGCCGGGATGGTTCATCCCGATCTCGAAGATGCCATAGTCACAGTCAGCCGGCATGCGTGCCAGCGTGAGCGGCACACCCCAATGATTGTTGAACGACTTGTCCGCAGCATGCACCGTACCGACGCTCGACAGGATATGACGCAGCATCTCCTTCGTCGTCGTCTTGCCTGCCGAACCGGTCACCGCGATCACGCGCGCGCTCGAACGCTTGCGTGCGGCGGCACCCAGATCTTCCAGCGCCTTCAGGACGTCGGGAACGACCAGCTTGGGAACCGAAAGCCGACCGAGTGCCGGCACTTTCTCTTCCGATACGACAAGCAGTCCCGCGCCGGCAGCCATGGCTGCGGTCGCAAAGTCATGGCCGTCGAACTGCTCGCCCTTGATTGCAAAGAAGGCTTCACCGCGTTGCAGGGTGCGGGTATCGATGGAAATTCCCGTCACGCCTTCGGGCATGGTGCCCCAGGGCCGTCCGCCGGTGGCGTCGATCAGTTCCTGTGCCGTCCAGAGATAGCTCAATCCACATTCTCCCCGAGCGCGCGCCGTACCTCTTCATGGTCGGAGAAATGATGCTTCTGCCCGGCAATCTCCTGCCCGACCTCGTGACCCTTGCCGGCGACGATCAACGTATCACCTTCCTCGAGAAGTCCGACGGCAGTGTTTATGGCTTCGCGCCGATCGCCGATCTCTCGTGCCTGCGGAATGGCTTCCATGATGGCAGCGCGTATCGTTGCCGGATCTTCCGAACGCGGATTGTCGTCCGTGACGATTGCAATATCCGCCAGTCGCCCGGCGATCTCGCCCATGATCGGGCGCTTGCCCGCATCCCGGTCTCCGCCGCAACCGAAGACGACCACGACCCGCCCCGTGGTGAAGGGGCGCACCGACTTCAGGACATTCTCGAGCGCTTCCGGCTTGTGCGCGTAGTCAACATAGACCTGCGCACCATTGGCAGCGGTCCCAACCAGTTCAAGACGACCCGAAGCCCCTTTCAGATGCTCCAGCGCCTTGAGTGCCGTTGATGCATCAAGACCCGTGGCGATGGCCATGCCTGCGGCCACGAGCGCATTCGCAATCTGGAAATCACCGGCTAGCGGCAGTTCGATCTCGTGAATCTCTCCGGCATGCTGGACTTCGGCCCGCTGGCGGTGGCGTTCATGTTCAACGCGTTTGAGCGCGAGGAAATCGCCCTTGCGGCCAACGGTCAGAACCTGAAGACCGGCATCCCTTGCAGCCTTAATGGTCGGCTCACTCCACACATCGTCGGCGAAGATGATCGCGGGTGCATTCTTCTCCATCAGCGTGTCGAAGAGGCGCATTTTCGTGCGGTGGTAATGTTCGACGGTCGGATGATAATCCATGTGATCCCGACCCAGATTGGTGAATCCGGCGGCTGCTAGACGCACTCCGTCCAATCGACGTTGGGACAGGCCGTGGCTGGACGCTTCCATGGCGCCATGGGTGACGCCTTCTGCGCAAAGCGCGCTCAGCAATTTGTGCAGCGAGACGGGGTCCGGCGTGGTCAGTTCGCCATATTCGTCGCGCCCCGGCGCCACCACGCCGGTCGTGCCGATACTCGCCGCCTTGAGGCCCGCCTGCTCCCAGATCTGACGCGTGAAAGAGGCGACGGACGTCTTGCCGCTGGTACCGGTCACGGCCACCATTGTGGCAGGTTGCCCCGCATGGAACCGCGCTGCTGCAAGGGCAAGGGCGCGGCGCGGGTCATCGACCTCGAGGACAGGCACATCGAGCACGTCACGTAACGCGCCAGCAGCAGCGACGACTGCTGCCGCACCGCGCTGAGTGGCATCGCGGGCAAACTGCGCGCCGTCGGCTTTGACGCCGGCAAGCGCGAAGAACAGGTCGCCCTTGGCCACTTTTCGGGAGTCGGCAGCTATTCCGGAAATGGTCAGACCTTCGGACCTGGCATCCAGAGGCAGGATATCGGCAAGCTCACGCAGTTTCATCGCGTCCCAACAATTTCATAATCTAGCCCCCCGGCCCTGCTCTGCCACGTTGGAATCACTGTGTCGAGACCAGCAAAGCCTCCGCTTCATGACCGAAATCGGGCTTTACGCCAAGTAAGGGCGCTGCACGACGGATTATGTTGTGGACCATCGGTGCTGAGTTGAGGCCAGCGGTCGCACTAAGTCCCTCACGTTCCGGCTTTGGCTCATCGATGATGACGAGCACGAGATAATCCGGATCATTGATCGGAAATCCGGCGATGAACGCATTGAAGCGCACATTGTTGGAATAGCGTCCATTGACGACCTTCTCGGCCGTTCCGGTCTTGCCCCCCACATAGTAGCCTTCGACATCCGCGCGACGTCCGGAGCCTTTTTCCGCGTTCAGGCGGAAGAGATAGCGCATCTGCTGGCTCGTGCGCTCGGAGATAACCTGCGTTGCCACCGCCATGGCCTCTTCTTCCGAACGCTTGAGGAAGGTTGGTGGAATGAGCTTGCCGCCATTGATCATCGCCGCACCGGCAACCGCTGTCTGCAACGGTGTCGTGGCCATGCCGTGACCATAGGAGATGGTGACGGAATTCAGCTTCTTCCATTCAGCCGGTTCCGTCGGACGTGCGACTTCGGGAAGCTCGGTGTCCATCTTGTCCAGGAGACCGATACGCTTGAGGAATTCGCGGTGCCCCTCGATCCCGACAACGTCAGCCATTTTGGCGGTACCGATATTGGAGGAGTAGATGAACACCTCCGGCACGCTCAGGACACGCCGCTTGCCATGAAAATCGTTGATGGTGAAGCGACCGAAACGCAACGGACGCGTCGCATCGAAGCTGTCATTGATGGATACCAGGCCCGAATCCAATGCCATTGCGGTGGTGAAGACCTTGAATGTCGACCCCATCTCGAAAACGCCGGCGCTCATGCGGTTAAGCCGGTCCTTGTCGAGCGCGTTGTGCGGATTGTTCGGATCGAAATCCGGCACGGAAGCCATTGCGACCACTTCGCCGGTCCGCGCATTAAGCACAACGCCACCGGCGGCCACGGCCTTGTAGCGATCCACGGCGCTGACAAGCTCCTCGCGCAGCAGATATTGCACGCGCAGATCTATGGAAAGCTGCACCGGCTCGAGCGTGTCGCGAGCTGCCAGGCCAAGCGCCTGAAGATCTGCAAGACCCTGCTCATCGACATATTTTTCCATGCCCGCAATGCCCTTGTTGTCGACATTGACGAGACCGAGAATATGCGAAGCCGTCGGGCCTCCAGGATAGAAGCGACGCTTTTCCGTACGGAAGCCGAGACCCGGAATGCCAAGAGCGAGAATGTCGGCCTGCTGACGTGGTGAAAGCTGGCGCTTCAGCCAGACAAAGCCCGCATCACTGTCCAGACGCCGATAGGCCTGCTCGTAATCGAGATCGGGCAGCACCGTCAGGAGTTTTTCGATGGCTTCATCCACGTCGACAATGCGGCGCGGCTCGGCAAACAACGATGCCGTCTTGATGTCTGTCGCGAGAACTTCGCCATTGCGATCGACAAGGTCGGGGCGAGACGCGGAAGCCTGGTTGCTGGGAAGATTGACACCGGGCTCTTCTTCCATGCCCAGATGGACGAGGCGCACGCCGATGGCAGCGTAGATGGCAAAAACCACGCCCATCGCCATGACGACGCGCCCGTGGGAGCCTCCACTGCGCCCGCGACTTCCCTCCAGGACAATTGTCTCCGGCGAAGCGCTGTCAGCCACCCGCTTGCGGCCCAGAAGCCTCATCATGCTCATTGGGCCACCCCTCCGGTAATCGTCTGATCCGGCTCCATTCCATCCATCTCCTCTGCCACTGCTGGCTGCGGGAACGGTATGGTGGCGAGTCCATTGACGTCGATGATCTGCTTGGGATCAAGCGGCTCAAGCCCGAGCTCGTCGCCGTAGATGTCGACAAGCTTCTGCAGATGGTTCGGCTGGGTCAGAAGACTCCAGTCTGCCTTGAGAACATCGATCTGGTCCTTCTCGAACTCGATCTGGCTCTCAAGCCTGGAAATCCGCTCCAGCATCGCCTCCGTGTCGTGCTTGGATTTGTATGTGAAGGCTGCCGCCGAAAGCATGACCCCGATCAATACGATATCGCTCGTCCTGAACACGTCGCCTCACCCTGCTTTCCGTGCCGCGGGGACAGTCAGCCCCAATGCCGGCATGCCAAACAAACCAAAATCTTCTTCTGCCGCCGCGGCAGTCGTGCGAACCGCATGACGAAGGTGTGCCGAGCGGGCCCGCGGATTTAAGGAGATCTCCTCCTCCGTCGGCGCAACCGGCTTGGCCGGTTTCTCGAACTGCGTGGCGATTTCATGTTGCGCTGGCAGATGGCGTGACCCGCCCTGTCCGCCCGATCGCGCCGTCATGAAGCGCTTCACCATGCGATCTTCGAGCGAATGGAAGGACACCACAGCCAGGACGCCACCGGGTTTCAGCGCACGCTCGGCAGCAAAAAGCGCCCGCGCCAACTCACCCAACTCGTCATTGACGAAGATGCGCAGCCCCTGAAAGACGCGTGTTGCCGGATGGATCTTGTCGCCGGGCTTTCTGCCGATAGTCTTCTCGACAAGGCTGGCAAGGTCGGCTGTCGTCTCGAAGGCACGTTGCTCCCGGCGCTTCTCGATTGCGCGCGCGATACGTCCGGCATGACGCTCCTCGCCAAGCAGGCCGAATATGCGGGTAAGGTCCTGAACCTTGTAACCGTTCACGACATCGGCAGCGCTCGGCCCCACCTGCCCCATGCGCATGTCCAGCGGTCCCTCGAAGCGGAAGGAGAAGCCGCGCTCGGCCTGATCGAGCTGCATGGATGACACGCCCACGTCCAGCACCACGCCATCCAGCGCGGCGCCAGCAAACTCGTCAAGCCTCGAGAAACGGCCGTGTTCAAGCCTCAACCGGCCCGCAAAGCGCTCGACCAGCGCCTTTCCGGCCGCGATTGCATCCGGATCCTGATCGATCGCCACGACATCCGCGCCGCGTTCCAGAATGGCCGTCGTATATCCGCCGGCGCCAAATGTACCATCCAGAATGCGCTTGCCTGCAGAAGGCTGCAGCGCATTCAGTACAGGCTCCAGAAGAACCGGAATGTGCCGGGCCGGTCCGCCACCGGCTTCCTCGTCGCCGGGGCCCGCCATCATTCCGATACTCCTGTTGAAGCCGCTTTCACGGCCTGTTGCCTGAGATTCCGCAACCGCTCGCGCACCTGCTCCCCGTGCTCGCGCAAACGCTTTGGCTCCCACATCTGGAAGAAGAACCCCCGCCCCACAAATGCGACCTCGTCCGAAATCCCCGTATGCTCGCGGATGAAGTCGCTGACCGTTATCCGGCCATCCTGATCCATCTTCACATAGCTGCCGTCGCCATGAACGAAGAAGGACATGTCGTCTGCCGTCTGGAGAAACGGGTCTTCCTGTGCGATGCGCTGTTCGTAGCGCTCCAGGAGATCGACGCCTCCGACATCCATCGCAGGAACATCCAGCCCCCTCAGCGCATAGAGATCCCCAAACCCCTTGCGCTGAACCACACTGCGAAAATGTGCAGGAACCGACACACGACCCTTCGCGTCTATCTTGTTGACCGCATTGGATAAAAATCGATCCATCTTCCATTGCGGCCACGCAGGGTGCCCAGCTCTCCATACCTGTCCGTTCAGCGCTCCGGCGCTTCTGAAGGGAAAAGTCCCCGCCCCATTTTCCGGGCGCAAAACGCGCCCCACGCCCTGCCATGTTTGGCAGTGGCGACGCACCCGAACGCTGTACTGAAACGATTGATCTGTTAGGTTTACGGGATAGCATGGGTGGCCATGGGCGTCAACGGGATTAGCATTCACTTATAACCGTCAAAGCAGCCGGAAAGCGCAGTGTCGGGCGTGTGAAAATATCTCGTTAAGCCTAATGAACCGTTATGATTGAAACGCTTGGAAGCCGGTCACAAAGAAAAGGGCCGGTTCTTTCGAACCAGCCCCGATCAGCATTCGGAAGAGCGCCAGCCGGTCTGTAAGCCGGGTTCTGTATGGCCACAGCCGAAGCTGCGACGTGACGGCCATTCATCTGCGGCCGGCATTGCTGCCGGCCTGAAGCAACCAACCCGGACGGGCAGGCTGGAACCGCCTTGAGGGTTTCCCTCGTCCCGTCCCTACTCGGTTTTGCTCCCGGTGGGGTTTACCTTGCCGCGCCTGTTACCAGGCAACGCGGTGGTCTCTTACACCACCCTTTCACCCTTGCCCGCCAGCCCGAAGGCCCGCGGGCGGTTTGCTTTCTGTGGCACTGTCCCTGGGGTCACCCCCGCCGGGCGTTACCCGGCACCGTTGTTCCATGGAGCCCGGACTTTCCTCACATGCAGCCTTTCGGCATTTGCACATGCGGCCGCCCGACCGACTGGCAGTGCGTATAAAGGGAGTTTGCGCGTCAAACGCAAACCCTTTCCTCGATTATCCCTTGGCGAGGATGCGCTGAACTTTCTTGCAATAGGCCGAAGAGATCGGATTCATGCGCTTCGCACCGTGACCTGCGTTGTATTTCAGGATCGTGCCGCATGTCGTTCCGCCGCCCAGCTTGTGTGCTTTGGCCAGATATTTCAGGCCGTATTTGATATTGGTCTCAGGGTTGTACAGCGCCTTCACCGAACCCGAATAGCCCATCATGCGCGCGGTCGCCGGCTTGATCTGCATCAGGCCGACCTCGCCTGCGGCACCACGAGCCGACGGGCGATAATTGCTCTCGACCGAGATGACCGCATGCGCCAGCGATACGGGCACACCGTACTGCGATGCATATTTGGCAACGATGCTGTGGTATGGCCTCGAACCGGAAGCCCGCTGTGCCTTCACTGCAGCGGTCTTGGCAGCAGTCTTCTTCGGCGTGCGTACCGAAGCGGTCGTCGTATTGTCGATATTCAGCTTCTTCGACTTCGCCTGCGCCGATGCCGCGGCAGCGCCTTTGGGCTTCTGGCCGGCACGCAGAACATCCTTCATCAGATCGCCAAAGGTCTTCTGGTTCTGGGAAGCAGCCTGCTGCGTCTGCGGCGCAGCAGGCCCGTCCTTTGCATTTGCGGCAAAGCTGATCGTACCGGCAGCAAGCGCCGCCGCGAGAAACACGTGAATTTTCATCGTTACCTGTCTTTTTCAGCGAAGGGCCGAAGCCCGCCCGTTGTTTGTTATCTCGAGGGCTGAAGCACTGACAGTTATGTGCGCCCCCGGCTCGACAGGGGTTTTACTGGACTTGTTGGACCAAAAAGGGCGAGTTTCATAAAAAAGTAAAAAACGATGAAATATTCCGTGATACAAAGCTTTAGCTGCTATGGCTGCCTTTCCACGCAGAAATGAGCTTTTCCAATGTCTTGATAGTGGAAACATCTGCGACACCATCGACCTTTTCCGGCCGATAATGTCTCTGAAATGCTTTCACCACGGTCGCGGTTTGCTTGTCATAGACACCGGTCTTGTTCACACCATAGCCATATTCTGCCAGATCAGCTTGCAGTTTCGCGACATCCGCATCCTTGGCGCCGGAGGCGATGCAGGCTCCTTCGATGACCGGCTCGGGCTCGACCCATAGTCCGACGCCATTTTCCGACAGCCGCTTCCAGGGAAACCATTCACCTGGGTCAATCTTGCGTCCAGGCGCCGTATCCGAGTGTCCAAGCACCCGTTCGGGCGGAATCTTGTGACGCTTGACGATGTCCTGCGAAAGCTTGATGACCGAAGCAATCTGCGCCTCGGGATATTCGGGCGCACCGTTATAGTGACCGCCATTGGCAATCTCGATGCCGATGGAAACGCCATTGACGTCTGGCGCATCGGCCCACGACCCCTTGCCCGCGTGCCAGGCGCGCTTGTCCTCCGGCACCATCTGCACGATCTTGCCGTCCTCGTAGACAAGATAATGGGCAGAGACCTTGAACTCCTCCGCGATCAGACGCTCAAGCGCGGCATCGCCAGTATCCATTCCGGTGTAGTGCTGAAGAAGAATATTAGGGCTGCGTTTCCGGTTGTTGAAATTGGGTGATGGTCTAACTTCGTCACATCCGCTGAAATCAGGTTTGAAACTCATAACAAACGCCTGTCTTTCTCAATCTGCTCATATGCCGCGTTCAGCGCCGCAAGGCGCGTATTCGCGATCGAAACAAACTCTTCGGGCACCCCGCGAGCAATCATACGGTCGGGGTGGTTTTCTACAACTAAAAGTCGATATGATTTTTTTATATCCGCAAGAGTTGCATTTTCGCTAACACCCAAAACGGTGTAGGGATTGGCATTCGCACCGAGTACATGACGCGCTTCGATACGGGCATAGTGAGACTGGTCGACGTCGAAAATCTCGGCGACACGCTGCAGAAAAGTCTGCTCATCCTCATGAAGGACGCCGTCAGCCTTGGCGATGTGGAAGAGAGCATCGAGAATGTCTTCGAGGATCTGGCAATTGCGCGCCCCTGAACCGCACAGGCCTGCCATTTGCTGCGCATAGGCTTCAAACCCTGCCACATCCTGGCGCGCCAGATCATAAAGCCGCGCTACATTGCGCTGCTCTTCGGGCGGAACGGAGAAAATCTCCTGAAAGGCGCGCACCTCGTCTTGCGTAACGATCCCGTCCGCCTTTGCCATCTTCGCGGACAACGCAATGATGGCGACAGAAAAAGCCACGCGACGGCGCAACTCGGGGTCGCCCGAGAACGCGGTCTTGATGGCTTCGATCAGGGAGGCAAGCACGCTTCCGGAACTGCGTGCGGCAAAACGGTAAATGCGTTCGAATATCGTCATCGCAACCTCAATAAAGCGATTTGATGACGAATGCGAGAAGGAGACAACCCTCTCCTGCCAGCTTCGGACAGAAACAAAAAAGCGAGAGGATTACTCCTCTCGCTTTTGTTGAAAAACTTACTGCATGGTTTCGGCTTCGCCGTCCATCTCCGCCTCGGCATCAGCCTCAGGCTCGATGCTCTGGGTCGTGGTGTTGTCGGTGGCATCAGGCTCTACCGGCACGACCTGCTCTTCGGCTGCAGGATCAACGCTCTGGGTCGTCGTATCATCGGTGTCGCTGCATGCTGCAAGACCAAGCAGACCAATGGAAGCGACTGCACCAACCAGAACTTTCTTCATGACAAGTCTCCTCTTGTAGAACACGTTACCCGCTGCTTGCGGGTTGCGTCAGAGGAATGCCCACTCGCAAAAGAAGTTGCGTAACAAAGAATGACGCTGAGTCATAAACCGGGGGCCGGGCGCGAGGAGATCAGAGGCTCGACGCGCTGCGTGCGGCCTGGTCATATTGCCCCGAGATGGTGCGCATCATGTCGGCAATGCCCGAAAGCGCGTTCTCATTGAGATTGAGCCGCTTCATCGAAGCCACAAGCAGCTTTTCGCGCACCCGGTGATAGCGCGCACAGGCGTCCAGCCCCGCCTGCGTGGCCTGTACCGTCTTCTCCTTGCCGCGGCGTGACGATTTGACGAGCCCCAGGGCATCGAGCTTCTTGATGGCATAGGTCACCACATGGGTGTCCTCGATATTGAACATCATGCAAAGCTCGGACAGCGTCTTCTCCCGTCCGCGATGGGCAACGGCATGCAACAGATGGACGGCGATGGGTTGCAGCCCCGGCACGCCGGCCGCAGCCATGCACCGCACCATCCAGCGCTCGAAGGAGTGATGCATGAGCGTCATGGCGAACTCGATTTCCGACAAGGCCGGCATGGCACCGGAAGCCAGATGCGCCGCGCTCACCACTGGCCCTATCTCGTCATCCCCGTTTTTCGCCTCACCGGCCATGCATCACCTCATTTTCCGCCCTCAGCGCGAAAGCATCGTCTGAGGCAGCCATAGCGCGATCTGCGGGAACGCCACAACAAGCACCACCGCAAAGATCATCAGGATGAAGAACGGCAGCGTCATCCGCGCGATCTTGAGAATGTTGTAGCCGGTCATCCCCTGCAGGACGAACAGATTGAAGCCGACCGGCGGTGTAATCTGGCTCATCTCCACCACCAGGACGAGATAGATGCCAAACCAGATGATGTCGAGCCCTGCAGCCTCGATCATGGGCAGGATGACCGAAGTCGTCAGCACAACGATGGAGATGCCATCCAGGAAGCAGCCAAGCACCACGAAAAACAAGGTAAGGGCTGCCAGCAGCGCATAGGGCGAAAGCTCGAGACTGCCGATATAGGCTGCCAGCTCGCGCGGGATCCCCGTATAGCCCATGGCCACCGTCAGGACTGCCGCACCTGCAAGGATGAGCACGATCATGCAGGATGTGCGCGTGGCCTGCCGCAGCGCATCCATGAAACTTTCTCGGGTCAATGTGCCACTGAAGGCCGAAAGCACCAGCGAAAGTACCACACCGACAACCGCGGCCTCTGTCGGCGAGGCAAAGCCGCCATAGATGGACCCGATCACGCCGGCAATCAGCGCCAGGATCGGGAACAGCCGTCGCGTCTGCCAGAGCCGCGTCATATACGGGACCCGTTCATCGGGTACGGGCATGCGGTCACGCTGCACCAGCGCCCAGATCGCACAATAGCCCATGAAGAGCACGGCCAGCATGATGCCGGGCATGATGCCGGCGATGAATAGCCGGGCAATGGACTGCTCGGTCGCAGCTCCATAGACGATCAGGATGATTGACGGAGGAATGAGCAGGCCCAGCGTTCCCGATCCGGCCAGCGTTCCGATCGCCATCCGCTCGTCATAGCCGCGCCGCTTCAATTCGGGCAGCGACATGCGCCCGATCGTGGCAGTCGTTGCTGCAGAAGAGCCGGAGACGGCCGCAAAGATGGCGCAACCCAGAACATTCACATGGAACAGCCTGCCCGGCACGCGGCGCATCCATGGCGCAAGGCCGGTGAACATGTCTTCGGCAAGCTTCGTGCGAAAGAGTATTTCGCCCATCCAGATGAACATGGGCAGAGCGGCCAGATCCCATGAATTCACCGATCCCCAGATCGTGGTCGCCATGACCGCACCGGGCGGAACGGAAACCATCAGGAAGATGGTCGCGAGGCCCACGGCCATCAGTGCCAGCGCGACCCAAAGTCCGCCAGCAAGAAGAACAAGGACGAAGACACCGAGCAGTGTCGCGGTTGTTGCCAGCTCATTCATGCCACTTCCCCCGCGCCTTCTTCTTCCTTCGCAATGCTTGTGGGTCGCCCGCCGCGCAGCGTAGCGATCAGGTCGTCGGCGGTAGCAACGGCGAATATGATCGCGCCCAGCGCCATCACCCCCTGAGGCAGGCTGAGCGGCACGGCAATGATCCCGAAGGATTTCTCGCCATAGACATAGGAGTCCCAGGCGAGCATCGTCGTGTACCAGGCGAGCAGGCCCGCAAGGAAAGTGGCTGCAGCAAGTGCCGCGGTTTCACTTGCCCGGCGCACCGGCTCGGGCAAATTCATGAGGGCCAGCGTCACCCTGATATGGGAGCCCGCTCTGAACGATCCTGCCAATGCCAGGAAGGAGGCACCCACCAGCAGGAACCCGGCGATTTCGGCAAGCGAGGGAACGAGGAAGCCGTAAGGGCTGCCTCCGGCAAAGGTGAGAAGGCTGTCGAACACCCGCCCGCCGACCTGGGCGAAGACGAGGAGCGCGACGGCGCACAAGGCGCCCATGGCCATCCATTCGGCCACACGATAGAGGCCATCAAGAAAGTGACGCATCGAAATATCCGGTGAGAAAGCTGCCGACAGTCCGCCATCGGGCGGGCAATGGCCCGGCCACGAGACACCCTACTTCAGCAATGAAGCGGGAACCGCAGCCGGGTCCAGTTTGAACGATCAGTTCTTGTAGGCGTCGAGGATCTTCTTGCCCTCGTCACCGGCATTTTCGGCCCATTCGTCGGCAAGCGTTTCACCGATGGCAACAAGTCCGGACCGCAGCTCATCGCTGGGCGGAGCGACAGTCACGCCATTGTCCTTCAGGACCTGGGTCTTTTCGGCAGTTTCCTTCTCCGAAGCTTCCCAGCCACGCGTTTCCGCCTCGGCAGCGGCCTTCATCACCGCGTCCTGTGCTTCCGGCGAAAGCGCATCAAAGGCGCGCTTGTTCACAAAGACAATGTTGCGCGGCAACCATGCCTGCACATCATAATAGTGGCTGAGGAAATCCCAGACCTGCGTGTTCGCGCCCGTCGATGGGGACGTCATCATCGCTTCCACACGACCGGTTGCGAATGCAGTTGGAAGGTCCGGCACCTCAACCTGTGTGGGCAGGCCGCCAGCAAGCTGTGCAAGCCGCTCGGTCGACGCATTATAGGCACGCATCTTCATGCCCTTCAGGTCGTCAACGGAATTGACTTCCTTGTTGACGTAAAGGCCCTGCGGCGGCCACGGCACGGAATAAAGCAGGACAAGCCCCTGCTCTTCCAGCTTGGAAGCCAGTGCATCCTTGGACGCATCATAGAGCTTCTTTGCATCCTCATAGCTGGTAGCAAGGAAGGGTACGGAATCGATCTCGTAAATCGGGCTTTCGTTGGACAGACGCGAGGCCAGAACCTCACCGGCCTGTGCCAAACCCTGACGAACCGCGTTCTTGATATCGGGATGCTTGAACAGGGAACCGTTTGAGTGAACGGTAATGTCCAACTCGCCGCCTGTCGCTTCCTTCACATCCTCCGCGAACTCCATCACGTTCATCGTGTGGAAATTCGTGTCTCCGTAGGGCACCGGCATGTCCCACTTGGTCTGGGCATGCGCTGAGCTGGCCATGCCGATGGCGGCAGCAAGAATGGCTGATGCAGTGATATGCTTCATTGAATTCTCCCATTTTCGTTCTGCGACGGCCGTTATCTGTTCTCGTCGCTATAGTTGTACTTTTTCACACCTCGATAAAATGTCAACAAATTATTGACGTTTTGCAGAAGGCGTGATTTCCATTTGGCAAAGACAATTCGAGGGAGCACGATTATGAGCAACACCAAGTGGGATTTCTGGATCGACCGCGGCGGCACATTTACCGATGTGATCGGTCGCGACCCCGATGGTGCGCTGCATGCGCGCAAACTCCTCTCCGAGAACCCTGAAGCCTACAAGGATGCGGGCATTCAGGGAATACGGGACCTGCTCGGCGCAAAGAAGGGTGAACCCATGCCTTCCGAGCGCATCGGCGAGGTCAAGATGGGCACGACGGTCGCCACCAACGCGCTTCTGGAGCGCAAGGGTGACCGGGTAGCGCTTTTGATCACAAAGGGTTTTCGCGACGCTCTCAAGATTGCCTATCAGGCGCGACCAGACATCTTCGCCAAGGAGATCATCCTTCCCGAACAGCTTTATGAGCGTGTCATCGAGGTTCCGGAGCGTGTGCGCGTGGACGGAACCGTCGAGACGGAACTCGACCTCGACACCGTCCGCGGCGACATAGAAGCGGCCAAGGCCGATGGTATCGATGCTGTTGCGGTGGTTTTCATGCATGCGTGGAAGCATCCCGAGCATGAGAAGAAGGCAGCCGAACTCTGCCGCGAACTGGGCTTCGGGCAGATTTCCGCCAGCCACGAGACCTCACCCCTCATCAAGCTTGTGGGTCGCGGCGACACGGCCGTTGTCGATGCTTATCTCTCACCCATCCTCTCACGCTACGTGCAGCGCGTCGCTGGCGAACTGGGTATCACGCCCGATGCCAAAGAGGGGACCAAGCTGAAATTCATGATGTCCTCGGGCGGATTGACGGCAGCCGACAAGTTCCAGGGCAAGGATGCGATCCTCTCCGGTCCGGCCGGCGGTGTTGTCGGCATGGTGGAGACGGCCCGCCTCGCGGGCTTCGACAAGGTGATCGGCTTTGACATGGGCGGCACCTCCACCGATGTGGCCCATTACGAAAGCGAATATGAGCGCGCCTTCGACACCGAGGTTGCCGGTGTTCGCATCCGCGCGCCCATGATGCGCATTCACACGGTCGCCGCCGGTGGCGGTTCCGTCCTCCATTACGAGGACGGGCGCCTGAAGGTCGGCCCGGATTCTGCCGGTGCCAATCCCGGCCCCGCCTGCTATCGCCGTGGTGGCCCGCTTGCCGTGACCGACGCCAACGTGATGCTGGGCAAGCTCCAGCCGGATTTCTTCCCATCCATCTTTGGTCCCGACCAGGACCAGTCGCTTGATGTCGACACGGTGCGCCAGCGCTTCGAGGAGCTTGCAGCCAAGGTTGGCCGCAGCGCGGAGGATGTCGCCGAGGGTTTCATCACCATTGCGGTGGAGAACATGGCTAACGCGGTCAAGAAGATATCCGTGCAGCGCGGCTATGACGTCACCCGCTATCTACTCAACTGCTTCGGCGGTGCGGGCGGCCAGCATGCCTGCCTCGTTGCCGATGCACTCGGCATGGAGTCGGTGTTGATCCACCCGCTCTCCGGCCTGCTTTCCGCCTATGGCATCGGCCTGGCCACCGTCTCCGCATCGCGTCAGAAAGCCCTCATCAAGCCGCTGGCCGATGAAACAGTCGGCGCCATCGAAGCACAGGTCGAGGACCTGCGCGCCGAAGTCATGCAGGAACTGGCCGATCAGGGCATCGCGGAAGATGCCACGGAGTGGCGCGTGCGCCTGGAAGTCCGCTACGACGGCACGGACACAACCCTTTCAGTGCCCTTTGACGACAAATCGGTCGCAAACACGAAGAAGGCATTCGAACAGGCGCACAGGGCACAGTTCGGATTTGTCTACGACGACAAGCCGATGGTGGTGGAAGCCGTCAATGTCGAAGGCGTGGATGCCCGTGAAGCAGGACCGGAGGAGCCGAAGCTCGCCATCAATGACAATGAGGCTGACGCTTCCCAAACACGCAGGATGTTTTGCGAGGGCAAGTGGCATGACGCGAGCGTCTATCGCCGCGATGACCTGAAGCCGGGCGACCGGATGAAAGGCCCGGCTCTCGTGATCGAGAAGAACCAGACCATCGTCGTGGAACCGGGCTGGCAGGCCGAGATCACCGAACGTGACCATGTCCTCCTGCGCCGCGTGGAAAAGAAGCCGCGCCAGGCAGCACTTGGCACCGAAGCCGACCCGGTCATGCTGGAGGTCTTCAACAACCTCTTCATGTCCATCGCCGAGCAAATGGGCGTGACGCTGCAAAACACCGCCTATTCGGTGAACATCAAGGAGCGCCTCGACTTCTCCTGTGCCGTCTTCGACAAGGATGGTGCCCTGGTCGCCAATGCGCCACACATGCCGGTGCATCTGGGCTCCATGGACCGCTCGGTAGAAACCATCATCCGCCTGAACGAGGGTGACATCCACCCCGGCGACGTGTTCGCGCTGAACGCTCCTTACAACGGCGGAACCCATCTGCCCGACATCACGATCGTGACACCGGTCTTCGACGATGAAGGCAAGGAGATCCTCTTCTACACCGCCTCACGCGGCCATCATGCCGATGTCGGCGGCACGGCACCCGGCTCCATGACGCCGCTGGCGACCAATGTCGATGAGGAAGGTGTTCTGTTTGACAACTTCCGGCTCGTCGAGCGCGGCCGCTTCCGCGAGAAGGAGCTTCACGAGCTTCTGACCAACCACCCCTACCCGGCCAGAAATCCGCATCAGAACATCGCCGACCTCAAGGCCCAGATCGCGGCCAACGAGAAAGGCGTCGCCGAGCTGCGCAAGATGGTGACGAATTTCGGACTGGATGTGGTGCAGGCCTATATGGGCCATGTGCAGGACAATGCAGCCGAAAGCGTTCGCCGTGTTCTCCAGCGCCTGCCCGAGCAGTCGGAATATGAATATCCGACCGACAGCGGCCAGGTCATCAAGGTGAAGATCACCGTCGACAACCAGAAGGGTGAGGCGACCGTCGACTTCACGGGCACCTCGCCCGTGATGAAGAACAACTTCAACGCGCCCGAACCCGTCACCCGTGCGGCAGTCCTTTATGCCTTCCGCGTGATGGTTGAAGGGTCGATCCCGATGAATGCGGGCTGCCTGCGGCCCATCAACATCATCATCCCCGAGGATTGCATGCTGCGTCCCTCCTATCCGGCAGCCGTTGTTGCCGGTAACGTGGAAACCTCGCAGCACGTCACCAACGCGCTGTTCGGCGCCATGAAGGCGCTGTCCAACAGCCAGGGCACGATGAACAATCTGACCTTCGGCAACGAGACCTACCAGTATTACGAAACGCTGTGCTCAGGCTCGCCTGCAGGCGTGATGAATGATGGCCACGGCTTCAACGGCACGTCCGGCGTTCATGTCCACATGACGAATTCCCGCCTGACGGACCCTGAAATTCTGGAACTGCGTTTCCCGGTCCTGCTCGAAGACTTTCACATTCGCAAAGGCTCCGGCGGCAAGGGCAAATGGAGTGCGGGCGACGGCACGAAGCGCACCATTCGCTTTCTGGAAAAGATGGAATGCGCCATCCTCTCCTCCCACCGCACGGTGCCCCCGCGCGGCGTGGAAGGCGGTGGCGACGGCCAGTTCGGCAAAACGGAAGTGCGTCGCAAGGACGGCAAGGTCGAAACGCTGAAGGGTTGCGACCAGACGGTAATCGACGCAGGCGAGGCCGTGATCGTGACAACACCAACGGCCGGCGGCTACGGCAAGGCCTGATGCACTGAAAGATGAGTTTCGAGGAGGGCGGCCCACGGGTCGCCCTTATTCGTCAAGAGAGTGCGATGACGCAAAAGTATCGGTCTCTGCTGCTTCCGAGACTAGAGCCGTCGAACGAGTCGATGACGCGGCTCCATGCGCTCATGCAGCACCCTGACAACGATGATTCCTTCTGAACCATCCTTTAGCCGGCCTCTGATATAGTAGAGGCAGTGTGAAGCGCCACCACGACGCTTTGCGGCGTGTTCAAGGTTCAATCGGCGAACACCCGGCACAAGCTCGTCGCATGCGGCAGAGACCGGTCGTTCCGGCTCTTCCGCGACCATTGCGATGCCGCGCTCGATCACAGCCGCATAGGCGCGAACCTGTTTCGGACCAAAGAGCTTGATCGTGCTGCGCAGAATATGCCGGATATCGCGTTCCGCGAGATCGGTGAGTTCAGCCCTCATCCTTCGGAGGCTTCACGCAGCACATCGTCCAGAACCTCTCCCACCGATTTTTCAGACAGCCGCCCTTCCCGCGCGGCCTCAACACCGGCTCCGAGCTCACGTCGCAAAATGGCCAGCTTTTCCGCCTGCTGGGCTTTATCATGCTGCAACAACCGCAACGCCTCGCGAACGACTTCGCTGGACGAGCTGTATCCGCCACGCGAAACCTCGTGCTCAACAAACTCGGCCATCTCGCTGGGAAGACTCACATTCATAGTCGCCATGGCTTCACCTGCTACGTCATTGCAAACATCAAAAGCGCATTGGCAATTTTTGTCAATGTGGATAGCTTGGCATTGCCCTCCACAGAACCGTCACACATGGTCACATAGCGTTCAAAGGCCTGTCACGCAGCCACGCTACTGCTTCATGAAAAGCATGGGAGCGTGAGCCATGACGGATCTTTCAGCCGATATCGGCCTGTCGTCGCACAGGCATATCAAGAAGGCGGTCTACCAGAACCGCGCTCTTTCCAAGGCCGGCATCTCCGAACGGCTATTCGCCCTCCTATTCTCCGGCCTCGTCTATCCGCAGATCTGGGAAGATCCGGATGTGGACATGGATGCGATGGAGCTGGCGCAAGGCCACCGCGTGGTCACGATCGCATCCGGTGGCTGCAACATGCTGGCCTATCTGACCCGCATGCCGGGCCAGGTGGATGTTGTCGACCTCAACGCCGCCCATGTGGCGCTGAACCGCCTAAAACTTGCAGCATTCCGCACCCTGCCATCGCCGGCCGATATACAGCGCTTCTTTGGTGAAGATGGCCACAAATCCAACGCGGCAGCCTATGACCGCTTCATTGCGCCCGTTCTGGATGCGAAATCGCGCCGCTATTGGGAAAAGCGTGACCTGTTTGGCCGTCGCCGCGTCGATGCCTTCACCCGCAATTTCTACCACAAGGGGCTGCTTGGCTTCTTTATCGCCAGCGGCCACCGCTTGGCCAAGCTGCACGGTGTCGATCCCGCGGGCATCATGCAGACCAGAAGCCTGCGCGAACAGCGGCGCTTCTTCGAGGACAATCTGCGCCCGCTCTTCGACAAGCCGCTCATACGCTGGGCCACCTCGCGCAAGGCGTCGCTTTTCGGCCTTGGCATTCCACCGGCGCAATATGATGCGCTTGTCAGCGATGGTGCCAGCATGGCGGAAGTTTTGTGCACGCGGCTGGAAAAGCTTGCCTGCCACTTCCCGCTGCGTGAGAACTACTTCGCTTGGCAGGCCTTCGCGCGCCGCTATCCCAAAACCGGTGAAGCAGCGCTACCCGCCTATCTCGAGCCTGAAAATTTCGCGACTATCCGCGCCAATGCCGATTGCGCTCGCATCCATCACGTCAACTTCGTCGACCTGTTGACGAACAAGGCAGATGCAAGTGTCGACCGTTTCGTCCTTCTCGACGCGCAGGACTGGATGAGCGACGAACAGCTGAATGCTCTCTGGTTTCAGATCACACGCACCGCGGCACCCGGCGCTCGCGTCATATTCCGCACCGCCGCGCAGCCAACCCTGTTGCCCGGCCGCGTCTCACCTGCCCTGCTCGACCAGTGGCATTATGATTTCGTTCGCTCACGCGAATTCTCCGCGCGCGACCGCTCCGCCATCTATGGCGGCTTCCATCTTTACGTGAAGAAAGACGCATGAGCCTCGTTGGGGAGAGCGCCACACATCAGCGTCTGATGGACGGCGTCTACGGCCGTCAGCGTCACATCTACGACGCGACCCGCAAATTCTACCTCTTGGGCCGCGACAGGTTGATCCGGGAACTGGCACTGCCGAACGGCTCTGCAGTGCTGGAACTTGGCTGCGGAACGGGCCGCAACCTGGCATTGGCGGCTGCCCGCTATCCCGGCGCCCGTTTCCATGGCCTGGACATCTCGAAGGCCATGCTGGAGACGGCAGCCAGAAGACTGGCACGCGATCACATCGACGACATCGTCCAGCTGGCCGAAGGTGATGCCACGCATTTTGACCCGCAGGCGCTGTTCGGTCGCGCCAGATTCGACTGCGTTTTCCTTTCCTACGCCATCTCGATGATCCCGCCCTGGAAGCAGGCTGTCACCCAAGGGTTGGACGTTCTTGAACCCGGCGGCACACTGCACATCGTGGATTTCGGCTCTCAGGAACACCTGCCCCGCGCCTTCCGCTGGCTGCTTCACCGCTGGCTGTCTGCGTTCCACGTCACCCCGCGTGAATCGCTGCGTGAATTTCTTGAATCGGAATGCGAGAGCCGCGGCGCAAGACTCTCATTTGAATCACTTTTCCGCGGCTACGCCGTACTGGCCCGCATCACTCTTCCGTCTGCCTGACAGCCTTCACAATCGCTTCAACCAGCGCCTGCGGACGATAGCCAAGTTTCGACGGCGTCAGCCCCATCCGCAATATGACGAGCCCCTCCGAGGGAATGATGGTCATCGTCTGACCGTCATGCCCAAGCAGCCAGAACGCATCCTCAGGCAGATCGAAGCCTTGGTCGGGATCCGCCGTGGGAGGCAGGTTTGCCCGCGGCCCGTGCAGCCAGACGTGACGGCCATATTCGCCGCCCGACGCTTCGGTGGGTGTGCGCATATAGTCCACCCAGCCCTCCGGCAAAATGCGCTGCCCCTGCCATTCACCTTCCTGGGCAAGCAGCAGCCCGAACCGCGCCCAGTCTCGCGCATTGGCATAGAGATAGGACGAGCCGGCAAATGTGCCGGAAAGATCGGTTTCAAGAACAGCACTGTCCATTCCGAGAGGATCGAACAAGACCTTGCGAGGGAACTCCAGCGCCGTCTTCTCGTCATCGAAGCTGTTTTGCCAGATGCGCGAAAGAAGCACCGTTGTACCACTCGAATAGGAAAAGCGCTCACCGGGCATGGCTTGCAAGGGCTTGGCTGCGGCATATGCGGCCATGTCCCCTTCGAGATACATCATGCGCGTGACATCGGTTACGTCGCCATAGTCCTCGTTGAACTCCAGACCGCTCTCCATGCCGAGAAGATCAGCGACCGTGATATTCGCACGATCGTCCTTCGACCATTCCGGCAACAGGTTGCGGTCATCGACCGACAGCAACCCCTCGCCAACGGCAGCACCGATAATCGCAGCCGTCACCGTCTTGGTCATGGACCAGCCGAGCAGAGGCTGTTCGAAATTCACCACACCGGGACCATACCGCTCGCCGATGATGCGCCCGTCCTTCACCACGACCACCGCTCTCATGCCGGGCCCGGTAAGCTTGATGTCGTCGAGAATCTTCGCCAGATCCTGATTCTGCGAAACATCAATGCGCAGACCGTCCGGCCAAAGCTCCAGCGTGTTGCGCGATGCCGGGCTGTGGGGCGATACCGTTTCAGGTATTGATGAAAGACCGTCTGGTGCAGCAGCACAGCCCGTCCCGCCGCGGTACACTGCAAGTCCATCACCGATCACGCCATAAAGACCTGTTCGCACCGTCGCATCCTGCGGATAGACCTGCACCTGCATGAGCTCGAGCAAAGGATGGCCGGGCGCCTGCACATCCGTGCGCAGAACCTCCTGCGGCTCGCGACCGCCAAGAAAGACATTGGAGCAGACGATCTTGGCTGCATAATTGGAGCCCATACGGATTAATGCGGGTGGATAAAGATAAAGCCAGAAAGCGCCGCCCAGCGCGGCAACGACAATAAGAAGCGCAATCCACTTCAGCGCGCGCAAAATAAATCGCATCAAATATCCTTCATCCCGCAGCACCCTGCCGCACAACCTACCCGTGACGACGGCGCAGGCATAGCCTATCCATGTCGCGTGAAATCCTGATGATGATTCGCCAAGTCCTTTGGAGCATCAATGCGCATTCTTTTCCTCTCGACAATGCTCGCCCTTGTCACAGGCTGCTCCAGCATCAGCTACGATCTGGCCGACATCGCGCCACAAGCCGCAACTACTCCCACCAGCCAGGGCCTCCGCTACGGAGACCGCGATCCCCATGAATGGAACGGCCGCACGCCTGCCAGTTATCCGGTTCATGGTACGGATGTTTCCAAATACCAGCCGGAAGTCGACTGGGCCCAATTGCGCAATGCCGGCATTTCCTTCGCCTTCATCAAGGCGACCGAGGGCGGTGACCGCGTCGATGACAAGTTCCGCGACCATTGGTCAGGTGCAGCGCGCGCAGGCATTCCCCGCGGTGCCTATCACTTCTACTATTTCTGCCGTCCGGCAATCGAACAGGCGCAATGGTTCATCCGCCATGTGCCCAAGGACCGTTCCGCCCTGCCGCCCGTTCTCGACATGGAGTGGAACCACACCTCTCCCACCTGCAAGCTCAGACCCCCGGCCGACACCGTCCGCTCCGAGATGAAGATCTTCCTCGACGCCATCGAACGCCATTACGGCAAGCGGCCGATCATCTATACCTCGGTTGATTTCTTCGATGACAACGGCCTCTGGCGCTTCAAGGGCTATCCTTTCTGGCTGCGCTCGGTAGCCGGTCATCCTGATGACAAATATGGCGGGCATCCCTTCGTCTTCTGGCAATATACCGGCACCGGCATCCTGCCGGGCATCAGGGGTGATGCCGATATCAATGTGTTCAACGGCAGTGCGAAAGCCTGGCGGGATTGGCTGAAGGCTCACGCGAGCTGAAGTCTGAAGAAAAGGATGTACGTATGAGAATGAAGACGACGATTGCAGCCATCGCGCTCACTGCAGCCATTCCTTCAACGGCATTTGCCCAAGCCTGCGGTGGCGACTTCGCCGCATGGCGCGAGGGCGTGGCACAGGAGGCTGCAAGCATGGGCGTCGGCCAGGAAGGTCTTTCCGCTCTCTCAGGCGCCTCCATCTCCCAGCGTGTGCTCGACCGTGACCGCTCGCAGAGCGTCTTCAACATGACATTCCGCGATTTCGCCAACCGCCTGATCAGCGAAAACCGCCTGCAGAACGGCAAGCGCAATCTCGAAAAATACGCAGACGTGTTCGCCCGCGGCGAAAGCGAATTCGGCGTACCGGGTCCGGTCATCGCAGCCTTTTGGGCGCTGGAAACCGATTTCGGCGCCGTGCAGGGCGACTTCAACACGCTGGATGCACTGGCAACACTTTCCCATGACTGCCGCAGGCCCGAGCTGTTCCGCCCGGAATTGATCGCGCTTCTCCAGCTCATCGACCAGGGCACCGTTTCCCCTGATGTACAGGGCGCATGGGCAGGCGAGATCGGCCAGATGCAGATGCTGCCAAGCGACTATCTGCACAAGGGCATGGACGGCGACGGCGATGGCAAGGTCGACCTGAAGGCCTCATCTCCCGACGCCATTCTCACAGCCGCCCGCGCGATCAGCGAGCTTGGCTGGAAGGCAGGCGAGCCATGGCTTGAAGAGGTGAAGCTGCCTGCCGACCTGCCCTGGGCGCAGACGGGCCGCAACACCAAGCTGCCACGCTCGGAGTGGGCGGCAATGGGCGTCACCCAGCGGGACGGAAGCCCTCTCCCCGCCGACGGTCTCCAGGCCTCGATCCTCTTGCCCATGGGGCACAAGGGCGTGGCCTTCATGGTCTACGACAATTTCGACATCTATCTCGAATGGAACAAGTCGCTCGTCTACACGCTGACCGCGGCACATCTGGCAACGCGCTATTCAGGCGCCCCGGATTTCGATGCAGGCAACCCTGAAGAAGGCCTGGCCCCGGAGGCCATGAAACTTCTCCAGCGCAAGCTTGCCGACCGCGGCCACGATGTCGGCGAAATCGACGGCATTCTGGGCCTTGGAACGCGCACCGCAGTGCGCGAGGAGCAGCTTCGCCTCGGGTTGCCCGCCGATGGCTGGCCGACCCCGACGCTTCTGTCCAATCTTTGATCTCGAGATCGGGCGCATCGAGCATCCGGTGCGCCCTGCACTCTTCCTCAGTCCGCCATCGTCTCGAGGCTGGCGAAACTTTCCGGCGCCGTTCCGGCATCGAATGGCGTGTCCACCTCGACAAAGGTATCGGGATAAAAACCGTTGAAGCGCGTGCGCAGCGAAAGCGAATAGGCGCCGATATGGCCGATCTCGATCCAGTCACCCGTATCCACGGTCTCCGGAAGCCAGAATGGACGCGACAGGATATCGACGGAATCGCAGGTCGCTCCGCACACCTTGAATGGTAGAAGCTTGTCCTGGCTGCCATTGCGGTTGCGAATGGCCGGGTCGGGAATGAAGCGCGCGGGAAGCGTGATCTTGCCGGTCCAGGAATCCGAAAGCGACGCCCAGATGCCGTCATTGATGTAGATGCGGCGACCCTTGCGAAGCAAGACGCGCACGATGAGCGAAAAGGCACGCGCGACAATGACACGGCCGGGTTCGGCGACCAGCGGCAGTTCGTTGAAGCCCCATTCCTCGATATCGCCGCGCAGCCGTGCCATCAGTTCGTCCAGCGAGGGCATCTCAGGTTTCTTGCGGTTCGGATCGTGACCATATTCGGCAGGAAATCCGCCACCGACATCGAGCCCCGCCAGTTCCACCCCTGCCCTGCTCCTCACCCAATCAGCAGAGGCGAGCGCGCGTTCATAGGTATCGGGATCCTCGATCTGGCTGCCGACATGGAAGCACAGCCCCACCTTGAAGCCATAGCGCGACAGCCGCTTGATCAGTTCAACGGCATTGGCGGGCCCGGCACCGAACTTCTTGGAGAGCTCGTAGGCGGCATGGCCCTTGGTCTGGATGCGCACATAGATCGTCAGCGTCCCCGGATCGATGTCGAGCGCGCGGACAACGCGGGTCAGCTTGGTGATCTCGTCTTCATGATCGACCGCGATCACGCGAATGCCGTATTCCTCCAGGGCCAGACGTATGTCCGACTGCGCCTTGATCGGATGCATGTAGAGCATCTCGGCATTGGGTGCGACATCGCGTACGGCTGCGAATTCCGCAGGCGAAGCGACGTCAAAGGCGTCAATGCCCGCTTCCGCCAATGTCTTGAGCACCAGCCTCTCGCCATTGGTCTTGACCGCGTAGGCCGTCTTGCCGGGGAACATTGAAACGAAATTCTGCGCATCCCGCTTCAAGACGTCCGGGCGAAAGCAGTACACTGGCTCGTCAGGCCGCATCTCAAGTGCTGCGTCCCGGGCAGTGGCGAATCGCTGCATGAAGTATCCTCCAGAGTTTCCGCAAGGCTAATGCGCCTTGTCCCGGGAAGAAACAGCAAGTGGCGTGATCGTTCACCGGAAACAGCCTGTTGGGCCAGAATTCTTTTCGGGTGGAAGGCTTGAAGGCTCAAGCCTATGTGTTGGTTTCGTTCAGGAGCCGATATTCATGCAGCCCGCGCAAGCAGCACTTTCGCGACAGATCTCGTTCAGGGATTGGTCCCTGATCCTCATGCTCGGTATCATCTGGGGAGGGTCATTCTTCTGCGCGCGCATCGCCGTACAGGAAGTGCCGCCGCTCGTGCTGGTGATGTTCCGGGTCGTGATCGCGGCCACACTGCTGCAGTTCTATCTGCTGATGCGCAATATCAGCTTTCGACCGGCCCTTGATCGCGCCGGCAGCTTTCTGACGCTTTCGATACTGAACAATGTGATCCCGTTCACGCTGATATTTCTTGGCCAGACGGAGCTTGGCGCCGGGCTTTCGGCAGTCCTCAACGCGACCACCCCTTTTTGGACTGCCATTCTGGCAAACATGCTGACCAGCGACGAAAAGCTTGGTGGCCTGCGCCTTGTGGGCATCATGCTTGGCATCACGGGCACGGCTTTCATGATCGGCCCCGGCCTCTTCGCCGGCCTCGGCGGCCCGATCTGGGCCAAGCTGTGCCTCATAGCCGCAGCGATCTCCTATGGGCTCGGCTTCATCTTCGCCCGCCGCTTCAAGGACATCCCCGCGCCCGTCGTCGCAACCGGCCAGTTGACCGGTTCAAGCCTCGTCACCATCCCGCTGGTGCTGATCTTCTTCGATATCGACGGCATGTTCAGCGCAAGCGCAGGCGCATGGGCTGCCATCTTCATGCTGGCCGTAGTCGCGACCGCATTCGCGTATATCATCTACTTTCAGGTGCTGGCTTCGGCGGGCGCAACAAACACGTCCCTCGTGACCCTCATAGTTCCTGCCACGGCGATTCTTCTCGGCGCGATATTCCTCGGCGAGCGGCTCGAGAGCTTCGAGATCGTCGGCATGGCCGTCATTGTTCTGGGCTTGCTCACCATTGACGGAAGGCTTGCCCGAAAGTTCGGCTTCTAG
The DNA here is from genome assembly GCF_000733725.1 of Nitratireductor basaltis. Classification (NCBI taxonomy): domain Bacteria; kingdom Pseudomonadati; phylum Pseudomonadota; class Alphaproteobacteria; order Hyphomicrobiales; family Phyllobacteriaceae; genus Nitratireductor; species Nitratireductor basaltis. The sequence goes on along the minus strand of NZ_JMQM01000001.1, from coordinate 703,720 downwards.
AACCCGCGACCAGGATTTACGGTTTGTGAACGAGAAAAAACTCTACCAATAAAATCAACGTGGAAGCCTTCAAACGGTAACAGTTTTTTCACAAACCTGTCGCACCGCAGCATAAAATCCGCTTTTCATTTTCGTCAAAGCCCATAGAATCCGTAGCCAGTCTGCAGAGGAGGCTATGCCATGGGACTGATACGACCACTGAACGCGCTTGCCGTATGTGCTGCATTCGCAGTCATCGGGGCACTCGTGATCGGTGTTCTTCCCTGATCTGCTGAGAGAAGAAGAAACAACAACCAGCACCAGACAAACGGAAGGCCGGGGCATGGCGACCCCGGCCTTTTTCGTTCCCGTCTCCCGATATTCCCTAAGCTGCTGCAGGCTGCGCTTCTGCACGAATGCCAAGCAGATGGCAGATGGCGAAGGGAAGATCAGCGCGGTTCATCGTGTAGAAGTGGAAGTCCTGCACCCCGCGCTGCACGAGATCGAGCACCTGTTCCGCTGCCACTGCAGCCGCCACCAGCTGATGCGTAACCGGGTCCTTGTCGAGCCCGGCAAACCGGTCGGCCAGCCAATTGGGCACACTCGCACCGCACTGCCCCGCAAACCGGGTCATCTGCGTGAAATTGTGTACGGGAAGAATGCCCGGCACCACCGGAATCTGTATGCCAGCGGCGCGAACCCGCTCCAGATAGGCCTCAAACAGGTCATTATCGAAAAAGAACTGCGTGATCGCGCGCGTGGCACCGTTGTCCACCTTGCGCTTCAGCATATCGATATCGGCATCCCAATCGGCACTTTCGGGATGTTTTTCCGGATAGGCCGAGACGGAGATATCCTCTGCCCCCAGCCGCGCCAGCGCACCTGCGAGTTCAGCCCCATTCGCGTAACCGTCGGGGTGCGGCTCGTAAGCCGATCCGATACCCGCTGCCGGGTCGCCACGCAGCGAAACGAAACGCTTCACACCCATGGACAGGAAGTCCCGGATGACGGCATCCACTTCCTCGCGGCTGGCATCCACACATGTCAGATGTGCTGCAGGTGTCAGCGGGGTTTCATCGAGAATGCGCTCGATTGCGCGCGAGGTACGCTCGCGCGTGGAGCCACCCGCACCGTAGGTGACGGAAACGAAGTGTGGCCGAAGCGGCACCAGCTTCTGCACCGTGTCCCACAGGCGTCGCTCCATCTCTTCCGACTTCGGCGGGAAGAATTCGAAAGAAACTTTGAGCGGAGCGCGATGCTCCGGATCAAGGGGCTTGGCATGTTGAGCCATCAGGCAATCTCCGTTCCCGCCGCAGCGGACAGTTCAGTATCGGCAATGAGAAGACGCTGGTCCTGCGCGATCCACAATTTGACCGTCAGACCTGCGTCTCCATTCGTTTCAGGTGCGAAGCTGCGCGTCTCCGTCAGCACAAGGCCCGCTTCCTCCACCCAGTCGCGGATCTGGCGGTCGGAGAAGCCAAGGCGCAGATGCGCGTGTTCCTCGCGAAGAAATTCAAGGTCATGCGTAGCAAAATCCACGATCACGAGCCGTCCGGCCGGACGCAGCAGCTTGGCCGCCTCGCCGACCACCTGTGCCGGATCGTCGAGATAATGCAGAACCTGGTGGAGGGTCACGAGATCATGGGCGTCGCGCTCCACCGGTGGCGCATAAACGTCGCCCAGCCGCACCTGTGCATGAAGTATGTCGGCCTTTTCCAGATTGGCGCGCGCCACTGCCAGCATTTCCCGTGAAAGGTCAACGCCCACGCCGCGCCGATATAGAGGTGCAAAAAGCTCCAGCAAGCGACCGGTACCGGTACCCAGATCGGCCATGGACTGGAAGGGCTCGTCACCGATCAGTTCAAGAAGCGCCTGCTCTACCGCCACATCGGGCACATGCAGCGATCGGATTTCGTCCCAACTGGCCGCATTATGGGCAAAATACTCTGCCGCACGCTCCTGCCTGCGCCGCTTGATGGCTTCCAGACGCTCCAGATCGCGCTCGATGACCGCATCCGCCTGATCGACCTTGCCAACCACCGCCTCGATGAAATCGCGTGCTGCTTCACTCTCGGACAGGCGAAAGAAGGCCCACGACCCTTCCTGGTAACGCAGGATCATATCGGCTTCGAGCAGCAGCTTCAGATGGCGTGAGACACGCGGCTGCGACTGATTCAGGATCTCGGTGAGATCGGATACGGTCAGGTCGGTATGCGACAGGAGCACGAGGATGCGCAGGCGGCTTGGCTCCGCAGCAGCCTTCAACGTCTCAACCATCGTCTCGAACTGTATCGTGGGGCGTGAAAGCATCAGCCTCTCCAAGAAAGATATAAAGATATGTTTATATCGAATGGAGGAGCTTGGCAAGCCACACTTCCAATGGCAGCCTTGGATTGCCCATAAACCCCGAGGAGATGCCCATGCCACCAACGACCGGACGACAGCGCGCGGTGGCGAAGGCGCTGACCGCCCTGCTCCCGCAGGGTCCCTTCGCGGACATGGAACAGATACGCGCTGCCGCGAATGACAGGAAGCTGCGCACTCTGCCGCCATCAATTGCCGTCTGGCTCGCTGCGGTCACGCATATTCGCCACAACCACACCGACTATGACGCCCTGCTGTCGGAAGGCTACGACCGCGACGCGGCCCGCTTCTTTGTCATAGATGACATCAACGAGGTGCTCACCCGCTGGCGCGCGACACGTCTTCTGGAAGCAGAGGAAGAGGTGGACTGATCCGCCCTCACATCATGCGCAAGAGCGCGCCACCGATGGAATAACCTGCACCGAATGCGCACAGCAGGCCGTATTCGCCTGTCTTCATGTCGCGGTGATTTTCTTCAAGCGCGATGACCGCACCTGCCGCAGCCGTGTTGCCCAGGCGATCGAGAACCATTGGCGCACGGTCGGAACCGACCTCTTCGCCGAAGGCGAGCTTCAGGATCATCGCATTCATCCGTGCATTCGCCTGATGCAGCCAGAAACGGCGCATGGTCTGGGGCGTATGATCGAAACCGGCAAGAAAATCGACGATGAACTGATGTCCGGCAACGGTGACTTCCTTGAAGACCTTGTTGCCTACCTGCTTGATCAGATTGCCTTCCATGTTGAGCACGGAAGGATCATCCTGCGCCAGCCGACTGAGATGACCGAAATTGGTGCGGATATTGCTTGAGAATTGCGTCCAGAGACTGGTGCCTATGATCTCGAAACGCCCTGCGCGCTCTTCACGTTCGCCAAGAGCTTCCACCATGAATGCAACAGCCGCATCGCCAAAAATGAAATGGGTCTGTCGGTCGCGGAAGTCGAGATGGCTGGTGACGAGCTCGGGCACCACGACGAGGATGCGCCGATGTGCGCCAGAGCGCACGAGATTGGTTGCCACATGCAAGGCGGCCAGCGCGGATGAACAGCCAAGCCCCATGTCAAAGGCCGCACCACGCGCACCGAGCGCCTGCTGGATCTCGATGGCCAGCGCCGGATAGGGCCGCTGCGGATGTGAATTCGAGCAGATGATGAGGTCGATATCCTCGGCCTTCGTGCCGGCATCACCCAGTGCGCGCCTTGCTGCCGATAGACCGAACTCTGCCAGCACCGACAATTCCTCGTCGCTGCGAGCGGGAATGTAGGGGGCCATCCGCTCCGGGTCCAGAATGCCGTCGCGCTCATAGACATGTCTGTTGAGGATGCCGGAAGCGTGCTGGATGAAGTCACTGCTGGACTCGCGCACCGGTTCCTCACCGCGTGCCGCACGGCGGGCATTTTCCTTCCCCGCCCAGGCATTGTAGCTGGCAACAAGCTCATCATTGCTGATCGCGGTTTGCGGGATTGAGACGCCAATACCGGCAATGGCGGTGCGCGTCCGGACGTCCGACCGGGACGACACAGCGGGTATGCTCATATCGCTGTCACCTGGTCGACGTAACATTGCACTTTTCCGATGATTGGTTGCACTGGACTGCCGTGGCAGCCAATTCTGCTTGTATCAACGGAATACTATGCCTTACCGCCAATGAAAATGCGAAGAGGCTACTTGTCGCGTCTCAATTGGTAACAGTTTTGCGTCAGCCTGTGCATATTCGTGATTATTTGGCAGCAGCAGCGTTTGCCAGTGCCTGGCTGATCCCCCGCTGAACGTCATCAGCCGTATATGGCTTCTGCAGAATGGGGCGGTGATGCCATTCCTCTGGAATGCCCGACCGGTCGTAACCCGTGGCAAAGACCATCGGAATGTTCTGCTGCACCAGAAGTTCGGCCAGCGGGAAGACCGGAGTGCCACCGACATTCACGTCGAGTATGGCGACATCCGCATCAACGCCATTCTCCAGAAGCTCCTTGGCCTTGTCGAAGCGCATGGCAGGGCCAATCACTGCACAGCCGAAGTCTTCAAGCATCATTTCCAGATTCATGGCCACCAGCGCCTCGTCTTCCACGACGAGCACTCGGATATCATTCAGGTCCTGCGGGGCTGTCTCAGCATTGACGACGATCATTGAACGGCCACCTCATATGGAATTGCTATGCGACAGGAATAGCCGCCACTATCGAATTGCGCCTGGAATTCACCATCCAGTTCACCCTCCACGACGCGGTGGATCATACGGCTGCCGAAACCCTTGTAGTCGGGCTGCTTCACGACAGGCCCGCTTTCCTCCTGCCAGGTTATGACAAGTTGCCCGCTCTTGAGATCGACTTTCCACTCGATCCTGACACAGCCTTCCGCCGTGCTAAGGGCTCCGTATTTGGCAGCATTGGTCGTGATCTCGTGCAAGACGAGTGCAAGAGCGATTGCCGTTTTTGGGTTAAGAACGACCCAACTCCCCTTGCAGACATAGCGCTCGGGTCCATAGGCAATCAGTTCCTGATTCACCAGCGCGCTTAGCTCGGCATTGGCCCATTCCTGAACGCTCAGGATGTTGTGGGCGTTGGAGAGTGCGATGATACGGGATTCGAGATCCTCACGCGCGGAAGTCAGGTCGCGCGCGGTGCGCATGGTCTGGGAAGCTATGGACTGCACGGTGGCGAGCGTGTTCTTCACACGATGATTGAGTTCATCCAGCAAGAGCCGCTGGCGTTTCTGCGTGCGCACCGCTTCCGTGCGGTCCATGCCCTGGACAAAAACGCCCGAGATATTGCCGTCTTCGTCGCGGATCGGATCGTAGGTGAAATCGAAGAAAACTTCGCGCGGCTTCTCCTCGTCCTCGGTCTGGAGAAGCGCCCTGCCAGCTTCGCCACTTACGGCTTTTCCCGTCCGGTAGACCTTGTCCAGGAGTTCGACATATCCCTGTCCCTCGATTTCGGGAAGGGCTTCGGTCAGCGGCTTGCCGAGGATGGCCCGCTCACCGATGAGCCGCATATAGGCGTCATTTGCGAAGGTGAACACATGGTCGGGTCCCGAGAGCACCGCAATCAGGCTCGGCGCTTGCTGGAACAGACGGCGGAAATTCTCGCTCTCGGCATGGAGGTCCTGGTGCTGCCGTTCCGCCTCGCGCGCGCGTTCCAGAAGACGCACTTCATCCAGGCGGAAGGGGAGATGTGCCGCTTGCCGCAACCGGACCAGATCCGTCACATCCACCGTGTTCTGCACGATGAACTCGACAGCTCCGTTGTCATCTGCAAGCGGCGTGTGCACGGCCGTCCAGTAGCGTTGCTCCATCCCGCCGCCCTCGCTTTCAGGACGGGGAATGTCATAGGGAATATAGGCAAGCGTATCCTGCTCGCCTGTCTCTAACACACGTTTGAAGGAAGCTTTCAGCCGCTGGCCGCTTTCGCCTTCGTTGGGGAAGAGGTCGAAAACATTACGGCCCACGAGCTCGTCACAGCTTCGGTTGGTGGCACGCTCATAAGCTTTGTTCGCCGTGACAAAGCACAGCTGCCTATCAAGAACCATGTATGGACTGGAGAGCTCCTGAAACAGAAGCTCGAAATCTACCGTCACTTGGTTCCCCACATAACTTTCGCCCCAACTGAGCCTGAACGCACTGCCGCGCGAAAGGTTTCAGCCGGCAACAAAAAATTGCCGGCTGAAGATTGTCACCGCGTGAGTGGCTTGTAGGTCACTCGTTTCGGATTGACGCTTTCCGGCCCCAGGCGGCGGATCTTGTCTTTCTCGTAATCCTCGAAATTGCCCTCGAACCATTCAACGTGGCTGTCACCTTCGAAGGCAAGCATATGCGTGGCTAGACGGTCGAGGAACATGCGATCGTGCGAGATGATAACGGCGCAACCGGCATAGTTCTCCAGCGCGTCTTCGAGTGCTGCCAGCGTTTCGGTATCGAGGTCGTTGGTCGGTTCGTCGAGCAGAAGAACGTTGGAGCCTTCTTTTAGCAGCTTGGCCATGTGAACACGGTTGCGCTGGCCGCCAGAAAGTGTGCCCACCTTCTGCTGCTGGTCCCCGCCCTTGAAGTTGAAGGAAGAGCAGTAGGCGCGCGAGTTCACCTCGTGCTTGCCGAGCTTGAGAACGTCATTGCCCCCGGAAATCTCTTCCCAGACCGTCTTGTTCGGGTCGAGCGAATCGCGGCTCTGGTCCACATAGCCGAGTTTGACCGTTTCGCCGATGCGGATCTCTCCGCCATCGGGCTTTTCCTGTCCCGTGATCATCCGGAACAGGGTGGTCTTGCCCGCACCGTTGGCACCGATCACGCCGACAATGCCGCCTGGAGGGAGCTTGAAGGTCAAATCGTCGACCAGCAGGCGGTCGCCATAACCCTTGGTCAGACCTTCGGCCTCGATCACCACATTGCCAAGTCGTTCGCCAGCCGGAATGATGATCTGCGCGTCGCCCGGGCGGCGGTCGCTTGCTGCCTGCACCAGCTCGTCATAGGCGCGGATACGCGCTTTCGACTTGGCCTGGCGCGCCTTCGGGCTCGCCGAAATCCATTCGCGCTCGCGTGAAAGAGCCTTGAGGCGCGATGCCTCCTCCCGGCCTTCCTGCTCCATGCGCTTGGCCTTCTTCTCCAGATAGGCGGTGTAGTTCCCCTCATAAGGAATGCCGCGGCCGCGATCGAGTTCGAGGATCCAGCCTGTGACATTGTCGAGGAAGTAGCGATCATGGGTGATGATCATCACCGCGCCGGGATATTCCCGCAGATGCTTCTCAAGCCATGCGGTGGTCTCGGCATCAAGATGGTTGGTGGGCTCATCGAGAAGCAGAAGGTCGGGCTGGCGCAGCAGAAGCTGGCAGAGCGCGACACGGCGCTTCTCACCACCCGAAAGCTTCGTGACATCCGCATCTGCCGGGGGGCAGCGCAGGGCTTCCATCGCCATTTCGACCTGGCTGTCCAGATCCCACAGATTCTGGCTGTCGATCTTGTCCTGAAGCGCACTCGCCTCCTCCGCGGTCTCGTCGGAGTAGTTCATCATGAGCTCGTTGTAACGGTCGAGAATGGTCTTCTTGTCAGCCACGCCTTCCATCACATTGCCCATCACGTCGAGCGATTCATCGAGCTGCGGCTCCTGTGGAAGATAGCCACAGGTCGCACCCTCCGCGAGCCACGCCTCGCCCGTATATTCCTTGTCGAGACCCGCCATGATGCGCAGCACGGTCGACTTGCCCGCACCATTGGGGCCCAGAATGCCGATCTTCGCATCCGGGTAGAAGGACAGATGGATGTTATCCAGCACCTTCTTGGCGCCATAGGCCTTGTTCAGTCCGGCCATGTGGTAGATGAATTGGCGTGCCATGTGGCTCGTCGCACTCCATGATCGTGGGAAAGATTGCCCGCGTATGTAGGCGAAAGGCGCCGGCGGAGCAATGCGCAAGCTATAGGTTCACAGGAGAGTTCGATTGGCCTTCGACACCGAGACCACCCTTCCCTCTCCGACGGGCGCCAGGCTGCATCTGAACATCATGAATGCAAGAAGTGCTGAACTGGCTGTTGTCCACGTCAATCACGGGCTTTCCGAGCATTCTGGCCGTTACGCCCGTTTCGCCGCCAGTCTCGCCGATGCGGGCTTTCATGTTTACGCACATGACCATCGCGGTCACGGCCACACAACCGCACCCGATGCCGAGCAGGGCGTGTTTGCAGCCGAAGATGGACCGTTAAAAGTCAGCGACGACATGCGTGCGGTACATCAACACATCAAGAAGGAGCATCCGAGCCTCCCGGTCATTATGTTCGGCCATTCGATGGGCGGGCAACTCGCCCTCTACCACCTCACCCGCTTCCCCAGCTCGGTGAAAGCGGCCGCGATCTGGAATGCGCCCATCGTGCCCCATCTTGCAGCACGAGTGGCGAAACTGGTGCTTGGCTGGGAGCGTTTCCGGCTGGGCAGCGATGTTCCTTCGCGCCTCATGCCTGCCCTTACATTCGCGAGCTGGTCGCGCGCAACGGATGAGAACCGCACTGCATCGGACTGGCTGTCACGCGACCGGGAAGAAGTTGACAAATACATCATGGATCCGCTGTCCGGCTGGCTTCCAAGCGTCTCCATGTGGCGCGACATTTTCGACATCAACCTGGCCATCGCCGACAAAGATGCCTTTGAGAGTGTTCCACGCGATCTGCCGCTCCAGATCATAGGCGGCGAGGCCGACCCTTCCACCTCCAATGCGAAGGTTACCCGCAAGCTTGCGGCAAGACTTCAAGACGAAGGCTTCTCCAACATCGAATCTCGTTTCTATCCCGACACCCGCCACGAGACGCTGAACGAGATCAACCGCGACGAGGCGACCGGAGATTTCATTGCCTGGGCCAAGCAAGCCTGCCGCTGAGGCGCAACAGCCCAACCGCCTGCGCACTGGCGAGGCAACCACGCATCTGCTACCCCAGCCATCCAGATCATGTCTCTACAGGTTCAACAGACAGAAATGGCAGAAGCACCACTGAAAGGCGTTCGCGTTATCGAACTCGCACGCATTCTGGCAGGCCCATGGGCCGGCCAGCTCCTTGCCGATCTCGGCGCAGATGTCATCAAGGTGGAAAACCCGGCTGGTGGCGACGACACCCGCAAATGGGGACCTCCCTTCGTCATGGGACAGGACGGCGAGAACCTTTCCGCCGCCTACTATCACGCCGCCAATCGAGGCAAGCGCTCCATCACGCTCGACTTTTCCCGTGAGAAGGATTGTGCGCGTCTGAAAAAGCTGATCGCAACCGCCGATATCCTGATCGAGAACTTCAAGCTCGACGGATTGAAGAAATACGGCCTCGACTATGAGAGCCTGAAGGCGATCAATCCGAAGCTCGTCTATTGCTCGATCACCGGCTTCGGCCAGACCGGCCCCTATGCTGCGCGTGCGGGCTACGACTTCATCATCCAGGGTATGTCCGGCCTCATGTCGATCACCGGCGCCCCGGGCGGCGAGCCGCAGAAGGTCGGTGTGGCCGTCAGCGACATCTTCACGGGCCTTTATTCGGTCATCGCCATACAGGCAGCACTTCGCCATGCGGAAAAGACGGGCGAAGGCCAGCATATCGACATGGCGCTTCTGGATTCGCAGATCGCGGCCCTGGGCAATCAGAACCTGAACTATCTGGTCTCGGGCGAGGCACCGGCGCAGATGGGCAATGCCCACCTGAACATCGCGCCCTATGAAGTACTTCCCGTGAAGGACGGCCATATCATTTTGGCGGTCGGCAATGACGGCCAGTTCCAGCGTTTCTGCAAGGTGGTGGATCTTTCGGATCTCGCCAACGATCCCCGTTTTTCAACCAATCCCGCCCGCGTCACCAATCGCGAGGCTCTGCGCAAGGTCATCGAAAAGCGCCTGGCAGCCTGGGAAAAGAAGAAGCTGTTGGCAGAGCTTGAAGTGAATGCGGTGCCCGCAAGCCCCATCAACACCATTGCCGAAGCCTTCGATGATCCGCAGGCCAAGGCGCGCGGCATGAAGCTAGAGCTTGATGATGGGCACGGCAACAAGCTGCCTTCGGTTCGCGCGCCGATGGTCATGTCCGGCACGCCGCTTTCCTATGAACGGCCAAGCCCGCGCCTGGGCGAGCACACGGAAGAAATCCTGCGCGAAATCGGGGAGGCAAGCGAATGAGGACCGGTGGTCAGCTGATTGTTGATGCGTTGGAGGCCAATGGCATTGACCGCATCTTCTGCGTGCCCGGCGAAAGCTATCTCGCAGTGCTTGACGCGCTGCATGATTCTGAAATCAAGACGGTTGTCTGCCGCCAGGAAGGTGGCGCTGCCATGATGGCCGATTGCGAGGGCCGCCTGACCGGCAAGCCCGGCATCTGCTTCGTCACACGCGGCCCTGGTGCCACCAACGCTTCTGCAGGCGTCCACATCGCGATGCAGGATTCCATCCCGATGATCCTGTTCATCGGACAGGTCGCAAGTCACGCCCGCGAGCGCGAAGCCTTCCAGGAAGTCGATTACCGCGCTTTTTTCGGTCCCATCGCCAAGTGGGCGACGGAGATCGATGACCCGGCGCGGGTGCCCGAAATCGTCACACGCGCCTTTGCCGTGGCAACCTCAGGCCGACCCGGACCGGTCGTCATTTCCCTGCCGGAAGACATGCTCACAGCTGAAGCAGATGCGCCGGCTCCGCGCCGCTTCACGCCAGTGACAACCCGGCCGGGCCACGTGGAGATGGAAAAGCTCTCAGAACTTCTGAACAATGCGAAACGCCCCTTCGCCATTCTCGGCGGCACGCGCTGGGATGAGGCCTCCGTCTCCGCATTTCAACGCGCAGCCGAAGAATGGGCCCTGCCCGTCGGCTGCTCCTTCCGCCGACAGATGCTCTTTGACCATCTCCACCCCTGCTATGCGGGCGATGTGGGCATCGGTCCGAACCCGAAGCTCGCCACAGCGATCAAGGAAAGCGATCTCGTGCTGCTGATCGGTGGACGCTTCGGCGAAATGCCGTCCTCCGACTACACGCTTCTCAAAAGCCCTTATCCGGACCAGACGCTCGTGCATGTCCATGCCGATGCCGAGGAGCTTGGCCGCGTCTACAGACCCGATCTGGCGATCCACTCAACGCCCGCGGCCTTCGCGACCGAATTCGCCAGGACGAAACCGCACGCAGTGCCCTCTTGGGAGCCGCGCACGGAAGAATTGCACGCGAATTATCTCGACTGGTCCACGCCGCCAGCCTCCGGCCCAGGTGCGGTCCAGATGGGACCCATCATGCAGCATCTTGAAGACGTGCTTTCGGATGACGCGATCTTCACCAATGGTGCGGGCAACTACGCCACCTGGATTCACCGCTTCCACCGCTTCCGCCGCTTCGCAACCCAGGGCGCACCCACCTCTGGTTCGATGGGTTATGGAGTGCCGGCCGCGGTCTCCGCCAAGCTGCGCTTTCCCGAGCGTGACGTGATCGCGTTCGCCGGCGACGGCTGCTTCATGATGAACGGCCAGGAGTTCGCCACTGCCGTGCAATACGACCTGCCGATCATCGTATTTGTGGTCAACAACGGCATCTATGGCACGATCCGCATGCATCAGGAGCGCGAATATCCCGGCCGCGTGTCAGGGACGGATCTCAGGAACCCGGACTTCGCCGCCCTTGCTCGCGCTTATGGCGGGCATGGCGAGACCGTGACAGAGACCGCGCAGTTCCCGGATGCATTCAAGCGCGCACGCGAAAGCGGCAAGCCTGCGATCATCGAGATCCAGCTTGATCCGGAAGCGATCACACCGGTGAAGACCCTCACCGATATACGCGAGAAGCGTTGAGCGGGAAGCCAGTGCGGGGCTTGTGCCCCGCAACATCAGTTGCGTCGGCTTGAAAAGACCGCGCCGCTCGCAGCGCCGACGGCAATGCCGATGGCGATACCAACCGGCGTATTTTCGAGGATTATTCCGAGCAGCGCGCCCAGCGCGACGCCGAGCGCGATGGAAACGCCCATATTGGGCGATTTAAGCTTCGATAGTTTTTGGTTCATGGGCTGAACCTACCCGAGCCAAGTGACACGACAGTGGCAGGCGGCATCACGATTTTTCTCTCTGTCGTTTTCTCCGTTGATGGCCCTGCACATGCCCATGCTCTCACGCGGTACTGCGACAATTTAATCGCGTAACACAACTTCTCGTGATGGATTGTGAGTTGCCATTACTGTGGGCATAGGTAAGTTGCGCCCTGCGGATTATCACCGCGTAATAGATGTATATATTTTTAGATAAAATACTGATTTTTCAGGAGATTTTTCAGTGAAAAAGATCGCACTCACCACGCTCTTCGCCATGGCCGTAATTCAGGCAGCATCCGCTCACAGCTTCCAGCCGAGCGAGCCGAATTCCGGTCCGGGTTCTAACCGTGCCATTGGCATCATGATGGTCGACCGCTCCATCAACACGGCCAGCGTCGGTACCAGCCGCCGCGCTCCGGTTGGCTTTTCTGCGGCCAGCGGTTTTGCCGTCAGCGACAGCAATGATCGCCCGGAGCCGACTTTCTACCGTGCACGCTAATCCGGCCCCATCACCAATTGCAGGCGGCAGGTCCCCATGCCTGCCGCCTGTCACCCCTATACCGGCTGTAGGCTCTCACTGCTCGAACCGAACGGATTGGCCAAAATCACTGGACCAATTTACAGGTCCAGATTGGCGCGCGAAGCATTCTTTCCCATTGCCTAAGGTGCACCCCATAGCCAAACTGGCACAACGGACTTAAAGGCAGCGCACACAAGCGCCTGAAGTCCCGTGGGGAACATGATGGGAGTCATACGATGCTGAACCGGCCAGCCTCCAAGCCGAACGACCTCAATGCATTCTGGATGCCGTTTACGGCCAATCGGCAGTTCAAGCAGGCACCACGCATGTTCGTCTCGGCGAAGGACATGCACTATACGACCGATGACGGTCGCGAGGTGCTCGATGCGACTTCGGGCCTGTGGTGCGTCAATGCCGGCCACTGCCGACCGAAGATCACGGAAGCCATCCAGCGCCAGGCCGCCGAGCTCGACTACGCGCCGGCCTTTCAGATGGGCCACCCCATCGCCTTCGAATTCGCATCCAAACTTGCAGCAATCGCACCGCAAGGCATGGACCATGTCTTTTACACCAATTCCGGCTCGGAATCGGTCGAGACCGCTCTCAAGATCGCGCTTGCCTATCATCGCGCGAAAGGTGATGGCTCCCGCTTCCGCCTGATCGGTCGCGAACGCGGCTATCACGGCGTCAATTTCGGCGGCATTTCGGTTGGCGGCATTGTCGCCAACCGCAAGATGTTCGGCACGCTTCTGACAGGCGTCGATCATCTGCCCCACACCCACCTGCCGGAGCATAACTCCTTCACCCGCGGTGAACCGGAAACGGGCGAAGATCTGGCAGACGCGCTTGAGCGTATCGTCACGCTCCACGACGCCTCGACGATCGCAGCCGTCATTGTCGAGCCGGTGGCAGGTTCAACCGGTGTGCTGATCCCGCCCAAGGGTTATTTGAAGCGCCTGCGCAATATATGCGACAAGCACGGCATTCTCCTGATCTTCGACGAGGTCATCACCGGCTTCGGCCGCCTCGGAACGCCCTTCGCCGCCGATTATTTCGACGTGATCCCGGATATCATGACCACAGCCAAGGGCGTGACGAACGGCGTCATCCCGATGGGGGCGGTTTTCGTGAAGAAGGAGATCCACGATGCCTTCATGAAAGGACCCGAGCATCTGATCGAGTTCTTCCACGGCTACACCTATTCAGGCAATCCGATTGCCTGTGCAGCGGGCATTGCCACGCTTGAAACCTATCAGGAAGAAGGTCTTCTCACCCGCGGCGCGGAACTGGCGCACTACTGGGAAGATGCCCTGCATTCCTTGAAAGACGCGCGCCACGTCATCGACATTCGCAACATCGGTCTTGTCGGCGCGATCGAACTGGAGCCGATGGCCGGTCAGCCCACCAAGCGCGCCTTCACCGCTTTCCTGAAGGCATTTGAAGAAGGCGTACTCATCCGCACCACCGGCGACATCATCGCGCTTTCCCCGCCGCTCATCGTCGAGCACGAGCAGATCGACCGCATAGTGGACTGCATCCGTTCCGTTCTGGCGGAAATCGATTGATGGAGCGGCCGAAGGCAACGCACCGGGTCGAGGTTGATGACGAGCGGGTGCGCGTCACCCGCTGGGACTTCGAGCCAGGCGCGGAAACGGGATGGCATGTCCATGGCATGGATTACGTCATCACGACCGTCACACCCTGCTCTCTTCTTCTGGAACTGCCCGGTGGGAACACGAACCGTGTGGATATGGAGGCAGGCTTCAGTTATCGCAGGGCTGAAGGCGTGGAGCATAACGTCATAAATGCGGGCGATGCACCGATGACCTTCGTCGAAGTGGAACTGAAATAGGATTGGACAACAGCATGGCCGCACCGGGCGAGAACATGAAGATCAATGCCGACCGTCTGTGGGACTCTCTCATGGAGATGGCAAAGATCGGACCCGGCATCGCGGGCGGCAACAACCGCCAGACCCTTACCGATGAGGATGCGGAAGGCCGCGCGCTCTTCGCAAAGTGGTGCGAGGAAGCCGGCCTTTCAATGAGCGTGGATGACATGGGCAACATGATCGCCCGCCGCGAGGGTACAGATCCCGACGCCCTGCCCGTCTATGTCGGCTCACATCTCGACACCCAGCCGACCGGTGGAAAATATGACGGCGTTCTGGGCGTCTTGGGCGGCCTTGAAGTGGTCCGCACGCTGAATGATCTCGGCGTGAAGACGAAGCACCCCATTGTCGTCGTCAACTGGACCAATGAGGAAGGCTCTCGCTTCGCACCCGCAATGCTCTCCTCCGGCGTCTTCGCCGGCCTTCACGACCGGGAATGGGCCTATGACCGCACCGATGCGCAAGGCAAGCGCTTCGGCGACGAGCTTGAGCGCATCGGCTGGAAAGGTGAGGAAAAGACCGGCGAGCGCAAGATGCATGCCTATTACGAACTTCACATCGAGCAGGGCCCGATCCTTGAAGACGAGTTCACCGATATCGGCGTCGTCACTCATGGTCAGGGCCTGAAATGGCTGAAGGTCACGCTGACGGGCCGTGAAAGCCACACGGGCTCCACGCCCATGTACAAGCGCCGCAATGCGGGTCTGGGCCTTGCCCGTCTGACCGAGCTGGTCCACGAGATCGCAATGGATTTCCAGCCGGACGCCGTCGGCGCCATCGGCCATGTGGAAGTCTATCCAAACTCGCCGAACATCATCCCCGGCCGCACGGTCTGCACCATCGACATCCGATCTCCCGACAAGCGCATCCTCGACCAGATGGACAAGCGCATCCGTGCCGGCACGGAAACGATCTGCGATGCGCTGGGAATCGACCACGAGATCGAGATGGTCAATCATTTCGATCCTGTCGCCTTCGACGAGAAGCTGGTGGAAACGGTACGCAAGGCTGCAAAGCGCCTGAGCTACAGCCACATGGATATCGTCTCCGGGGCGGGACACGATGCCTGCTACATAAACCGCGTCGCTCCCACCGCAATGATCATGTGCCCCTGTGTCGGCGGCCTGTCCCACAACGAGGCCGAGGAGATCGACAAGGAATGGGCGCAGGCAGGCGCTGACGTGCTCTTGCATTCGGTGCTGGAGACGGCAGAACTGGAAGCCTGACCCGGCAACGGGCGCCTCTCCTACCAGGGCAGGCGCTCACCACTGCGGTCGAGGAAACTGCCTGTATCTTCCGGGGTTAACCGATCGATCAGCGCAAGTATCGCCGCCGCGCTTTCGTCGGGCTGTTGTATAGTCAATCCGCTCTTGGCGAAGGGGCCGGATAACCCACTCTCCACGGTGCCCGGATGCAGCGCCACGCAAATGCTCTGCCGGTGCGTTCGGCTCCACTCGATTGCTGCCGTGCGCACGAACTGGTTCAGCGCGGCTTTCGATGCGCGATAGCTGTACCAGCCGCCCAGCCGGTTGTCGCCGATCGAGCCGACCTTGGCCGACAGCGTGGCAAAGACGACCTTTCCCTCCCGCGGCATGCGCCTGAGGAAGTGCTTCATCAAAAGCGCCGGACCCATTGCATTGACTCTGAAATTCGCCTCCATACCCTCCACCGACAGGGCGCGCAGGCTCTTTTCCGGCTTGATCTCGCCCTGATGAAGAAAGCCGGTGGCGTCGACCACGAGACGGAGGTCCCCGTATCCGGCAGCATGATCGGCAGCTTCCGCTATCGTAGCTTCGTCAGCGAGATCGAGTTGAGGTCGTGAGCTGCGCGACAGCCGAAGAACCGTCTTAAAATGCCCTTCAAGCCTTTCGGAGATTGCTGCGCCTATGGCACCCGAGGCGCCAACCACTACCGCCACATCTGTTTTATCGAAACTGTCCAACGCCATTCCTCCGGCAGTTCCTTGAAGATAGTGCAAGGAACTGCCGGAGAAAGTGCCGCCGGACAATCAGGCATCCGTGCTGAAACTGGTCAGCGCAGCACCTCGATGGAGGTGACATTGTCATTTCGCCCGCCGCCAAGCGGGAGGCCTTGGCCGATGACCGGCACATTGCCCGTATAGGTATCGCACCAACCACCGAAATTCTTGTGCTGGCACACCCGTACTCGCGAACCACGCGGCACCCGGATTGAGGAGATGCGGTCATTCCAGCGGCGGTCGAGTTCGGCCGTTTTCTGGCCACGCCTCATGCAAAACTGGTCGCCGCCATAATTGATGTGCTCGTAGAAGCAGACCTGTCTCTGCTGGTTGCCGCCATGTTGCCCGCCCGAGCCAAAACCGGGGCCGGGCTTGTTGCCACCATGCTGACCGCCCGAGCCGAAGCCGGGGCCGGGCTCGTTGCCTCCATGCTGGCCGCCCGAGCCGAAGCCGGGGCCGGGCTTGTTGTCCCCATGTTGCCCGCCCGAGCCGAAGCCGGGGTTGGGTCGGTTGCCGCCCTGCTGTCCCCCGGCGCGTGTCACGCGAAAGGAGGAAATGCGGTCAGCCTGACCGCGGGGAAGTTGCGAAACACTGGCGTCGAAGGTTCTGCAGCGTCCACCCCAGTTTCGCCTTGTGCATACCGTGGCCTTGGCGTTGCCCCGGATGCGGATCGATGAAATCCTGTTGTTCAGAAAGCCGCGGAGCGCGCCAGCCTCTTCGCCAACGCCTGCGCAATGGGACCGGCCCTTGAACTGCGCATGCTCGAAAAAACAGACCTCGCCACGGCGTGCACCGCCGGCAGAAGCCTGCCTTATGAAGCGCGAAGAGACCCATCCCTGCTGACGTCGGTAGCGGACAACACACCATTGCCCATCCCGGGAGCAGCGAAAACGCTGCATTCTGTCGCCGCGCCCGACACGGTCGATCACGTCAAAACGCAGGCCCGGGCCGTTCCGCAGATTGACCGTGCGCGTTGCTTCGACGGGTTCCTGTGCGGCGGTAGGCAGCGTGTTTACAAGCGAGAGGATGATGGCGCTGAGTGAAATGAATAATGCGCCTGCTTTTACAGACATGCTGAAATGCTCCTTCTTTAAAAGAAGAAGCTAGACTGATTCACGTGGCAGCAAGATGGCCACGGGCCGGGCCATTCTGCCGCATTTCGGTATCACTCAATCAGCGCTCCGCTGGCCATCCAGTCGCCGCGCCTGTTCCACCCATCCCTCTCGGTCGATGCGTCCCTTGAAGCGCAGATAGCTGTCGACCCAGTCACGCTCCTGCGCACCCCATTCGGCTATCTGCGCGTAGCGATAGATACCCAGATCATTGAGCATCGCCTCGATCTTCGGCCCGATGCCCGAAATTCGCTTCAGGTCATCAGGGTCAGCAGGCTTTGCGATACCGGAAGGCATCTTGCCCTCGTCGCCCGCCTCCTTGTCAGGCCTTGCGCCAATGGCGCGTCGAGCTTCTTCAGGGGTGCTTGCGCGCTCGAGTGGTCGGTTCTGCGCGCTCCTGCGCGCCTTTGCACCGGCACCTCCACCGCGCTTTTTCTTGGCGATCGTGCCCGGAGGGACCTCTGTCGAGGCAGCTCCGCGCCCCTCACCGGCTTCTTTCTGCACGACCTTCGGCGAAGAGGTGCCCGGCACCGCACTTGCAGCGCCCGGCACTTCGCCTGCCGCTTTCTCAGGTTCAACGACTCCTCCGTCTGGCGCAACTTCACCCGCTGCCCCACTTTCCCGGCTGCGTCCCGCATCATCATTCAAGGGTGACTTGGCATCGAAGCTGATGACCGGTTCCATCGCATCCAGCACATCGTCCTCCAGCCAGCACAGACTGCGATGTCCGCCGCCAAGCGTCTTGAATGGCGGAAGTTCTTTCTCGCAGAGCTTGTCCGGCACCAGATGCTTGTAGGGGCAGCGCGTCTGGAACGGGCAGCCCGTGGGCGGATTCATGGCCGAAGGGATATCGCCCTCCAGAACGATATGCTTCTTGCGCACCGAGGTATCGGCGATCGGGATCGCGGACAGAAGCGCTTCAGTATACGGGTGATAGGGCGGCGCGAAGATCTGGTCGGTCGTGCCCTGCTCCACGATATGGCCGAGATACATGACCACCACGCGATCCGCGAGGTACCGCACCACCGACAGGTCATGGCTGATGAAAAGCAGCGTCGTCTTGTTCTTGCGCTGAATGTCCATCAGAAGCTCGGTGACGGCAGCCTGCACCGAAACATCGAGCGCGGAAACCGGCTCGTCCGCCACCACAACCTTCGCATTGCCCGCAAACGCACGCGCAACACCGATGCGCTGTTTCTGCCCACCCGAAAGCTGACGCGGCATGCGGTCGGCAAAGGCGCGTGGCAGCTTCACCAGATCCAGCAGCTCAAGCATCCGCGTCTTGCGGTCTTCGACCGTTTTGCCGATCTTGAACTTCTCCAGCGTTCGCATGATCTGCGAACCAACCGAATGGCTGGGGTTGAGCGTGTCGAACGGGTTCTGGAACACCATCTGGATGCCAGAAACCGTTTCCGTGTCCCGCTCTTCCACGGCAAGATCCTGGATAGGCTCGTCCGTGAAGACCACCTTGCCGTCTGTTGCGGTCTCCAGACCCAACAACACCTTGGCGAGCGTCGACTTTCCGCAACCGGACTCGCCTACAATCGCAACGGTTTCGGACTCGCGTGCCTCGAAGCTGATATGCTCGTTGGCCTTCACCACCCGCGTCTCGGCTCCGCCGAAAATGGCATTGGCCGCGACTTCGTAGTGCTTCTTCAGGCTGTCAATCTTGAGCACCGGCTTGCCGGGCTGGACGGGTTCCTTCTCAGCCATCGCCCCTTCCGGCAGCGCATCCCAGTCGATCTCGTCGAAGCGCACGCAGCGAGAGCGGTGGCCTTCATGTCCGCTGACATCCACCATAGGTATCTCTGCCGCATCACACACGCCCGGCACGAAATGTTGGCAGCGTGGCCCGAAATTGCAGCCCTCCGGGCGCTCATGCGGCAGCGGAAGCTGGCCGGGAATGGCAATCAGGGGCCGCGAGTTCTTGTCGGCTCCCGGCAGCGGGATGGAGCGGAAAAGCCCCTGCGTATAGGGATGGCGCATCCGGTCGAACACGTCCTTTATACGCCCTGTCTCCACTGCCTCGCCGGAATACATCACGGTAATGCGGTCGCAGGTTTCCAGGATGAGACCGAGATTGTGCGACACGAAGATCATCGACGTGCCGTATTTCTTGCCCAGTCCCTTCACCAGTTCGACAATGCCCGCTTCAACTGTCACGTCGAGTGCCGTCGTGGGCTCGTCCAGCAGCAGCAATGCAGGCTTCGACAACAGCGCCATCGCAATGACGATACGCTGCTGCTGTCCGCCCGAAAGCTGGTGCGGATAGGATTTCATGATGCGCTCGGGGTCCGGCAGGCGCACCGATTCCACCATCTCCAGCGCCCGGTTCCACGCCTCTTCCTTCGAAACACTCTCGTGCAGAAGCGGGACTTCCATGAGCTGGCGACCGATCTTCATCGCCGGATTGAGGCTGGCCATCGGCTCCTGATAGATCATGGCAATCTTGTTGCCGCGGATCTGGCGAAGCTCCTCCTCGCTCATCTCCGCCATGTCGCGGCCCATGAACTTGATCCGCCCGCCGACGATCTTCCCGACATTGGAAAGGTCGCGCATGATGGCGAGGGAGACGGTGGACTTGCCGCAGCCCGATTCACCGACAATGCCCATGGCCTCGCCCGGCATGACCTTTGCCGAAAAATCCATCACCGCCGGCACTTCGCCGGCACGCGTGAAGAAGGAGACCGAGAGGTTCTCGATTTCCAGGATCGGCTGATTGCCTTGGGTCGTACTGATGGCTTCGTTCATGGCGTAGCTTTCAGGTTCGGTAGTCTTGGCCCAACGCTTGCTCCAGGCAGATCTTCCCCCTTGTGGGTGAATTGCCTGGATGGTCGGAGTGGAGCATGGCGCGTCATCGCCTCAATCCTTCAGGGACTGCTCGCGCAGCGCATCAGCCAGCAGATTGAGCCCCAAAACAAAGCTCATGAGCGCGAAGACCGGTGGCAATGCGGGATGGATATAGGCGCGCAAGAGGCGGCTCGATTCCTTGATGCCCGTCCCCCAGTCGGGGCTCTCAGGCGCAAGGCCGAGGCCGAAATAGCCAAGTGTCCCAAGGAGGATGGTCGTATAGCCAATGCGCAGACACGCATCCACGATGAGCGGCCCGCGGGCATTCGGCAGCACTTCCCAGAGCATGATGTACCACGGGCCTTCGCCACGGGTCTGGGCTGCGGCAACATAGTCGCGCGTCTTGATGTCCATGACGAGGCCACGCACGATACGGAAGACACCCGGTGCAGAGGCGAACACCACTGCCACGAATATGTTCAACTGGTTGGGCGTGATCGAGATGATGCCGAAGGGATCGGCATTGAATACGAGGCCAATATAGATCCAGCCGCCGATCAGAAGCGTCAGCCCGATCTGCAGCGCCAGAAGCCCGCGCCTCTCATTGAAGCGCGTATAGAAAAGCGTGCAGAACAGGATGATCGGGAAGATGAAGAAGAACCCGGCCAGCCATTGCGGTATCGAGGTCTCGCGGATGCCCGGCGTCACCAGAAGATAGAAAAGCAGAATGACCGGGAAGGCCAGCACCAGGTTTGCCAGAAACGACAGGACCGCATCGACCCGTCCGCCATAATAGCCAGCCGGAAGCCCGAGCGTGGTGCCAACCATTAGCGCGAACATGGTCGCGGCAGGCGCAATGACCAGCACGATCTGGCTGCCATAGATCATGCGCGAGAACACGTCGCGCGCAAGCCGGTCACCGCCGAACAGAAAGGCCTGCCCGCTCTCCGGATCGATGGCACCGGGAAGCGCGCTCTTCAGTACCGCGATCTGCTTCAACGGATCGAAGGGTGCCACGATGTCGGCGAATATCGCCGTGAACAGCCAGAACAGGCAGATCATGACACCGGCCACACCAACGCCCGTATCGAACAGGTGACCATAAAGCCCGAGCCTGTCCCTGAAACGCAGGCTGAGGAAAAGCACGAGCGCCAGCGACAGCCACACCGGCCAGAAGCGCCACAACACGCCCATCACGATTTCAAGCGGGGAGATGAACTCGATCATGATGTCCCTCCCTCACTGAACGCGGATGCGCGGATTGAGCAGAGCATATCCGACATCCGATATGAGCTGCGTGGAAAGCACGACGAAGACCGAGACCAGCGAGCAGCTCAACAAGAGGTCGATATCATTGTTGCCTGCGGCCTCCACCAGCGTGAAGCCGAAGCCCTGGTAGCGGAACATCACTTCCACTATGACCACGCCCGTCAGAAGCCAGGGAAACTGCAGCATGATGACCGTGAAGGGCGCGATCAGCGCGTTGCGCAACGCGTGCTTGATGACGACGCCTGAAAAGCTCATGCCTTTGAGCCGTGCGGTGCGGATATATTGCTGTGTCATCACCTCCACCATGGAGGCGCGCGTCATGCGGGCGATATAGCCGATGCCGTAGACGGCCATGGTCATGACAGGCAGCGTGAAATTGTAGAAGGTGACGCCTGAACGCGTTGCCGTGGCGGCCGATCCGTTCAGCCAGCCAAGCCAGGACGCGAAAATCACCGCAAAGATGACGCCCGACACATATTCAGGCGTCGCGGTGGTGGCGATCGAGGCCACCGAAAGAGATCTGTCGGTCTTGGATCCCTCCCGCATTCCGGCCAGAACGCCGATCAAAAGCGCGACGGGCACCATCACGATCATCACCCAGAACATCAGGATGCCGGTCGCTTTGAGCGCCGGGAAAAGCTTCTCGGCCACGGGCACCTTGAACTTGGTCGAGCAGCCGAAATCGCCCTGCAGAATGCCCCCGTAATAAGGTTCTGCCGGTTCGTCGCAATAGGTGAAGCGCGGTGTGACCGCCCCCGTTTCCGGGTCCACATTCGGCTGTTTCTGCATGACGCCCAGCCACTGGCCATAACGCACGAAGAAGTTCTGCCGATATCCGTTCTTGTCCAGCCAGCTTTCGAGTTCTTCCTGCGAGGAGCGCATGTCGAGCTGGCTGATCGCCAGCTTCTTCAGATTGGGCTCCAGGTTGATAAGGAAGAAGACGACAAGCGTCAGGCAAAGCATGGTGAGTGCCATCACGCCGAGCCGGCGCAGGATGAAGCTTAGCACGTTTCCCCTCCCCCCATTTTGGGGGCCTTGTTATTCGGGTTGGAAAGGGCCGCGTACGGCCCCTTCCCGCAATTCCGGAAATTGCTCATGGCACCTCAGGCGTCGAGCCAGACCTTTGCCAGGTCGATCTCGAAGGTCTGATGCATGCCGTGATTCATCACCTCCGGGGCAGAGTGATTGTAGATCTTGCGCCAATAGGGCTGGATGATAATGCCGGCATCCTGCAGATGCTGCTCGATATCCTTCATCACCGTCTTGCGTTCTTCAGCATCCGGAACGGTCAGCGCCTTCTCGATCATCTTGTCGAGTTCCTCGCTGGAATAGCCGCTCTCGTTCCATGCCTCGCCGGAACGGTAGGCAAGGGCGATCACCTGGATGCCAAGCGGGCGCATGTTCCAGTTCGTCATGGAATAGGGATATTTCGTCCAGTCGTTCCAGAAGGTCGAGCCCGGAAGCACCTCGCGCTTCACCTTGAAACCGGCCTCGCGCAACTGTGCGGCAATGGCGTCACCCGTATTCTTGTGCCAGTCCTCGTCCACGGTGATGAGCGTGTGCTCGTAATCCATCTGGCCCGCCTCTCCCATGAGCGCCTTGGCCTTCTCGATGTCACGCTCCACTTTCGGCAACTCGACATATTCGGGATGGATCGGGCAGACATGGTGGTTTTCGGCCACATCACCGGCATTGCCATAGCCGAGAGCCAGAACCGTCGCATTGTCTACCGCAAGCTGCAGCGCGTTGCGGACCTTCTGGTCATCATAGGGTGTTGCCCCCACATTGGTGCGCGCAACAATCGTATTGGCAGTCACCACTTCAGACTTTTCAAGGCCAAGACCGTCGAGAATGTCCACATAATCGGCCGTGGTCTCGTAATTGGTGTGAACCTCGCCGGACTCGAAGGCGCTCAGCATGGCTGACGGATCGGTGCCGTAGTCGATGAACTCGATACCGTCGAGATAAGCCTCACCGCCCCACCATTTTCCGTTTTCGCGCTTCTTCAGCTCGACGCGGTTGCCGACCTCGTAGGACACCAGTTCGAACGGTCCGGTGCCGATCGGATTGGCCACGAAATCGCGACCGGTTTCATCGAAGCTCGGATGCACGATCAGCGCCGGGTAGTCGGCCATGCCCGGAATGATAGAGATATCCGGCTCGTTGAGCACGAGCTTGACGGTCATGTCGTCAACCTTCTCGATGGCTCCTTCACGCGCCTGCTTGGTGTCCGGATCAATGAGCGAAACCATGCGCGTGGCCATGGAATTGCCCTCGACGCCCGCATCGCACCAGCGCTTGATGTTGTAGATCACATCATCCGCGGTAAATTTGTCGCCATTGTTCCACTCGGCGTTGGAGCGTACCCGCAGAACATATTCGGTGGCGTCCTCATTGACTTCCCAGCTGTCCAGCAGGCGCCCCTCGAAAGTGAAGTCCCGCGTATATTTCACCAGCGGCTCAAGCGTCTGGCGCATGGCGTTCGCGATTTCCGACCAGTCGGCGACACGTGGATCCTTTGGCTCCTTGACGATCATGGCAACGCGCAGCACGCCGCCCTTCTTTGGCTCCTGAGCCGCTGCCGGCGTGGGTGCCGCAAGGCCGAGCATGCCGTAGGCACCCGCCGTCGTCGCACCGAAAGCACTGGCAAGCGCCAGGAATTCGCGGCGATCCATCACACCTGCCTTGGCTTGACTTGCTAGGGCTGCGATGCGATGCGGCACGGCCCCACCATTGCTCTTGAAGAATTTCATCACGTCACTCCCACTCTCTTTATGCTTGTCGAGGGCCGCCACCTGAAACGGCCTGGAGTGAACTGCAGATGCAGCAGCCGCGAGGCGTGCCACCGTGCAAATTCACTTCAAACCTGTTGCGTTTCAGGCTGATAGCCTTCCCAACTGACGAGTTTGCGACATTTTTGGCGCAAAAGCGATAGTCCTGGTCGCTTTTTCACGAGCTTTGTGCGGCACACTGTCTGACGCACGCTGACAGATTGACGCCACATTTACGACTTGGTAATCCTCGCGCCGTTCGAGGTGCTCCAGCCTCAAGTTCGAGGCCGGAGTTAAAAGGGAATACGGAAAAGGCGTTTCGCCTCAGCCGTAGCTGCTCCCGCAACTGTATGCGCCGAGATTGAACTCACATGCCACTGGGTGAGACACCTGGGAAGGCGAGCCAATCGATGACGCGCAAGCCAGGAAACCTGCCTCGGAACGTCACCTACCGGCTGCGGGAAGCTGTCGGGGCTGTGTCTTAGCAGTGGTGGCGTCAAGTCATCGCTGGCGGGGCACGAGCCGTTTCTGGTCTGCTCTCTCCGGCATTTGTAGCGTTTGATCGTCGCGAGGGGAACGACATGAAGTTTTCCATGAGCCGCCAGGCTCTCACCACCACCGTTTCCGCCATCTGTCTTGGCGCATTGGCCAACACCGCCGGCGCCCAGGATCTCGACCTCGGCGAAATCGTCGTCACCCCCAACCGCACACCCACCGAACTCTCCAAGACCGGCTCGAGCGTGACGGTCATCGATCAGGAGCAGATCGAAGAGCAGAGCCAGCCGCTGGTCACGGATTATTTGAGCCGGGTGCCGGGTGTTTATGTGGCTTCACAGGGCGGAGCTGGGAAGGAAACGTCCCTGAGCCTGCGCGGCGCAGACAAGAAATACATCAAGACGCTACTCAACGGTCTAGACATATCTGATGTATCGGCGACGCAAACGCAGACATCTTACGAGTACCTGCTGGTCGGCGGGATCAGGAACATAGAAGTCCTCAAAGGTTCTCAGAGCACGCTCTACGGCTCGGATGCCGTAGCAGGCGTAATTAGCCTTTCCACACTCAACAACGAAGCTATTGGTACAAGCCACCGCGTCGGCCTCGAAGCGGGTTCACATGAAAGTATCCGCGCATCCTACGGCCTTTCCCATATTAGTGACACCAGCCGCTTCGCACTTGATCTGGCCGGTCTCTACTCAGGAGGCATATCTTCAGCTCTTGCGAACGGAGATCCGCTGATCGATCCCGGAACGGGTTTAGAGGACGACCCCTTCAAGGAGATCTCCGGCACGTTCGCCTTTGAGAAGGATCTGGATGGTTTTACCATATTCGGTTCCGGAGCTATGCTGAACGCTCGCTCGGATTATGATGACTCCGGTCTGCCGCCCACTGACAACGAAGTTAATCACAACGATTTTCGTCTCTTCGGTGGTCGCACTGGCATCAGCTTCGACCTGTTCGACGGGCGAATGCAGAACACTGTTTCTGCTCAACTGCTGCAGATCGACCGCGAAATTGACAGCGCCAGCGTCTTCAGTGGCTTCGTTTCACCTTTCCTTGGGGAGTATGAAGGAAAACGCGCTAAGCTTGATTATCAAGGCAGTGTCGAGGTCAACGATCAGTTGGCTGTTCAGTTTGGTGCAGACTACGAGCGCCGCCAGTCGCACATCATGAACAATTTCGGCACTGATACCAAGGATGCTGACTGGCTACTGGGCGGTTGGACCCAACTTGTCGCACAACCGGTCGAGAATCTGACTGTTACCGCTGGTGTGCGCTTCGACGAACATGATCGTTTCGGCAGCTACACCACCTATCGCGGAACCGCCGCCTATCTGCTTCCTGCCTACAGCACCACGCTGCGCGGTTCGGTCGGCACTGGTTTCCGCGCTCCCAGCCTCTACGAAAGTAACTATGTCAGCTACCTCCCGCACATCCCAATGCCAAACCTAAGACCGGAAGAAAGTTTCTCCTGGGATGTCGGCATTGATCAGCACTTCGACGGCGAGCGCGCCGTTGCGAGCCTCACTTATTTTCAGCTGGATACCGAGAATCTGATCGACTACGACTTCGCGGACGACACTTATATACAACTTCAAGGCACCACCCGCCGACAGGGCGTCGAGGCAGCCGTGAACTACGCTCTAACCGAGACCTTTGCACTTGGTGCCAACTATACTTACACGACCGCTGTCCAAGCCGACGACGCGCGCCGCCCACGTATTCCACGGCACATTGTTGGCCTGACCGCATCTTACGAGCCAAGCGAGCAATGGTCGCTATCGAGTGATGCCAAGATTGTGTTGGATATCCTAGACGTCACTTCGGCAGGCCAAGTCGAGCTCGACGACTACTTCCTCCTGAACGCAAAGGTCGCCTACAAGCCGACTGAGGACACCGAGCTTTATCTGCGTGGGGAGAACCTGCTGGACCAGGACTACCAGACAGTCAGCGGTTACGGCACGCCGGGTATCTCGGTCTTCGCAGGCTTCAAGGCCAAGTTCGGGCAATAATGCTCAGACGCCGGAAACCCATATCCGTCCTTTCCGGTTTACCGATCATCGCCGGCGCAGTTCTTGCTGCGCCGGTTTTTTCTGATCATGCAGGGGCTGAACCGAAGCGCGTCATGTCGCTGAACCTTTGCACCGATCAATTGGCGCTTGCGCTCGCCGGGCCGGATGAGCTCGTATCCGTATCGTTTCTGGCGCGCGAGCCGTCAATGTCGCCGGAGCATGAGAAAGCGCGCGCGATCAACGTCAATCACGGTCGGGCTGAGGAAGTATTTCTTGCTGATCCCGATCTGGTGGTGACCGGAACATTCTCGCTCCACAACACCACCCAGCTGCTGAAAAAGCTTGGCTTCCGCGTCGAGGAATTCGGTTTCAACCAACAACTCGACGCCATTCCCGAAGATATCCGGCGCATGGGCGAACTGCTGCACCGTCAGGACAAGGCACAGACACTGGCAGCAAAAGTCGAGAAAGAGCTGGCCGCGGCCAAGAGCCAAGCCTGCGGCCCCGCTCCCTCCATGCTGATCTATGACCAGAACGGTGTCTCGCCGGGTGCGGGAACCCTGGCGCACTCGGTTATCGAAGCGGCGGGGTTTCGAAATCTTGCTGCCGAGCTTGGGGTGAACGGTGTGGCCCCGTTCCCGCTCGAAGCCGTGGTTGCCGCAAGACCGGACGTGATCATCACCTCATCGGCCACCGGCAATGCGCCAACGCTCGGGGCCATGGTCCCCCGTCATCCTGCGCTGCAAGCTCTTTCCGAAACACTTGTCGGAGACTTCATCCCTGACGGCACATTGTCCTGCGCGAGCCATGCCACCGTCGATGCCGTGCGTGCATTGTCCGACCTGCGCCGCAAACTTGCCCCATGTTCCGCGCAGGAAAGCGGCCAATGAACGCAATGCGGCTGAACATCCTGCTGGCAATTCTGGCCTGCCTGCTCTTTGCTCTCTCACTTGGTGTGGGTCCGGCGGACCTTGTCCTTGCGGAAAGCATAAGCGGCCTTTTCGCCGGCGGAGGCGAAGCCGCCGCCATAATCATGCAGGAGATCCGCCTGCCCCGTGCCTTGCTCGGGCTGATGATCGGCTTCACCCTGGGTTTGTCGGGTGCCGTGCTGCAGGGTTTCCTGCGCAACCCCCTGGCCGAACCGGGCATCATCGGCGTCTCCTCCACCGCCGCATTCGGGGCTGTGCTGGTCTTCTACTCCGGGCTTGCCGGAAGCGCCCTCTACGCCTTGCCTGCAGGAGCACTGCTTGGTGCTCTCATTGCGGTTCTCGCACTTCTGGCGCTTTCCGCGCGCGGCGGCTCGACGCTCACCTTGATCCTTGCGGGTGTAGCCCTGTCTAGCCTGTCTGGCGCGCTGACCTCTCTGGTGCTCAATCTCTCGCCCAATCCTTTCGCTGCCTACGAAATCATCTTCTGGCTTCTTGGAGCGCTCAAGGACCGGTCCATGGAACACGTATGGATCGCAGCGCCCCTGATGCTTCTCGGCTGGGTTCTGATCGCTGCCAGCGCACGCGCCATAGACGCCCTGGCTCTGGGCGAGGAAGCTGCAGCCAGCATGGGCGTGCATTTGGCGCGCACGCGCTTCTTCATCGTCGCAGGTGTGGCTTTGGGCGTGGGCGCGGCAACGGCTGTGGCGGGCACGATCGGCTTTATCGGCCTCGTCGTGCCGCATCTGATACGCCCGCTGACCAGCAACATGCCAAGTGCCCTGCTTCTGCCATCGGCTCTGGGCGGTGCGGCCTTGCTCCTTGCCGCCGACATTGCGGTACGCGTGATCCTGCCTGCCGGCGAACTCAATGTCGGCGTGTTGACGGCACTGATCGGCGCTCCGTTCTTCCTGTGGCTTGTCGCTCGCGCAAGACGGGACATGCTGTGATGATCCTGGACATCCGCAAACTCTCCGTCACCCTCTCCAGACACAAGGTTCTGGACGACATCTCCCTCGATATTGCGGCGGGAGAGGTGATCGGCCTCCTGGGCCCGAATGGTGCTGGCAAATCGACACTCATGCGTGCTGCAGCCCAGCTGCAGGATTACGACGGGACCATTGTTGTGGAAGGGCGGAACGCCGCCTCCCTGTCCGCGAATGCAATGGCACGGCTCATCGCCTATCTCCCACAGACCAGAACCATCGGCTGGCGTATCACGGTGCGCGATCTGGTCGGGCTGGGGCGCCTGCCCTTCCGTTCCTATGGTACCAGTCTGAACCAGGGAGACCGCGAGGCCATCGACATGGCTTTGCGCCTTACCGACACGACCCATCTGGCCGATCGCATCGCATCGGAACTTTCAGGCGGCGAGCAGGCGCGCGTTCTGACAGCGCGTGCAGTCGCCCAGACAACCCCTCTTCTCGTTGCCGATGAACCCGCGTCGGGACTGGATCCCGCGCATCAGATCCTGCTGATGCAGGCCCTACGACGGCTCGCCACCCAGAAGCGCGCTGTGCTGGTGTCGCTGCACGATCTGACGCTCGCCGCGCGCTGGTGCGACCGTATTGTGCTTTTGGATCAGGGGCGGCTGGCAGCCCAGGGTCGGCCAGCCGAAATTCTCACTCGGGAGAGATTGGCCTCGGTATACGGCATCCAAACTCATATCGAGCAGACCGAAAGCGGCCTGATCCTCAGTCCCACCGGGCTGGTGGAGCGCTGAAATGCGCAAATTTCTACCGCGCAGTACCGGCTTTTTCATCGCGACAGCCTTCTCTCTGGCTGCTCATGCCGCGTTTCTGCATTGGCTGTCCGATCTGGTACCGCAGCCTGGCGACGAAGGCAGCAACACGCCAGCGCGATTGGAGATCGTCGTCGAGGACGAAAGCTCAGGCGCTGGCAAAGCCCTCCAGCCGATAGAGGCGGAAACGCTAGAAGCGCAAGCTCCCGCAGCCGATCCGGTCGCGCCTGTCGCTCCGCAGGCGCCGCTTGAGCCGCAACAGGACCAGTCTGCCACTGCACTCGCGCCAGCCGGGCCGCGGGCTCAAGCGCCTGTGGAAGCCCCGGAGACCATAGATCCCGTCCCTGCTGACGAAACCTTTGTTCTGCTTCCGAGCGAGAACATTCCCATACCGACAGCCCGCCCCGCGCCGCCAGAACCAGCGCCTGCACGCAATGTGAACCGCGCGGAGCCTGCTGCAAAAAGGAGCGTGGCGAAACCAGCTCCCGCAGCCAAGAAAGCGCAGCCACCGCGCAAACGGAAAACGGCTGTCAGGAACAGCTCGCCCGGCAAGACTGCATCCTCCAAAGCCAGGTCTGAAGCGAAGAAACCCGCAGCACGCAAGGCCTCACCCGCGGCAAAGGCGTCCTACTCCCACAAGCTTCTGCGCCATGTCGAGCGGCGCAAGCGCTATCCGCGGCAGGCTGCCAGCCAGCGCATCAGTGGTGCGACGCGACTGTCCATAACGATCAATCGCAGCGGCGGGCTGGTCGCAGCGCGCGTGAGCGGAAGTTCCGGCCATCGCATTCTGGATGACGCTGCCCTGTCGACCGCGCGTCGCGCCGCGCCCTATCCACGCCCGCCGGAAGGCGTTGGAGGATCGACGATCAGCTTTTCCGTCACCCTGCGCTACAAACGCTGAAAGGCCCGGACATCGTGAGATGTCCGGGCCAGTCGTGGAGCCCGACCGATAGAGGGAACCGGCCAGGCTCCTCCGCCGCCTTGCGAACAGGGCGACGGAAGCTCTGATCCACCTACTGGCGGCTCGCCACAGGCGCCACCAGCGGCGTGATGCGGCGAATGGCAACGCGGCGGTTCTCACGTTCACGCTGCTGCGTGTTCACCTTAAGATACTGTTCGCCATAACCCTGGGTGACGAGGTTCTCCGGCGGGATGCCGAACACATTCGTCAACGCACGTGCCACGGACTCTGCGCGACGATCAGACAGCGCCAGATTGGCCTGATCGGTACCGACGGCATCGGTGTGGCCTTCGATGAGGAAAGTCTCTGCGGGGTTCTTTGCCAGAAGCTTCTCCATCGCTGCCGCGACGGATTCAAGCTCGTCCACCTCGCTCTCGTCGATCTGAGCGGAGCCGAACTCGAACTCGATCGTATCCAGATCGATGCGGCGGACCTTGTCACGGATACGCGACGAGTACTTCACCTCCTGAAGCGAATAGAGGCGTTCGACCTCCTCCACCGGTGGCTGTTCCAGGAACGTGTAGTAGAACTGCGGATCTTCCACGCTTTCGGCTTCAAGGATGTATTCGTCCACCGGGATCGTCAGGCGCAGCGGGGGCAGGTCCGCACCCACTTCCTCGAAGCGGATGACCTCATCCATGCGGTCGTCGGGCACATAAACAAGCACAAAGCGCTCGCCTTCAGGCGTCACACGCACGCGCCGTACCACTTCGCCATAGCGATTTCGGACGGTGATCAGGCGTGTGCCGTCGGGGCGTTCGACGACTTCACGCAGGCGACCATTGGGCAGATCTTCATAATAGACAACGTCTTCATCAAGCACGATGCGGTCGTAGTCCGGGCTCTCAATGAAGAAATTGTTGTTCACCTGGATGATGGTCCGGTTGTCTTCATATTTCTCGACAACCTGAACGTCGTCACGGCGCTCTACGACCCGCTCGCGCAGTACGGCAGCACGCTCTTCGCGTGAATCGCCCATCTGAATGGCTTCGCCCTGCTCCTCGACGATATTCTGGATCTCCTGCCTTAGTTCCTCAGGGGCCAACTGGGTACGCTGCGCACTCAGATCGTCCTGCGGCGGCGGTGCAGGTTCGGCAGCAGCTTCGGCATTCGCGTCAGCATCTGCTCCAGCTTCGCCGGAGACTTCCGCATCGGCCTTCGGTGCACCCGCAGCGCCCTCTTTCTGACTGTCCAGAACCGGTGTTTCACCGTCAGGACCCTTGGGGGCATCTTCAGATGCCGCAGCAGGCTGCTCTGCAGGTGCAACCTCGGTACCAGCCTCAGCCTCGGCACCAGCCTCGGACGCGGGAGCAGGTTCTTCAGCAGTCTCTTCGGATTCTCCTGCTGGTAGATCCTGCGGGGCAGGCTGTGCGTTTTCTGCCGGAGCAGCGTTTTCTTCTGCCGGCGCATCCTGGTTCGCAGGCTGTTTAGCAGCCTCACCCGTATCCGCCGGTGCGTCTGCGGGCTCCTCTGCGGTCGCGTCTGGCGCGGGAGCCTCTTCGCCAACAGGTTCGTCTGCGGCCTCAGGCTGCGACTGCCGTGCTTCTTCACCTGTCGCTGACGGCTCCTGCGGCTGAACCGGCTCTTCGGCATTGGTCTCTGCTGCCGGATCCTCTGCAGGTGCCTCTTCGGCGGGCGCTGCCTCCTCTGCAGGAGCTTCTTCTGCGGCAGGAGTCTCATCTGCAGCGGGAGCTTCTTCCGCAGCAGGGGCTTCCTCAGCCTCGGCAGGTGCAGGCTCTTCGGCAGCAGGCGCAGGCTCTTCGGCAGCAGGCGCAGGCTCTTCGGCCGGAGCCTGCTCGGCAGGCGCGGCCTCCTGTGCAGGCTCCTCTACAGGTGCGGGATCAGCAGGTGGCTCCTCAACGGGCGCATCCTGTGCCGGCGGCTCGTCAGCCGGTGCCGGCTCTGGCGCAGGTTCTTCCGCAGGCGCTGGTGCCGGTTCTTCGGCGGAATCCTTGGCCACACATTCATTGTCGCTGCCTCTGGGCACTTCGCCTTCTGGGCATTTCCTGCCCGAGTTGGAATTGCCGTTCGAGTTGGCCTGCGCAAGCAGAACCGGCGCGACATTCGAACTGACATCACTCTGCCCGGCCTGCGCAGCAAAAGGTGCGGCCATCAGCACGGAAAGTGCTGTACCGGCCAGAAAACGTGATCCACGTATCATATTGGTGACTCCTCTAGGGTCTTATCCCTTCGACCTCTAAAGTTCCGAGGTCCAAGCTTGGTTCCTCGACTAGCAGTTCCGTTCTGAACCCGAGCTGAAGCGACTGTTCAGGAATGCTTGACGCGCAAGGCCGCACAGGCCACACCCGGCCCATGAAAGATTTCTGGAAGAAGAAGTCCCTGTCCGAACTGACACCGCAGGAGTGGGAGTCGCTCTGTGATGGCTGTGGCAAGTGCTGTCTTGCCAAGCTGGAAGACGAGGACACCGGCGAGATACACTGGACCAGCGTTGCCTGCCGCCTGTTTGATGCCGGCACCTGCCGCTGTTCCAATTATGCGAACCGGCTGGCGACCGTTCCCGATTGCGTCCAGTTGACGCCGGACAATGTCACCAGGCTTGCATGGCTGCCCTCAACCTGCGCCTACAAACTGGTGGCGGAGGGGAAGGAACTTTATCCATGGCACCCGCTTGTCTCCGGGAGAGCCGAAACCGTCCATGAAGCGGGCATCTCGGTGCGCGGCAAGGTCAGCGCGCTGGAGCAGGAGCTTGATGAAGTTGAGGACTATCTCGATCATATGCTGCAGGAGGAACCATGAGCCAGCTTGAGACCCGAAGCCTCGTTGAACGTTTCCTGACCGCGCTCAATGCTGCTGACTGGGATGCAGCCACCACCCTGGTTGCGGAGGATGCTGCGATCGATCTACCGGGAGAGGAAAGGGTCATCGGCGCCGACAAGCTGCACTGGTATCTTGGACAGACTGGCAGGCAATACCGGTTCCACGTTTCCGACCTGGAAATCCTCGTCTCCGAAAGCGGCGTGCGCGCAGCGGCAGAGTTCACTCTCACGCGCAACTATGTTGACAGTTCCGATCTGCCCGAGCAGATCCGCGGGCAATCGGTCGCCCTGCAGGGTGCCATCATGTTCGAAGTGGATGACGGAAAGATCACCCGCATGACCCGCTACGAGCGACCGGCTGAATAGGCATTCCGACGAAATTGCTCCTGAACGCCAAATGAACATCGGGTTCCAGAAACGTTCAGGCACAGCAGGACAATCTCTCCTCATCGTCAAGGCGAAGAGAAATTCACTGAGGAGAGAGACAAATGTTCCGCAAGCTTCAGATCGCAGCACTCACCGCAGTCATGGGTCTTGGCAGCATTGCCGCAATGCCCACGGCAGCGCAGGCAGACGGCATCTATTTCAGTTTTGGTTCGGATGGTTCGCGCGCTGGCGTCTATGTCGGTGAGCGTGGCCGCCACTACCGCCCCGCTCCTCCACGCCGCCACGCCTGTACGCCCAACCGCGCGCTTCGCAAGGCCGAGCGCATGGGTCTCCGCCGCGCGCGTGTCACCCGTGCCAATCGCAACATCATCCGCGTAACCGGACGTACCCGCTACGGCAGGGACAGCATCGTCTTCGCCCGCAGCTACAACTGCCCCGTCATCCGGTAATCCCACCCATTCCCCAAGGCGGGCATGCCCCATTGCCAGCCAAAGGGAAAAAAGCCCCGCCAGCATCGCCGGCGGGGCTTTTTTCTGTTGTAACCTGCAGGCCTGCTTATTGGGCGAGGCTGAAGGTTACTTCCACCTGAACGCTGTAGCTGTTCTCACCCGCTTCCACCGGCACCGAATCGGCTGCCATCTCTGCCCGGATCATCTTGCCGGCCATCGGCATTGGCTGGGGCTGCGACATGCGCTCTGAAATCTCGATGACATTCCCAAGCGTGACACCTGCGGCTTCGGCAAGTGTCTTGGCCTTTGCCATTGCTTCCTCGACCGCACGCTTGCGCGCCTCGGTCAAGGCCGCCGACGGGTCCTCATTCGTGAAGCTGATCTGACCGCCCTGGTTCACGCCCAGAGTAACCGACTGATCGAGGATCTGACCCACCTTCGCTAGATCCCGAATGCGAACGGTGAGCTGATTCGTCACCTGATAGCCCGTGATACGCGGCTT
Source organism: Nitratireductor basaltis (assembly GCF_000733725.1). Lineage (NCBI taxonomy): Bacteria > Pseudomonadati > Pseudomonadota > Alphaproteobacteria > Hyphomicrobiales > Phyllobacteriaceae > Nitratireductor > Nitratireductor basaltis. The sequence continues at coordinate 669,288 of NZ_JMQM01000001.1, read as the reverse complement.
TTCCTCATCATTGCGGTTGTTCGGATAGACATATTGCGGATTGATGGACAGGCCGCTTGTCTGCAGATCGCGTGCCTCGATGCCCTCTTCCTTCAGCTTCGCGATGATCGCCGCCATGGCGGCATTGTTGGCATCCATGGCTTCGCGCGCAGTCTCAGCCTCCTCAACGACCGCCAGCGTGATGAGCGCCATGTCGGGGCTGAGCGTGGCTTCCCCCTCGCCCGTTACGGAAATCTTCGGCTGTGGCAGCGAAGCCTCCTGCGCCACCGCGCCGGGAACGGCAAAAAGCGAGGCAGCGAGCATCAGCGGCATGAGCGAACGGTTCATGGAAAACTCCTGGGTTGATGAAGAAGCTCGATTTAGGTTGTGATTATGGGATGATTGCGGCGCAACCATCTTGTGCCGACAGAAAAAAATCACTAATCCATCCCGCACCGGGCCTGTAGCTCAATTGGTTAGAGCCGGCGGCTCATAACCGCTTGGTTGGGGGTTCGAGTCCCTCCGGGCCCACCATCTTCTAAGTCATTGATTTGGAACGATGTCTGCGCGTTTTTGGCTCCTTGCGTACACTCAAATGTACACAGCGAGGGTCACATGTATCTTTGGCGCAGGAAGTCCGGCTACGTCTTTCAGATGCGAATCCCTGCACAGCAGGTGAAAAAATTAGGAAAGTCTCCTCTAAGAATTCCACTGGGGCCGCTTTCGGCACGCGAAGCCCAACGACGAGCAACGATCCTGGCTGGATCAGCTCGCCTCATGATGGAGGAGGTAGGCATGACAGGTGAGGCTCTCAGCAAGAGCTTGACAGCTCTTGCGGAAGAGATGCGCATGCTCGAAAAGAAGGAGTTCTCGCTCGGCTTGCGGATGGTTAACGCAGCACCAAAGTGGGATGACATGACTCCCGAAGAAATGGCTCAACTCGAAGGCCGCCGCAAGACCGCGCGTGAACTGAGCCTACAGGCGGAACGCAACGCGACAAAAGCCTTCAGGGAAAGACTGGAAGCACTCGGGAACGAACTACAGAAGGATAAACTCGTATGGGAAGCAGAACGTTCTACATACGAAAGGATCGTGAAACTCGCCAGCACGCTAACGCCACCAGCAGCGGCAAGTACTGTTCCACCGCCCAATGCGCCTGAAGATGCACCGACAAGCGGCGAGTACATCAACAAAGAGACGCTGCTCAGCGTTGCTGTTAAGCCGATTCTGGAAGCCAGACGAGAAGCTCTAGAAGCTGATGGCAACCGCAATAGGTATGCCGAGCGCGTCATCTCATCCGTCGAGGCCTTTTTAGATATCGTTGGCGACTATCCTCTGCGCCATTACCGTCCGATCCATCTTCAGGAATATGCCACAGTTATGGGCAGAGTTCCTACTAATCGTAGGAAGTATAAACAATTCGAAGGCCTGTCGCTTCGCGAGGTGGCAGATCGTAATGACCGTATGGGCGCTAGAGCAATACAACGTCTCTCGACCAGCTCAATCAACGGCTGTTTGAGCGAGGTTAAGTCTACCTGGAAGAAGGTTACGGCATCCGTAGAGGGTGTAGCAGATCTAGGTGCCGCTACTGTCACGATGCCGAAAAGTGCTGCACTCCCCATTGACCGCGAGGGGCTTTCTTCATCAGCTATAAACAAGTGGCTGAAAGATGCTGCCAGTCAATCTGAGCCGCACCGCCGCTGGGTCCCGCTGCTCGCGCTCCTGACTGGAATGCGGTTAAGTGAAATCGTCTATCTGCGCGCAAGCGATCTAGTCCTGCATGAAGGCCATCTGATTATCGATCTTCGCAGAGACATGGACGTGGATGGTGTGACCGTGAAGCGGCCGCTGAAAACCAAATCGTCAAAGCGGATCGTAGCACTACACCGATTGCTCCACGACTGCGGCTTCATCAGCTGGGCTCAAGAACAACAGGGGTACCTGTTCTCGGATTTCCATAAAGCGAAGGACCCAGCCGATGCAGCGCAGAAGCGCATGGCAAACTGGATGAGCAAGTTAGGCATCCGGAACCGCCAACGCGAGGTTTTCCATTCGTTGCGGCATAATGCGAAGGCATGGCTTAGAACAGAAACAGACGCGCGCACCGCAGATCTTCAGTGCGGCCATGCGCCCGACAGCGTAGGGGCGCGTTACGGTTTCAAATACCTGCAACCGGAAGAGATCGCGAAGATTGAGCGAGCGCAACTTCCCAGTGGCGTTGAGTTCGGGGGCTTCCTCAAGAGCTGCGTCTGACCGCACAGCGGGACCAATTCAAAAAGGCTCATGAACGTTTTTTTTGGTAATGAAGCTGCCCATTACGGAGCACCTCCAGGTGCGGGCGTGGCGCGAAGCTCTGAACGCGTATGGGTATCTTCGTCCATCGCTACAGAAGGCAGCTCTACAACTTCGAGGAACCCGACTAGCGGCCCGTCTACATCGAAATACCCGCCCCCGCGGGAATGGCTTCCGACGTGATGTCGCTGATAGCGGCGGTCTCCCCAGCACGATAAGCAAGAAGAAAGATCTTGTCTGAGTGGACCCAGTGGTCCCAATCAAGCACGAGCTCTTATAGACCAGCAGTAGCTTCTTGTCCTCAATACATGTCCCGGAGGAAATGGGACTAGCGTCGAACCTAATCGGGATTGGCGAGACCAACTGCTCTCAGAGTCTGCTGCCATGGGACCCGTGCTTTGCCGTTTGCGTAAATGCGAAGACATGTCTGACTTCAAGCGAAACGTTCGAAGACGCGCCCTGCGCCACGAGACGACGCGCGTCCGCTTTATGAGCGCAATAGTTAGGGCTACTCCTCTTTACAAAGTAAGCGGTGTTCTACCCCCACCTTGCGCCCGTTTGTGAGCCATGAGATTGCGCACTGATTGATTTCAGAGCGGGAGTTTCTCCATGGACGCTCCAATGGAGCTTCTCACAAATGGCGGGAGGCGGCGTCGCAAGGGACTCCGTCGACGACAGCGAGATCGAGAAGATTTTTTCGCAGCCACTCTTCACAGGCTGCTTGAGCGAAAAGCGCATCTGACAGCCTGGCAGATACTTCAAGCGCCTGATGGGTCACTCGCGCAAGTCAGACATTCCCGCTCGCTACGGAGGTAAGAACCGCCTGACCACGCGCGATCTGGCGCGCTTTGAGCAGGCAGCGTCTCCTGCGCTGGATGCCATCACGCCAATTCTGCTGAATGCGAAAGAGAAGGCAGACACAGGTGAGTTAGTCGTGCTGAAGCCTTGGCTGCAAGCGCGGAACTGGTCGGCGTATTATCAGGAGAAGTTGAGAGAGTAGAACTAGCTGTCGATTGCATAGGGAGATGGTGAACACAGTTCCACCAAATATTGCCGATGCGCATTCGGCGCGAAAATTGCTGCCGTTCTCCGCGCGGTTGGGCAATCTTTGCCCGAACCTCAAACAGGTGCCGCAAATGAGAATCCGGAGCGGCAGCTTTGCGCCCCCATCTCAGACGTTCAGCCAGACTTTGCCTCCGCCTGAAAGCGGACGTAGCGATTGGACGGGATTGGGGTCAGCTTCGCGCCCGCTTCTCAGACACACAAACGAATTTTCTTCTGAGCCCAAGAGCGGACATCGCACCTAGCGACTGCTCTGATTCACTCATTCGCATCCACTACGGGAGTGAACGCGAAACCCGGTAGTCTGACGGAATTGCATATCTTGAAGCATTTGCTTCTGCCACTCCATCTTTCGAACGTATCATTTCCGCAGAAGCCCCCCAGTTCTCAACTGAGGCCCTGCGTATTTATGTCGTCATTAGCTGCACCTTTGCTCATCCTGCGGCAAGCTGGACCTGCTCCACGCATATAATACCGCTCCGGGTGGTAGCGCCCCTGCCCTTGGCAGAGACGCTTCCAGACATTTGCGAGCTTTTTCCAGAAGTGTTGGATCATGGCCAATGCCTTCGCGTAGCACCTCTAGCTCATGCGGGTTCTACCAATGGAACCACGGTCCGCTTGCGCACATTCTTGGTACGCAGTGTGCTTTGAACATACCATTCGAGCATCTGCTCTTTCAGCTCCTGCTTGACGGCCGCATATGCCGGGTCGTGCCAGAGGTTTCTTTTCTCCTTTGGATCGGCTCTCCTTTGGATCAGCGTCGAGGTCAAAGAGCTGACCGAACTCCTTGCCTGCAAAATGCACAAGCTTGTGTGACCTGGAGCGGACCATTGTCAGATACTCGGCGCCTGTGAAGTTCACATCCTTGCCCTGCTCGCAATAGACATGTGTACGCCCTTCAAACGGTTTGCCTTCAAGAGCCAAATTTAGTGATTCAGCCTCAAAAGACACATCGGGCTCGACACCTGCGCATTCGAGGATGGTTGGCCCAAGGTCAAACAGCTGCACAAGCTCATCCACATTGCGTCCACCATCGAAGCGCTGTTGAGCACTGATGATGAGCGGCACGCGTGTCACCTCGTCATAGGGTGCCCATTTCTGACTCAGACCATGATCGCCAAGGCAATCACCGTGGTCGGAAGTAAAGGTGATGATGGCGTTCTCCAGACGACCCGCCGCCTCCAATGCGTCAAGAATTTCGCCCACTTCCCGCATCCGCAACCGGGGCGCCTTGCGCCAGAGCCCTCAGCGGCGACACAGCCGCCAGCGCAGCTGTGCCGATCAGGAGCTTGCGGCGGGAAAACATGTCTTGGGTCATCTGATGTTCCTTTCGAGGTTGGATGTGTGGGCTGGCAGGTCAGAGGTCGACCCGCCTGAGCCGCAGGGCGTTGGTGATCACCGAGACCGACGACAGGCTCATCGCCGCCGCCGCGATCATCGGCGAGAGCAGAAGTCCGGTGACAGGGTAAAGCAGCCCGGCGGCGATGGGGACGCCAAGCGCGTTGTAGGCGAAAGCGAAGAACAGGTTCTGCTTGATGTTTCGCAGGGTGGCGCGGGCGAGCTTGCGCGCCCGCGCGATGCCCATCAGGTCGCCGCCCAGCAGGGTGATGCCTGCGCTTTCCATCGCAACATCGGCCCCGGTGCCCATGGCGATGCCGACATCGGCGGCGGCGAGCGCGGGGGCGTCGTTCACTCCGTCACCCGCCATGGCGATCTTGTGGCCGTCGCGGCGCAACTGGTCGATCAGGTCCTTCTTGGCCTCGGGCAAGATGCCTGCGCGCACCTCGTCGATGCCGAGCTTGCCCGCCACCGCCTGCGCCGTGCGTTCGTTGTCGCCCGTCGCCATGATCACCCTTAGCCCTTGGGCATGAAGTTCCCGAATGGCCTGCGCGGTACTCTCCTTGATCGGGTCAGCGACCGCCACGATGCCGACGAGCGCGCCGTCAAGCGCGACGAACATCGCCGTCTTGCCCTCGGCGCGCAGGGTGTCGGCCTTTGACTCGGCCTGCGCGGTGTCGAGCCCCATCTCCCGCATCATCGCCGCGTTGCCTAGCGCCACCGCGCGCCCACCGACCCGGCCCTGTACGCCCTTGCCAGTGACGGCGTCGAAGTCCGTGGCCTCCTGACGCGGCGCACCCTGCGCCTCGGCTCCCTCGACAATCGCCTCAGCCAGCGGGTGTTCCGAGCCACGCTCCAGCGCTGCGGCCAGCGACAACAGGTCGGTCCCGGTGACGTCCCCGAGCGCAACCGTATCGGTCAGCTTCGGCTTGCCCATGGTCAGCGTGCCGGTCTTGTCGACGATGAGCGTATCGACTCCTGCCATGCGTTCCAGCGCCTCGGCGTCCTTGATCAGCACGCCCGCCTGCGCCCCGCGTCCCGCCGCCGTGGTGATGGAGATCGGTGTCGCCAGCCCCAGGGCGCATGGGCAGGCGATGATCAGCACCGAAACAGCCGAAGCGATGGCGAAGACGAGTGCGGGCTCTGGGCCGAAGATCGTCCAGATGACGAAGGCGACGATTGCGATGACGACCACGGTCGGCACGAATACCGCAGAGACCCGGTCAGCCAGACCCTGGATCGGCGCGCGCGAGCGCCGCGCGTTCGACACCATCGCGACGATCTGCGCCAGCACGGTATCGGACCCGACCTTGCCCGCCTCGATCACCAGAGAGCCGTTCTTGTTGATTGTGGCCCCGGTCACAGTATCGCCCGGCCCCTTCTCCACTGGCATCGACTCGCCGGTCAGCATGCTCTCGTCCAGGGATGATCGGCCCTCGATCACGACACCATCGACCGGGACCGCGTCGCCGGGACGGACGCGCAGCCGGTCGCCCTCCATGATGTTCTCCAGCGGCGCATCGTATTCAGTGCCGTCCGGCAGAATGCGCCGCGCGGTCTTCGGCGCCAGATCCAGAAGCGCGCGAATCGCATCCCCGGTGCGTTCTCGCGCTCGGAGTTCCAGCACCTGGCCCACGAAGACCAACGCGACGATCACCACCGCCGCCTCGAAATAGGTACCGACGCCGTGGCCCATCCGGTACTGTTCCGGAAACACCCCCGGCAGGAACGTCGCGACGAGCGAGTAAAGGTAGGCCGCCGCCACGCCGATGCTGATCAGCGTCCACATGTTTGGGCTGCGGTTCACAATGGAGTCCCAACCGCGCCGGAAGAAAGGCACGGCGGCCCAGAGGATGATCGGCGTTGCCAGCACGAACTCGAAATAACTTGCGGTCTGATGCCCGATCCACTCGCGCACTGGCAGCGCGACCAGTTCACCCATCGTCAGGATGATGAGCGGCACCGCCGCCGCCGCCGAAATCCACATCCGACGCGTGAAGTCGGTCAACTCCTCGCTGGGTTCGTCCGATGGGACCATCGGCTCCAGCGCCATGCCGCAGATCGGGCAGGACCCTGGCGCATCGCGAACGATCTCCGGATGCATCGGGCAGGTGTACTGGACGTTGGCCGGAGCAGCCTTCTTCTGCCGGGCGGCCCGGCCCGAAGCGTAGAACCACGGATCCGCCTTGAACTTCGTCTGGCACTTCTCCGAGCAGAAATGAAAGGTCTCGCCCTGGAACTCGGCGTGACGCCCGTCCGGCTTGACCGCGACCGTCATCCCGCAGACCGGGTCCTTTGCGGTATTCGCCCCCGCCGGAATGTCGGGCGCCGCGTGATGGTGATCGTGCTCCATAGTCTGCCAGCCTTTCGATCTCTTGTTTCAGCTTGCCGCTTCCAGCCGTTGGAAGCTCAAGCTCTTTTCAATGGTGGTCGTGAGCGCCTTCCAGGGCGGGATTCCGTGCGAGGAAGAGTCCGACGAACAGGAACACCAGCGCCATGCCGATCGCACCCAGGACGACGATCAAGGGGTCGGACTGCCATTTCATCGCGGCGAAGGCGGCCAGCACCACGGCATCAAGTGCGATTGCCGTCATCAACACCCAGCCCCGAGCGCCGATTTCTTCGCGCAGATGCCGGAACACGCCGAAGTGGATGATCATGTCCATCACCAGATAGAAGAAGGCCCCGAGCGAGGCGATGCGGCTGAGGTCGAAGAAGACCGTCAGGAAGCCTGCGATCACGACGGTGTAGACGAGTGTGTGGTCCTTGATCGTGCCTGGCATCCCGAAATGGCTGTGCGGGATCATCTTCATGTCCGTCAGCATCGCCAGCATCCGCGAGACGGCAAACACGCTGGCGATCAGGCCCGAGGCAGTTGCCACCAGCGCCAGCGCCACCGTTAGGTAGAAGCCGGTTTGCCCGAGGGCTGGTTGGGCCGCTTCAGCCAGCGCGTAGTCCTTCGCCGCCACGATGCGATCGAGCGGCAGGCTGGAGCCGACCGCGAATGCGACCAGCAGGTAGACGACGACGCAGATGGCGATGGACAGGACTATGGCCCGGCCCACGTTCCGATGCGGATTGGTCACCTCGGCGCCGCTGTTGGTGATGGTCGTGAACCCCTTGAAGGCGAGAATGGACAGCGCGACCGACGCCACGAACTCACCCGCACGAAAATCTCCGCCCGATGCTTCGAACGAGATGCCGCTGGCCCACAGACCGGCCGCCCCGAACAGCGCAATGCCGCCCACCTTGAGAATGGCCATGATAATGGACAGCAGCCCGACCGACCGGTTGCCAGAGACGTTCACGAGATAGGCGAAGACGATCAGCCCCACGCCGAGAACCGGCACGAGAATGCTGTCCGGATCGCCGCCGAAGGCTCGCAGGGTGTAGGTTCCGAAGGTGCGAGCGACGAGGCTTTCGTTGATGACCATCGACAGCGCCATCAGGAGAGCTGCGCCCGCCGCGACCGTCGTCGGTCCGTAGGCTTTCTTCAGGATCATCCCGATGCCGCCCGCAGACGGGTATGCGTTCGACATCTTGATATAGGTGTAGGCGCTGAAGGCGGTCACGATGGCGCCGACGACGAACGAGAGCGGGAAGAGAGGCCCGGCGAGTTCGGCGATCTGGCCGGTCAGCGCGAAGATGCCCGCGCCGATCATCACGCCGGTGCCCATGGCTACCGCACCAGGAAGGGTGATGCTGTTCTTCTGGTACTCGCTTCCGGTCATGGATTTCCCTTTTCAGGCTTTTGCAGCATGGCTACCCAAAGCAGTGGCAGGCCCGTCACGAGGCCGAGGCCAAGTACTCAGTCCGGCCGCGTAGCTGATCATGTCGAAGGACACGAAGGGCATCAGGCGGCTGGCAAAAACCGTCGCCGTCAACGCGGTCTGCGAGCCGAGAAGCCCGGCATCGACGCGATCATCGAACACCCGCCGCCAGACATCATACCCCAGAACCCGTGCGAGACCGAAGGCGATCAGCGCCCCGAGCTCGGCGCCGATGATAACCTGCACGGTTCCCCAGAGATGTCCGTAGGCCGCTCCGGCCGCCAGTGCGATCGGCGCGCTCGGGATGGGGCTGGCCACGACCGCGATGGTCATGAGCGTGACGATCAGGACCGGCCCCCAGAGACCCGCACGCGCCACCAGCGTTTCCAGAGGTTCGCCGTCCAGAAGTCCGCGAGCCTCGGCGAACACCGAGGGCGCGACCAACCAGATGCCGAGCAGTCCGATCCCGAGGATCGCAAGGCCAGTGAAGATGGCGGCGCGCAAGCTCATCTCAGATCGCCTCGACGGCTTTCGCCAGGAGGTCGCGCACCTCGCCCGCCACGGCCGTCAGTTCGGCGTTCTTGATCGCCTGCATCGACGCCACAGGGTCGATAGCGCTGACTTCCACGCCATCCTCGACTTCGCGCAGGATGACGTTGCAGGGCAGCATCGCACCAACGCGCGGCTCGATCCCGATGGCCTGATGCGCCATCTTGGGATTGCAGGCGCCGAGGATGCGGTAGGCGGGCATCTCGATATCTAGCTTCTTCTTCATCGTCGCCTTGACGTCGATCTCGGTCAGGATGCCGAAACCGTGGTCGGCGAGGGCCTTCCGCGCGCGAGCATCGACGTCGTCGATACCGGCGTCAGGGAACATTCGATTGATCGTGTAGGTCAATGCCAACTCCTTTTTTCTATTTCCGAAGATACTTGATCAGCGCTGCTATGGCCAAAACCAGCAGCACGAGGATCAGCAGGCCGAAGAGCCAGCCAAACCCCATTCCGAAACCCATTCCGGGGCCCATTTCGTTCCAGTTCATCATCTCTTCCTCCTGATTTTCAGCCGCAGGGTGCGTCTTTTGGCCGGCCCTCACGACAACATGGGGCAGGACAGACTAGGATCGGTGCCGGACGGGGCGCCCTGTCCGGACGCCCCGCCGGGATCAGACGGACGCCGTGACCGCGAACTCGGTCATCATCCCCGTCGCAAGGTGCGGCATGTGGTGGCAATGCAGCATCCATCGGGCGGCCTCACCGACATCGAGGGCGACATCGACCATCGACATCGGTGGCACGTGAACCGTGTCGCGCAGTGCACCGGCGACCCGACGCCCGTTCAGCCCGACGACCTGGAACACATGCCCGTGCAGATGCATCGGGTGGGCCATCATCGACATGTTGTGGAACGACAGCCCGACCCGCTCATCGCTGCGTGCGGTGATCGGCTGGTGCTGGCCCCAGACGGTCCCGTTGATCGTCCAGACATAAGGTTGCATCGAACCGCCCAGCATCAGCATCTGGCTGCGGTCCACGGGTCGATCCGGCAGAGCGTCCAGCGCGATGAGGCGCGCCTCCTGCGCCAGATCGGTGTCGAACGCGGGCGCCTCGGACCCCGCCATGGCATCGAGACGCCGCACTTCGGCACCCTGCGTGGCGAGGATCAGGCCGGTGCGTTCCCGCGCGCCTTCCCGCAGTGCAAGGATCGGCCAGGCGCCGCCTTCGTTCGGCAGGTCGATCTCGATGTCCAGACGCTGGCCCATCGCCAGCCCGAACCGCGAGCCCCCGAAATGCTGGACAGCGTGCCCGTCCACCGCGACCAGCCGCGCCTCAGCAACTCCGGTGTCGATCCAGAATACCGTCGCCGCGGCGGCGTTGATGACCCGAAGCCGGATGCGGCCACCGCGCTCGACCTGGACCACCTCCGGGTCCGACAGGGTCCGGTCATTGGCGAGATAGGCATCCCAGTCATAGTCGTTCAGGTCCATGGCCATGCCGCCCATCTGGCCGCCCATACCCATCATCCCGCCCATTCCGGGCATGTTGCCCATCGGCATGCCGCCCATGACGCCATGGCCCATGGCTCCGTGATCCATGCCCTGCATCGCCCCCATGCCTCCCATGGGAGCGCCTTGATCGGGCTCCGCACCGGCACCATGGCCTGCGCCGTGTCCGCCTCCATGGCCACCGCTGATATCCGCCAGAACCTCCTCGGGGGCCTTGAAGGAGAAGTCATGCAGGAACATCACGACGTCCTGCCGGTCGGCAGCAACGTCCTCGGCCGAGCGCACGATCAGCGGCGCGGCGAGCAGCTGCATCTCCTGGGTTGGCACATGGCTGTGCATCCAGTGGGTGCCGGGCCGCGCCTCGAAGTCGTAGGATCGGGTTTCACCCGGTGCGAGGAGGGGCATCGGCATGTCCGGCACACCGTCCTGCGCGTTGGGCGGGATCTGTCCGTGCCAGTGGATGATGGTACCGACGTCCAGGTCGTTGGTCAGATCGACCCGGAACCTCTGGCCGGGGTCGAGGATCAGCCCCTGACCGCCGGGGCCGGCAAGGCCAAAGACCGTTGCCGCGCGCCCGTCGATATCGAGGGTCCGGGTCGCGGCGGAGAGGCTGATCGGCGCCACCCCTTGCGCGAAGGCGATGCGGGGCAAGTGTGCAGCGCCAATGGCGGCCGCACTTGCGGCAAGAAAGCCGCGTCGAGAAAGCATGTTCATGGTCGTCTCCTCGGGACTTCCGTCCGTTCATCAAAACCGATGGGGCGCCTCGGGCGTCTGCGCGGGCGCGCTCAGAGGAGACGGAGCTTGGGAGGTCGTTCGTTCAGTCCCGGCGCACGGCTGACATGGATTGCCGCGGACGGCACGTCATGACTGGCGGCGCCGTAGGCGTGCCCGGCTTCCCCGCCTGCCGACGTCAGGAAGGCAGAGAGGCCTGCGCATACGAACTCGCACATCTCGGCATCGGCCGATCCACAGTGCTCTCCAGCGTCACAGTCGAAGCCCGAAATGACCGGAGAGTGCATCATGCCGGCAACATGCATCGCGTGATCCACACCGGAATTCATGCTCACGCGTGTCGCATGCGCAGAGGTCACCGTCGTCACCACGGTGATCGCTAGAATGGCAAGCATGGTGATGACACGTGCGATCATGCTGCAAAGATAGGCATTGCTCACGAGAATGTCCATTGTCGCAGGCGCCTCGCCGCTGGCACAATGTGGTCTCGACCAAACGCGAATGTTATTCCGCAGTGATCGGGGACAGACGTCTTGAAAAAAGCTCTTCGAAATACTGTCGGGATCGGTCTGGTCGTCGGAGGTGTGATCCTCGCGGTCTTTGCTGGCTGGCGTTATGCCGGTACCGCATCCACCGCCGGGGCGTCGGCGGACATCATCGCGCAAGGACGCCAGATCTATGCGGATCAGTGCGCCGCCTGCCACGGCGCGGAACTGGAGGGCCAGCCGGACTGGCGCTCGCCGCTTCCGTCCGGCCGGTTGCCGGCGCCACCCCACGACGCCAGCGGCCACACCTGGCACCATCCTGACGACGTCCTGTTCCGCATCGTTAAGGAAGGCACCGCCGCCGTGGTCGGCGGCGGATACGAGAGCGACATGCCGGGCTTCGCAGACGTACTGAGCGATTCCGAAATCCGCGCCGTTCTCGACTACATCAAGAGCACATGGCCAGAGCGCGAGCGCCGATACCAGGAGAGGGTGTCGGAGGCAAACTGACATTCCCCATGGTCGTCGGCTGCTACTCGCGCGAGGCCCGTTCGCAGACCGAGTAGAGGAACGTCGCCGACCATGTCAGCACCATGAAGCCGCCGAGCGACTGCATCATGTTGACCATCCGTATCGGCCCGCTTGCCTCGATCTGCGTGTACCCGAGCGTGGCGAAGTTGACGCCGGGGAAGTAGATCAGGCCGCTCCAGCATGGGTCGTAGCTGCCGTCGAGGCCTCCCACGCCCCAGCCCTGCAGCGCCCTGTAGACTGCGGCGAAAGCCAGGATTTCAATCGTGTGGAGCGCGAGCAGCCCGACGAACGCCAACATGATCGCCGCCTGCGGTCTCTCGTTCGAGTTCGGCTTCATGGCCCGGACGGCCAATAGCCCCGTAGTGGTGCGCGACCAGAGGGCGGCCACCAGCGCGAAACCGAGCAGAAGCCCGATTCCAGTTGCAGCATGTTGAGCACTCGCGGCGGAACAGTACCCCGTGGTTTATATTCTCAGCGCTCGGCCCTGCGGCATGGCAGCGGGACCATCGCCCTGCCGATGATCTGATCTCAGGCCTCACGTTCCGGATCAAACGCAAGAAGCTGCAGCGCATTCAGCGTGACGAGCACCGTCGCGCCGGTATCGGCGAGGATCGCTATCCAGAGCCCGGTGATCCCGAAGATGGTGGTCACCAGAAACACCGCCTTGAGTCCGAGCGCGATTGCCACGTTCTGCCTGATGTTCGTCATGGCTGCGCGAGCAAGCCGAATCTTGCCGGCTACGTCGGTCACCCGATTGCGCAGGATCGCAGCGTCCGCGGTTTCGAGCGCGACATCCGTTCCCGAGCCCATGGCCACGCCGATGTGGGCGGTGGCGAGCGCAGGGGCATCATTGATGCCGTCGCCCACCATCATGACATGGCCCGTGGCCGTCATCTCACGGATCGCCGCGACCTTGTCTTCAGGCATCAGTTCGGCGCGATGCTCAATGCCCAGCCCAGCGGAAATGGCTGCTGCCGTGCGCCGGTTGTCGCCGGTCAGCATCACCGACGCGATGCCAAGCGCCTTGAGTTGCTGCACCGCGCGGGCGGCATCCTCTCGGGGTTCGTCCCGGAGCGCGACGAGTCCGACAAGCTGGCTCCGGCGGAAGACCGCGACGACTGTCTTGCCTTCATCCTCCATGCGGACCACCGCCCCGCGCGCGTGGTCGTCGAGCAGGCCGCGTTCATCCGCGAACCGTGGAGAGCCTACCCAGGCGGGTTCACCCTCAACGACTGCTTCGGCCCCTTTGCCGGGGAGCGCTTTGGCGGCGGTCGCCGCCAGGGACGGCGCTCCCGCAGCTTCCGCGCGCGACAAGATCGCTTCCGCCAGAGGATGGCTCGACCCCGCTTCGACGGCGGCAGCCAGCGCCAGCACCTCCGTTCCCGATCCCGAGATCGGCACAACGTCCGTGACGCGCGGCCGCCCGTAGGTCAGGGTCCCGGTCTTGTCGAATGCGACATGCGTGGTGGCCGCCGCGGCCTCGATCACGGCGCCTCCCTTCATCAGGAGTCCGCGCCGCGCGCCGGAAGAAAGCGCAGAGGCGATGGAAGCCGGCACTGAAATCACCAGCGCGCAGGGACATCCGATCAAGAGCAGCGCGAGCGCGCGGTAGATCCAGGTATCCCAGGCTTGCGCGAACGCGAGGGGCGGAATGATCGCCACCAGCACCGCAACCCCGACGACTGCGGGCATGTAGATGCGGCTGAAACGGTCGATGAAGCGCTCGGTCGGCGCCCGGGCGCTTTCCGCTTCCTCGACCAGCCGGATGATGCGGGCGATGGTGTTGTCCTCGGCCGACTTGGTGACCCGGACACGCAGCGCCGCCTCGGAATTGATGGAGCCTGCAAAGACAGGCGCGCCGGGGTCCTTCAGCTTCGGTACGCTCTCACCCGTGACGGCGCTCTCGTCGACACCGGAGGTGCCCTCGATGACCTCGCCGTCTGCAGGGACCCGGTCCCCCGGGCGCACCAGAACGATCTGGTCCACCTCCAGCTGGTCGGCCGGTATCATTCGTGTCCTGCCGGCGACTTCCAGGAGTGCGGTCTTCGGGACCAGGCGAGCAAGCGCCCGAATTCCGTCGCGGGCCTTGTTTGCCGCGACGCCTTCCAAAACCTCCCCGACGGCGAAGAGGAAGACGACCAGCGCCGCTTCCTCCGCAGCATTGATGACGAGCGCGCCGGTGGCGGCGATGGTCATCAGCATCTCGATCGTGAACGGCATGCCCGCTCGGGCGGACGCCACGGCGCGGCGCGCGATTGGGGCGACACCGATGAGCGTGGCGAGGACGAACGCCCAGGTCGCCACGTCCTGGGAAGCGAGCAGTTTCACGGCCCATGCCGCCGCGAGGAGGAGCCCGGTGCCGATCACCAGTCTGCCCTTCGCGGTCTGAAACCAACGCGAACCGGGCGCGGGGCCGCTCTCGGGCTCTGTCGATCCAGTGTCGGGATCGAGTCCTGCGCCATCCCGCGAGCGGTCCGCACGGGACGCTTGTTCGCCCTCCGGCAGTACGAAGCGTTTCCGGTCGGGGCTCGATCCTTTCGCCGCGATCCCATAACCGAGCCGCTTGACGATCGCCTCGATCTGGTCGCGAGGGGTCTGCCCTTCATCGAGAGTCAGCCGAAGCCGCTCGGTCATCAGCGCCACATCGACGTCGCTCACGCCGGGCAGGCGTTCGACCGCACCCCGGACCTTGCTGGCGCATGACGCACAGTCCATTCCTGAGACCGTCCACTCGTAGGTTGCACTGTCGCTCGCCGTCATCACGCCCTTCCACCCGCCCAGCGGGCGACGTTGTATTTACTGAGTCGGGAACGTAAGGTCTCTAGTAGCTATAGCTTCAAGAGGCAATCTGATGCTCACCATCGGAAAATTGGGTGAGGCGGCCGGCGTAAAGGTTCCGACGATCCGCTACTACGAGCAGATCGGGCTCCTGCTGGAGCCGGAGCGCAGCGCCGGAAACCAGCGGCTCTATGGGCAGTCGGCACTGGATCGGCTGGCCTTCATCCGCCACGCGCGCGAGCTCGGGTTTCCGCTGGACGCTATCCGGGACCTTCTGAGCCTCTCCGATGAGCCCGATCAATCCTGCGCAGCCGCCGACGTCATCGCGAAGAAACAGCTCACCGCCGTCAAGGCCCGGATCGCGCGGCTCACAGCGCTGAAGGCAGAGCTCGAGCGCATGATCACGCAGTGCGCACAGGGCACCGTGGCCGACTGCCGCGTGATCGAGGTGCTGAGCGATCACTCACATTGCGCGCAGGACCACAGGACGTCCGAGGCCGCCGAATGACGGCGCTGCCGACCTTGGCGATCTATGCCGCCGCGGCTCTGGCCGAGATTGCGGGCTGTTTCGCGATCTGGGCTTGGTGGCGCCTCGGCGCCTCAGCGGTTTGGCTGGTTCCAGGCGTTGCGAGCCTGATCGCCTTTGGCTGGCTCCTGGCGCAGATCGACTCGGCCTTCGCCGGCCGCGCCTACGCAGCCTACGGGGGCGTCTACATCGTGGCGTCCGTGCTCTGGATGTGGCTGGCCGAAGGCGAGCGACCCGACCACTGGGACCTCACAGGCGGCGTCGTTTGCCTTGCGGGCGCGGCCCTGATCCTGTTCGCCCCGCGCGGCGTCTAGACATAAATTCGCGCGCAGCCCTTGAACCTCTAGCGACTAAAGGAACTAGAACTGCCTCTCGGCCGATTCTTGGGGCAGCAGGCTGCTTCTTTTCTGGCGAGGATCGAGTGGCTTGCGCATGCAGGGCAGATGAGGCCGCCTTGATCCGACGGCCAGCACGAACGGAGGCGAACCTGATGACCAAAGAACTGCCAAAGGATCCGGATGAACGTCAGCGCGGTACGCTCTGGACGGTTCTGCTGCTGAATGCGGCCATCGCCATCGGCTTTTTTGCGACAGGCGCATTAGGCGACTCCAGTGCGCTGATCGCCAACGGTCTGGACAACACCTCCGACAGCTTCGTGTACGCCATCAGCCTTTTCGCCCTGTCTCGTTCGGACAGATGGAAACGTGGGGCCGCCAACGTGTCGGGAGGGCTGCTGCTGATCTTCGCGGCTGGCATCCTGATCGATGCTGTTCGCCGCTACTACACCGGCTCCGAACCGCTCGGCCCGCTCATGATTTCCATGGCCCTCATTGCAGCGGTCGTGAACGGCATCTGCATCTGGCTTCTTGGTCGGCTCGAGGAGCCGGACGTGAACGTCAGGGCGGCCAACACCTTCAGTCTCAACGACTTCATTTCGAACGGCGGAATTCTCGTCGCGGGCGGTCTCGTCTGGTGGCTGGGCAGCAATTGGCCCGATCTCGTGGTCGGTATCGCGGTCGCCGGCGTCGCCGCCTGGGGCGGCATCGGAATCCTGCGCGACGCGCATGGCGAGCACCACAAGGCGGTCCATCAAGATGACGCCAAGATCTGAAAGAGAATACGATGCCTCACGACCACGGCCATATCGACCCCAAGTCCGGTGACCGACGGGTATCCATTGCGGTCTGGGCCAACGCGCTTCTGACCGTCGCCCAGATCGTCGGTGGCATCCTGTCCGGCAGCCTCGCCCTGATCGCGGACGCGCTGCACAACTTCTCCGACATGGCCTCGCTGGTCATCGCCTTCGCCGCGCGCAAGATCGCACGGCGGCCGGCGGACGAGCGCATGACCTTCGGTTAAGGTCGGATCGAGATCGTCGCGGCCCTGATCAACTACACCACGCTGATCCTCGTCGGCTTCTATCTAATTTACGAAGGCGGCATGCGGATGATCGACCCGCCCCAGGTCGCTGGCTGGACCGTGGTCATCCTCGGCGGTGTCGCGCTGGTGGTGGACACGCTGACGGCGCTGCTCACCTATTCGATGCAGAAGGGCAGCGTGAACATCCGCGCCCTTTTCCTGCACAACCTGTCAGACGCCCTGGCATCGGTCGCCGTGATCGTGGGTGGCGCGCTGATCATCCTTTACGACATGCGGTGGGTCGATCCGGCGATCACCATCGGCATCGCGCTCTATATCCTCTACTTGGCTTTCACCGAGATCGGTGGGCCGATCCGGACCCTGATGCTCGGCAGCCCACCGGACATCGACAACGACGCGGTTGTCGCCGCGGTGCGGCGGCGAAGCTGATGTCGAGGGTTCGGGTCAGAACAAAAACACCTCCCTCTGGCTGCAATGGGGTCGTGAGCGGACAAGGCAAACATTGCCTGTTGGCGCCTTGCTAGAACGGCTGCTTACCTTTAACGGCATCCACAAAGCTGCCATTCCGCTTCCGGCCCCTAAACATCCGTGAACTACGCTGATCACGCACTATGACAATGTGACAGGAACGGTTTCAGCATCGTCACGTTCACCCACCACCACATTTGCTGAGGGTGCGCGTCGTGCAGAATTGCCGCGCCCGTGTTTTGAACAAGTGGCACGGGAGTTTTAGCGATGTCCTATATCCGTTTCGGCTTGATGATCCTCACCTCCACAGTGGTGATGTTCATCCTGATGTATCTCAACACTTACGCCTTCGAGCATGTCTATTTCAGCGAAACACGCACCTATATGGCCATCCTCATGGGAGCGACCATGGCCATTATCATGCTGGCCTTCATGCTCGGCATGTACAAGAACACCGCTCTGAACATAGCCATCTTCGTGGGTGCGGCAGTCGTTTTCGCAGGCGCCCTGTGGCTGGTACGCAGCCAGGTCACCGTCAGCGGTGAAAGCTATATGCGCGCCATGATCCCGCATCACTCCATCGCCATCATGACCTCAGAACGCGCGCAGATCGAGGATGCACGCGTACGCAAACTGGCCGACGAGATCATCGATGCCCAGCGCAAGGAGATCGCCGAGATGGCCTATCTCATCGAAGACCTGGCCGATGGAAATATGGTGAAAGAGATCTATGAGGATCCGGCACCTGAACCTGGCAGCGTTCAGGATGCCTTGAACAAGGTGATGATCTCCTCTCTGGATCTTGCGCCTATGTCCGAGGAAGAAGCCGACAAGGTGCTGCAGCCGGGTGAGCGCTGCACCTTCCGCCGAAGCCAGGAGAGCGATCCAATCCTGTGGGCGGCTCGTGATGGCAGCAGCGCCGCAGCGAAATTGAACGGTGTGCTTGTTGAACTCGAGAGCCCTGCTGATCCGGCGGCCGCAAGCGCGCAGTTCACCACAGAAGGGATGACTGTCGCGGTTGGTCCCTTCGACGAGGAGGACGACCCGCGCAAGGAAGCTGAACTTGTCTTCGAACTCGATGAAGGCCTGAAGGTCGGCTACACTGGCTACTACGCCTGCTCGCGGTAACTGCAGCGCAGACCGGAGGTTATCTCATGGCAATCCAGGAAAAGACGAAAACGGCGGATCTCTACCGCATGGTCATGCCCGACCATGTGTGCCCCTACGGGCTGAAGTCCAAGGACCTGCTTGAACGCAACGGTTACACGGTGCAGGACCACCATCTGACGACGCGCGAAGAGACGGATGCCTTCAAGCAGGAGCACGGGGTGGAAACTACGCCGCAGACCTTCATCGATGGCCGTCGCATCGGAGGGCATGATGATCTGCTTGCTCATTTCGGCAAGGAGGTCCCGTCGGAGGATGAAACCAGCTATGTGCCCGTGATCGCGATCTTCACCATGGCTCTGCTCATGGGGCTGGCGGTGAGCTGGTACATGTTCGGAAACATCTTCACCTTTCGCGCCTTCGAATGGTTCATAGCCTTTGCCATGACGCTTCTGGCCGTGCAGAAGCTCCAGGATATCGAGGGCTTTTCCACGATGTTCCTGAACTACGACCTGCTCGCACAAAGATGGGTCCGCTACGGCTATGTCTATCCATTTGGAGAGGCGCTGGCGGGCATTCTCATGATCGCAGGTGCGTTGATGTGGGTCGCGGTGCCAGTGGCACTATTCATCGGCACGATCGGCGCGATATCGGTTTTCAAGGCCGTCTATATCGACAAACGTGAGCTGAAATGCGCCTGTGTCGGCGGCTCAAGCCGCGTGCCCCTCGGCTTCGTCTCACTGACGGAAAACCTGATGATGATCGCCATGGCGCTGTGGATGCCCTTCCGCATGGGCGCAGGCGTGTAAACAACCGAGGGAGTGAGGTTGCCTCCCACTCCCTCAAAAATGCCCCAAGCCTAGTTTTCTTTGCGACGGTGGCACGACCTGCCATTGTAGTTATGCATAACCACATGAGCAGCCAGACAGCCTAGGATCGGGAGAGCGAACATCCACCAGCTTGATGACGTATCTCCCGAACTAGGCGATGGAAGCATGAACACCATACCAAGTCCAAGTAAAACCATGAGAAAGCAACACCCCGTCAACCACAAAGCAGCCTTTGAGACCTTAGGTTGCGTGGGAGGAATTTGAGAATCTATCTTTTTCACAGCACTACCACCTTGGTCTTGAGCGGGACCCGTTCGTATAGATCCTTCACATGCTCGTTAAGCATCCTAATGCATCCATTGGAGACGGACCTCCCAATGCTCTGAGGCTGATTGGTGCCGTGGATACGGTACATCGTATCTCGTCCATCTCTATACAGATACATGGCTCGAGCTCCCAATGGATTGCCTGGCCCGCCGGGAACACCAGTGGCAAAGCGTGCATATTTGGCTGGCTCACGCCGGATCATGTTGGCTGTTGGTCGCCAAGAGGGCCATTTCTCCTTTCGGCCGATGATTGCACGTCCGCGAAATGCCAACCCAGCCTTCCCAACCCCTACTCCATAACGCAGGGCACGTCCGCGCGGCATTGCCAGATAGAGAAAATGATTTCGAGGATCCACCACGATGGTCCCAGGAGCATATCCGTCGAATGCGACGAATTGCGGCTGGAAACGATCCGCCAAGCGGAATGCGCGTGCCTGATGCGCACTGCTGCGGGATGTTGTTGCTAGAAAGGTAGAAACACCCGCCAGGAAAATGAATTCACGTCTTTTCATCTGAGTGACCTCCTGATCTTCAGTCAGTTTTACTTGTTGACTAGCGAAGATCAGAGCTTTGGCGGACGCTTGAGGCCACCCGGATAGAAGCGCAGCGAGGGGGAAGCAGCGCCTACAGAATTTGCAGCAACATAATGCGAGATTTCGACAGCGTTGCCAGCTGCCGCCCACGAACAATCGCTGGCGCATTCTAATGCCACCTCTCCAGCAGCGGCGTGACTGCAGCAGTCAGCAATTAAAGGTTCAGAAACGACAGCTTCGATTGTCGCAGGAGCACCTTGCGCGGAACCTGGTCCCGACAGCATCCCACCTATCAGGACGACCAAAAGGAGCAAGATATTGCCGACCCACCATGCGCACGAAATTCTCATTAGCCCCCACAGCAACTTGCACTCTCATCATAGCACACTAGGCGGTCACTTCGAACCAAGTATTCATCCCTGCTGCAGCATGTTCCAGCATGTGGCAATGCAACAACCAGCGCCCGGGATTATCGGCCACGAAGGCGATATGTGTTGTCTGCGACGGTCCGATAAGAAAGGTGTCGCGCCATGGCTTTCCGTCGTCGACGCTAGCCTCACTGCGGCTCAAGACGCGGAAATGATGCCCGTGGAGATGCATCGCATGGGGAAAGGCCGTCTCGTTGACGATCGTCAAGGAGATTGAACGGCCAAGCTGCGCCGTGAAGAGGGGGGCTTCAGCCAGATTGGCGACCCCGTTGAACGACCAGAACTGGCGCGCTTCAATGACCTCCTCACCTTCCAGAACCTCCCCATTGTAGCGCATTTCAACCTGCTTCCCCATTGCCCCCCCAGCCATTTCCAGTCGCACCTGGAGAGCATCATCCAGAACAGGTTCGGGAAGATCCGCGGGAACAAATTCGGGACGTCGGGTCGCAACGTTGGCCTCACCGCCTACATGGAAGCGGACAAAGGGAAACGGCTGAGGACCGGAAAGCTCTTCGAGTTCGAATTCGTCCTGCGCCTGAAACAGAAGGTCCATGCGCTGAGCCGGTCCAAGCAGCAGGGGAGCGTACGGCGCTTCGGCGGGCTCGGCCAAGGTCTGGCCATCATAGGCAATGATCTGCGCTCGGAAGCGAGTGGGATCGAGAGCGAGTATCCTAGCGTTGCAGGTATTAATCAGACGGAGCCGGTACCACTTGCCACGCTGCAACTCGAATACTTTCTCCGGCTCCCCGTTAACAGTCAGCCAGTTGCCCATGCGGCCTCCATGGCTCCAGTCTGAGAGTGCGCCAAAGGAACGTGTGTCCAGTACACCCTCCGAGGTTAACCGCCAATCGTCCACCACAAGGGAGATGTCCTGCTCGGGGGGCAGAACTACCTGCTCCTCATCCACGATTAGGGCCCCATAAAGCCCCCGCGCAACCTGTTCCCAGCTCTGCTCATGCGCGTGATACCAGAACGTTCCGGCATCAGGGACCTGGAACCGGTATTCGAAACTTGAGCCTGGTTGCACAGGATCCTGTGTTAGCCCAGGCACCCCGTCCATCGCATTCTCCAACCTGATACCATGCCAGTGAATGGAAGTAGGCTGGCTTAGTTCGTTTTTGAAGCGGACCGTCACGACCTGCCCTTTCACCGCACGCAGCAGAGGGCCGGGCAAGCTGCCATTGTACAACCACGTTGGTGAGCGAACTGCAGGGTCAGCAACCAAAGACCGATCTTCTTCTCGAGCGACGAGCTCAAATGCCGGTGCGGAAGCGGAGGAGGCGAAGCTTGAACGAAAGTTCAATGCACCTGCGGCAGATCCGATCAGAAAGACCCTTCGCGAAATCGCACTATTCATGTTCTTAAACCTTGGATGGCCGCTCTTGCGCCCGGTGCTGCGCCAGCACAGAGCGTAACAACTACAGGGATGGTTTTAGGAAAAATGGGGCCGCCTCTCGGCAGCCCCAGAGATGGATCAGTTCGTTTCGGCGGTGTCCTCGGTGACCACTAGCGCTCCCACCATCCCCGATTCGAAATGCCCGGGAATGAGGCAGGCAAACTGGAAATCACCAGAATTCGTGAAAGTCCAGACAAGTTCGGCCTTGGCACCAGGAGCAAGGAATGCCGCGTTTGGATCATCATGCTTCATGTCCATTTGCGACATCATCTCTTTTTTATGATCCATCAGCTTTTCGTGCTTGCCGAGCACAAACTCATGCTCAAGCTCCCCGGTATTATGCAGCATGAAACGGATAGTTTCACCGCGTTTCACGTCAACGGAATCCGGTTTGAACACCATCTGTCCATCTTCGGTCTCAGTGAGTTCCACTTCCACGGTGCGCGCGGCATCCGACGCGTTACCGGGAGTTCCTACAGCAAACTCATCATGGGAGCCGGCGTGTTCGCCTGCCGCGAAAGCAGACGTTGTAAAGAAGATCGCTAGGATCGCGAGCTTGGAGTTCATGATAACCTCGTTAGTCCTGGAAGATTGAAAATGCCGACATTTGTCGGCCCTTATTTCAACCAAGGGCACGAGGAGGCTGATCTAGAACATATTTAGGTGAAACTGGAGGACGGGACCTGGGGTCAGGCTCAATACTGAAGGCGATGAAGGCAACGTCTGCTTCATGGTCCAAGGGACGAGCGTACAGACTGCACAACACTCCCCCGCAACAGTAGTCAGGGTGATCGTCCGCCTCCCCCGCAATGCCATTTCCTTCCGCATCAAGGTGTATGACCAGATGCTCAAGCTGCGAGGTAGAATGCCCGGTAGAAGCCTTCCCCCATTGCGGCGAAGACTGCGCAGCAAAAGCTGCCAGAGCAAAAGCGATCAACACCAGAAATCGCACCACTGAAGCGATGGTTCTATATCCTCACCCTTAAACCGCACAGCGAGGACTATAGAAACAAATGCGGCAACAGCAAGTCATGATCTTGGGTTTTACTTTTTGCCGCACCTCGGGTGTAGAGCCAATTCAGGTCAGACTGATTCAACGACCTTTTTCAAACGCGTTCTCACCTCTTCCGCAACTGAGAGGAGTTGAGGATTTTCTATTGCACTCATTGAAGCAACCGGATCGACCGCTCCGATTTCAACACCTTCAGGGACCTCTCGCAATATCACGTTGCATGGCAGCATCGCCCCCACCCGAGGCTCCATCTCAAGCGCCTTGTACGCCATCTGCGGGTTGCAGGCACCAAGGATACGATAGGGTGGCATCTGCTTCTCGAGCTTCTTTTTCATGGTTTTCTGGACGTCAATTTCCGTTAAAACCCCGAAACCCTCGGCCGTTAGCGCCTCACGGACTCGCGTATCGACCTCCTCGAAGGTGGCGTTGGCGACAATTCGATTGATGGTGTAGTCCATTTTCGGCTCCTATGCAGAACGGCAGCGTAGGTAGTTAAAATCCCTCGTCATTCCTCTTGTTCCAAGTCAGCTGACGGTGAACTGACCCATCATGCCTGCATCTTCATGTTCGAGGATATGACAGTGATACATATATGGCGCATCTGGCCCTGCCGGATGATTGAAACGGACCAATATCTCGGCTGAACCATCAACCCATACCACGTCCTTAAGACCAGTACTGGCGTAGTCGACCCTACGACCGTTCTGACTTAGCACCTGAAATGACGTGCCATGCACGTGGAAGGGGTGAGCCATCATATCTGCCGAAATTTCCCAGATTTCGGTTTCACCTAGCCGAATGGTTTCGTCGATCCGTCCCATGTCATAGGTCTTGCCATTGATCCCGAGATCAGCCTTGCCACCCAGCATGGCTCCCATCATCCCCATCCCCATCATCATGTTGAGCTGAAATTTGCGCCGGCGTACGGGCTCACCGAAATCGGGACTAGGAGCTTGCGAGAAAAGAGTGGGCAGCGCGATCTTGCTGGCTTTTTTCGCCTGATCTACTTCGAGGGTGAGTATTAACAGCATTTGGTCAGGGTCGGATGAAGCACCCTGCCCCATCATGCGCCCCATACTTCCATTTCCCATCATGCCTCCGCCCATCATGGATACCGGCACATCGGGAGAAACCAGTTGTCTGGTACGACCGTCACTGAAGTCTACGAGGATCTCAACACGTTCAGCTGGCGCAAGCTCCACAACGTCCATCCGGACAGGCGCGGGCAACAACCCTGCGTCGCCAGCAATCTTGTGAAATTCATATCCATCATCAAACTGGAAACGGTAGACGCGCGAATTGGAGGCATTGAGAAGACGAAGACGCACGATACCAGGTGGCACATGTTTTTTAGGGCTGATTGCTCCATTGATGACAACCTTGTCGCCCCGGAACCCCTGCATCAGGGCCATTCCATCATCGTCATATGCTAACTCACCACGTCTGGTGAAAGCGCGATCCTGAACAATAAGCGGGATATCATCGACCCCGTACTCGACCGGCAACAGCTCAGTATGGGAACTGCCTGCGTCCTCGATAAGGAGCATTCCTGCCAATCCTAGATAGACCTGCTCGCCAGTCTCCCCATGGGGATGGGAATGGTACCAGTAGGTACCCGCCGGTTGTTCTATCTCGAGAGTCTGATCCAATCTGGAGCCCGGTGCGATCAAGGTCTGCGGCCCGCCATCCTGCCACCCAGGCACATGCAGGCCGTGCCAGTGTGAGGTGATGGCGCGATCAAGACGGTTGGCCACCAACATACGTGCCGCTCTCCCACGGCGCATTCTAAGAGTGGGGCCTAGATAGCTTTGGGACCACCCAAGCACTCTAGCTCGTTGGTGCCCGATAAATGCTCGCTCCCCGTTTATCGCCTCAAGCAAAGTGGGAGAACTTTCATGGACGTCAACCAGCGGAGGAATCGGCAGGCTGCTGCCGGAGTCGTCACTTGCTGAAGCACGTCCAACCACAGCCGGAGCGGCCAACCCAGCGAGCGCGCCCAGTAAAAATTTCCGCCGTTCCATATGTGCTCCTCCCTGCACTGCATTTTGAGGCTTGCAAGCAAGGTAGGGCTGAAATCCGGCAGGGCAAAGATTGAGAACTGGCCGATACTTTCCACGCACCGCATTTTGATGCGCCGCCGAGCCGAGAGAGTTTCTCTCGGCTCGGACCGGCTTAAGCCTACTTCACCTCGAGGACAGTGAGCTTTCCGTTTAGACGATCTGCCACAAACTCAATGGACTGACCTTCCTTCAATTTCTCCAGCATTGCTTCGTCCTTGGTGACGAAGACCATGGTCATTGCAGGCATATCGAGATTCTTCAGTTCTTCGTGGATGATGGTGACCTTGTTGGCTTTCATATCCACCTTCTTGACCTTGCCTTTCGTATATTCGCTAGCGATTGCCGGTACAGCAGCAAGGCTAAGAACAGCAGCAAGAGTAATCAGAGCACGCGCTTTCATATTCAGACTCTTTCCAGGTTGTTGGGATGTTAATGTGCAGCAACGAGGATGCTGCCCTTCATGCCGGCCTCGTAATGGCCGGGAAGAAGACAACCAAACTCGAAGTTCCCGGTATTGGAAAACTTCCAGATGATTTCGCCACTGCTGGCACTTGAGAGGCGGATGGCGTTTGGGTCATCATGCTCCATTTCGGGGAACCGCTGCATGAGTTCCTTGTGCTCCATCATCTTGTCGTGATGGTCCACGACGAACTCGTGTTCGAGCTCTCCTGCGTTTTTGATGATGAAGCGTATTGTCTCGCCGGCCCTCACGCTGATTGCCGCGGGTTGGAAGATCATCTCCCCGTCATCGGTTTCCCGCATCTCGATCTCGATCGACCTGTTTACTTCAGATAACGCTCCGGGCTCACCTGCCATGTATTCGCCATGGCCACCCGCATGAGTGCCAGCCGCTATGGCCGGCCCCGCGAAAATGGCAAGTGACACCATCAAGAATGCTGCTTTCATGTCGTTCACCTTGTTGAAGCAGACCACAGGTCAATGCTTGTCCACCTGATGGGCACCATGCCCCTCAGAATTCTTTTCCTGCGTTGAGGTAATGTGCGTGGCAGGACTGTCTTGAGTGGTGAAGTCGGGTAAAACTCCAGTCCACTCGTAGGCTTGCGTTCCCGGAGGATTTTCATACCAGCCAGGATCTGTGTAATCGCCTGCAGAGATCCCTTCGCGCACTTTCACCACCGAGAACATGCCCCCCATCTCGAGCGGGCCGTGCGGCCCCCATCCTCCCATCATGGGGATGGTATTATCTGGTAGCTCCATAGACATCTCGCCCATATCCGCCATGCCCGCCGTGCCCATTGGCATGTATTCGGGACGAAGCTTCCGGATCTTCTGAGCAAGGAGCGATTTGTCCACACCAATGAATGTAGGAACGTCATGTCCCATCGCATTCATGGTGTGGTGAGACTTGTGACAGTGAATTGCCCAATCTCCCTCGTATAATGCGTCGAATTCATAGGCACGCATGGCACCAACGGGAATGTCGATGGTGACTTCCGGCCACCGTGCTTCCGGCCTTACCCACCCACCATCTGTACAGGTGACCTCGAAGTCATAGCCGTGCATATGGATTGGATGGTTGGTCATGGTTAGATTCCCGACGCGAACGCGCACCCGGTCGTTCTTCGAGACAACAAGTGGGTCGATGTCGGGAAAAACGCGACTGTTCCATGTCCAGAGATTGAAGTCTGTCATGGTCATGATCTTGGGTACATACGACCCAGGATCGATGTCGAAGGCGTTCAGCATGATCAGGAAATCGCGGTCGACGGGCATGAATGCCGGGTCTTTGGGGTGGACGATGAAGAAGCCCATCATCCCCATAGCCATCTGCACCATCTCGTCTGCATGGGGATGGTACATGAAGGTGCCGGATTTGATCAGATCAAACTCATAGACGAAGGTTTTGCCGGGCGGGATGCCGGGGTGCGAGAGACCCCCAACCCCGTCCATTCCCGACGGCAGAATCAATCCGTGCCAATGAACCGAAGTGTGCTCTGGGAGCTTGTTGGTAACGTAAATACGAACACGGTCTCCCTCAACTGCCTCGATCGTGGGGCCGATAGACTGTCCATTATAGCCCCACAGGTAAGCGACCATGCCATCCGCCAATTCGCGTTCGACGGGTTCAGCAACGAGGTGAAACTCCTTCACTCCATTGTTCATCCTAAACGGGAGCGTCCAGCCATTAAGTGTGACGACCGGGTTGTAATCCGGTCCAACACTCGGGGCGAGCGGGGGCTGTGTTGCTGGACTTTCCATCAGCGCCGCTTCCGGAAGTCCCATATTGGAGGTTTTAGCCCAGGCCTTTGCAGAAACGGCGGCTGCACCTGCCGCTCCAATGCCCAACAGTTTGCGTCTATTCATCATGATGTCACCTTAGAATTCAGTGAGGACTTCCGCCGGACTCCGCCATCTCCGGCGCTGCCGCACTGCCTGCACTTGCTCCCGATCCCGGGCCGAAGATCACCGCGTTCAGATCAGCGTCAGCCAACCAGAAGTCTCGCTTGGCACTGACTGAAAGTAAGAGCGTGCTGATTTTCGCCCGCGTATCAGCGAGCAGTTCAAAGGTGTTGGTGATCATGCCATTGTAGGTGAGGAGACTCTCTTCTTCGATGCTCTGACGCAGCGGCAGGACATTGCTCTTGTAGTGGCGCGCCAGTTCATGCCGCGCGCGATAGCTGGTGTAGGCTGAACGGGCCTCGGAACGGACGTTTACCGCCCGCTCGGCCACCAGATTGGCTGCTTTCAAATAAGCCAATTCGGCCTTGCGAAGCCGTGCTTGACCGGAATCGAAGATCGGGATGACGAATTCAAACTCAAGTTGTGGGGTCATGACCAGCTTGCGCTCTTCGCGCTGATCGAGATGGCCGCCGTTCAGTTCATACTCTGTCTCGACTTCCTGTTCGATTTCCACGCCACTTATGAGTTCCAGATCGGTCAGATATCGTGTCGCGTTTGTCAGCCCAAAGGCTTTGGCTGCCAACTCAAGCTCCAATAGCGCTATCTTGAGATCGACCCGGTTGCGTAGAGCTTCAGCTTCGATTGCCGCTCCGGATCTGAGTGACTTCGGCAATTGTGGCAATTTGTTTGGGAGGGAAAAATCAAGTTCGCTCCCCCAAAGCCCCATAAGGCGTGCAAGCTCTTCTTTGGCCAGCTTCGCATTCAGGCGAGCTTCCGCCAGCTGGCCCGTAAGTTCTGCATAAAATGCGTGCTCCCGAGCCTGCGCAGCCTTGGGCATCGCGCCAGACTCGCCCAGCTTCTTGGCAAGTTCCGAAGCTGCATCAGCAGCCGCCTGGCCCTGATTCAGGTAAGCAACCACTTCATTCGCAGATACCGCTCGTATCCACGCGCGCCTAGTATCAGCTGCCAGACGCAGTGTTTCTTCCACTGCCTTCAGCTGCGTCTGCTCGAACTTCATCCTAGCCAGTTCTACCCGCCGTTCGCGTGTATACATCGCCTGGAGGTTGGTCGTAACCATACCTTCAATAGCTCTGAACAGGAGCATCTCTGGCGCTCCGATACCCAGTACACCCACTGAAACCGTGGGATT